>JAASSU010000301.1 GCA_021767705.1 Bacteroidota bacterium | reverse complement strand
TTTGTGAAATTTAAGACTGCAATTTTACTAACTTTTAGCGAATTATTAAAAGATTTACAGAAAAACTGAGCATGGCTCTCCGGCCTGACTTTGTTGTTATTTTTTTAGCAACACCTGCCAAACATACTTTGTCTCAGTAAAGTTTAAATATCCCTGCTTTTTTTTCTGATAAAACTTTTATTCCCGCATTTGCTGAGTTGTTGTATTTTCGCTGATAGTACCGAAAAAACCAAGCTATGCTGTCTGTTTATTCCGATGAATCTTTTATGAAAGAGGCTTTAAAAGAAGCCGAAAAAGCTTTTTCACAGGATGAGGTTCCGGTGGGTGCAGTGGTTGTGTGCAACAACCAGGTAGTGGCGCGCGCCCACAATGCCACCGAAAACCTCACCGATGTAACGGCCCATGCCGAAATGCAGGCTCTCACTGCCGCTATGGATGCCCTGGGAACAAAATACCTGAATGAGTGCACTATGTACGTTACTCTGGAGCCATGCGTGATGTGCGCCGGTGCGCTCTACTGGTCTCAAATCGGGAAAGTGGTTTACGCTGCCGCGGATGATAAACGCGGGTTTCGGAGAATCTCGGATAAAATTCTGCATCCTTCCACCGAGTTTATCGCCGGACCCTATGAGGAGGAGTCAAAAACCATACTGCAAACCTTCTTCCAGCAAAAAAGAGATTGAGCATCATGAGCAAAGCATTGAAAATCCTTTTAAAAGAAATTGCCCAAGTAGCCAAGTTGGTTGTGGAAGCAGGCTGGGGAGAAGCCGGCTCGGGAAATCTATCAGTAAACGTATCTGAACTGATTGATGACGAGCTTACAGGTTTTCAGCTTGTCAATGAAAATGTTGCTGTAGAAGAAAAACACGCCGGGCTTGCCGGCCAGTCACTGCTGGTTTCCTTATCGGGAAGCCGTTTCAGAACGCTTGCTAAAAGCCCAAAAAAAGCCTTGTGCCTGCTCCGGTTTAACAAAAACGCCAGCCATTATCACCTTTATGCCCATGAAAAAGCCACCCTGTCAAAAATAAAACCCACTTCCGAAATACCTACACACCTCGCGGTGCAGGAGGCACTTCTGAAAAGAAAACATCCTGCTAAAGTGTTGCTGCACGTGCACATGACCGAGGCTATTGTGCTATCTCATTTCAAGGAAATGCTTGACGAGGAAAAGCTCAATCAGACGCTTTGGTCCATGCTTCCTGAAATTGCCATGTTTATGCCTGAAGGAACAGGGTTTGTTCCATACCTGCAACCTGGTTCTATCGAAATAGGTAATGAGACTGCAAAAAAGATAAATACTTTCGATACGGTAGTTTGGGAAAAGCATGGCAGCCTGGCCGTGGCAGAATCGCCGGAAGAGGCGTTCGACAAGCTGGAAATGATGGCCAAAGCTATCCACATCTACCTCGAATGCCGCAAGGCGGGCATCAGTCCTGAAGGACTTTCTGCAAAAGACATTAAGGCATTGAGGAAATAACTCGCCATTATTTTGTATTTTTCTGAAATATTCGGAGAAAAAACCGCAGCAATGAATGCCAGAAAAATAATTATTGGAAGACAGCGTGAGCGCCGGATTATCTGGGCGGCCATGCGTGCATCTTTAGAGTCGGGCAAACACAAATACAAACGAAGTGGCAAGAAAAGCCGCAGTCAATGGTCAACGTTCGAAAAACTACTGCGTGTGTTCAGGTGGTTTCTGAAGCTCGGGGGCCTTTACCAGAAAGGCATACAAAATGCACAGGAGGTCAAGGTGGAGAGGATCACCCTCTCTTTTGACGACCTCCCCGAAGCCTTCGATGGCTTTACCATTTTGCACCTCACCGATCTCCATATCGACAGCCTGCCCGGTCATGAAGAAAACATTCTCAATGCTATTGAAGGTAATCACTATGACACTGTATTCTTAAACGGCGATTACCGTCGCGACACCTCCGGTAGTTTCCGCCCTATCATCAAACCTATGCAACGAATTTCAGATGCCCTGAATCCCCCTTTCGGGAAATGGGCAGTGCTCGGGAATCACGACACCTACCTGATGGCTGAATACGAGGAAGAAGTTGGCATCAGCTTGCTGGTAAATGAATCGGCGGTTTTTGAAAAAGACGGGGAAAAAATATTCCTTACCGGGACTGATGATCCGTTTTACTACTTCAGCGAACAAGCTATCCTGGCGCTGGAGCGTCCGCTTGAAGGCTTTAAAATAGCCATGATTCATACAAGCGAACTGCGCGATTTTGCGGCAAAAAACGGATACCAACTCTACCTCTCGGGCCATACACATGGCGGACAAATTTGCCTTCCTAACCAAAAAGCAATCATCACCCACCAATTCGAAGGAAATGAGTATACTGCCGGCATGTGGAATTACCACGGCATGACCGGATACACCAGCAGAGGGTGCGGGGTATCAGGAATTCCCATACGGTTTAACTGCCCGCCCGAAATTACTTTTATAACCCTTAAAAAATCATAAAGAAAACAGCATAAGCTTTTAAACAAAAATTCCCTGAAGGAATTTTGTTATTTTAGCACTTTAAAACAGAGGTATGCCCAAGTCAGAAGACCGTTATTATAAAAGGAAACTTAAAAGTGCACATGTCACCACGTTGATGAGCATCACGATGGTGCTTTTTGTGTTGGGTATGCTGGCGACAATCATTCTGCATGCGCAAAAAGTTTCGGAATATGTGCGCGAAAACATTGGTTTCACCATCACGATGAATAAAGATGTGAGTGAAATTGATGTCATTCGTTTTCAAAAACGCCTTGAGGTGGAAGATTACGTAAAGTCGACGAGGCACACGCCAATCGACGAAGCTGCCGATGAACTGAAAGAAGAGCTGGGCGAAGATTTCATTGGGTTTCTGGGATATAATCCTTTGCACCCCACCATCGATGTGAGGCTGAAGGCAAGTTATGCGGTCAGCGACAGCCTCAAACGCATTGAACAAAAACTGATGCGCAACAGCGAAGTAAAAGAAGTGGACTACCAAGAGTCGATGGTGAAAACCATCAACGACAATATCCAAAAGCTGAGCATCATCTTGCTTGGGTTTAGTATCCTTTTGATGCTCATCGCCTTTGCACTCATCAACAACACCATCAGGCTGTCAGTCTACTCTAAACGGTTTTTGATTAAAACCATGCAGCTGGTGGGCGCTACACAGGGCTTTATCCGAAGGCCATTCCTTAAGCAAGGAGTTTTTTACGGCTTTATGGGCTCACTGATAACCATTGTGTTGATGGGCGTCCTCATTTATTTCGGAGAACAAAAAATTCCTGAACTTCTCGACCTCTCGCATTATACCCTTTACGGGATGATTGCCGGTGGTGTAATAGTGGCCGGACTGCTCATATCGTGGATTTCAACCTTCTTTGCAGTGCGGAAATATCTTAACATTCAAAACGACAAACTTTATCAGTAAAAAATATGATGGCAAAATCAAAACAGAAAATAAAAACTAAAGCGGAAAAGCCTGAACAAGAAGGAAAAAGATATGCTTTCGGAAAGAAAAATTACCAGTTGATGTTTATTGGCCTCGGCTTATTGCTCGTTGGTTATCTTTTGATGATTGGCGGTGGCAGCGATAACCCGGAAGAATTCAGCAAGGAAATTTTCAACTTTCGTCGTCTGACGTTGGCTCCCATTTTGGTGCTGGCCGGATATGCCGTTGAGATTGTGGCCATAATGCGAAAAGCCGATTAAAAGAGGCCCTCTCACCAAGCGTTTTTTATGCACTCTGGCATAGCAAGGCATTTGGCTTTGCTACCCGATTGCGAAGTGTTCACCTTTTTACCCGCTGCTGCGGAATTTTCAGATTATGTCAGCTAAGAAACCATTCAGGTTTAACGAAGGGGAAACCCTTCTCATCGACAAG
>JAASSU010000300.1 GCA_021767705.1 Bacteroidota bacterium | reverse complement strand
GAGGTGAGTGCCCACACTCAAATCTGAAACGCCTTCATCAACCTTTAAAAGGTTTTTGTTGCTACCTGATTCCATTAAGCATGTTTCAGCAGCGCCTTCCATATCTTCGATGATATCGAAATTATCCCATGGCAATGGCTTTAAGTCAGTAGTATGAGAATGCAGTTTAACATAAACCTCTCCTTTAAGTAGCTTTTCCAGATCCTTTTTTACACTGTCTTCATACATTTTTGCGGCTTCCTTTTTGTTGGCTCCCAGCTTTTCCTCGTTGAAGGAGTTCAGGTAAAGCTTCAATGACTTGCTCTCCACCAGGAAGGGGGTTTCAGAAGAGTAGACGATTTTCAGGATACCGGTCACGGGCAATCCATTGTCTGTCAGAAAACCAGCTTCATAGGCATGCCATACATCCCAGCCTTTCATAAATGTTTCTATCGAATCAATTCCACAGCCAGCCCGGTTCAGGGCTCTGGGCACAGCCACTAAAACCGAAGGATAATAACTTTCCGGAACAGCGCTTTTTTTTCCGAGATGTTTGCTTTCAGGACTGTTTTCAGGCATGGGCAGGCTTTAGTTTGGGTTTTATCCAGGCCACTAACAAATAAACAATGGGCGTATCGGCGGCAGCTATTATCAGCTTAAGAAGGTACTGGCCTAAAATCATTTGAACCACCGGAGCGCCCGTGCCATAAAAGGCGATAGTGATAAAAAGTACCGAATCGATGAGTTGCGACACCATCGTCGACAGGTTGTTGCGCAGCCATAAAAACCGGCCATTGGTTTTGTTTTTCAAGAAATGGAAGGCCCACACATCGTGGCTTTGGCTCACAAAGTAGGCAACGAGGCTGGCAGCAACAATGCGAAGGTTGCTTCCGAGTATCGATTCGAACGCGTCCTGGTTTTCCCAAAAGGGCGAGCCCGGCATCTCTATGGCCAGTTTGATAAAAATGGCCGCCAGGATAGCTGCTCCAAAACCTATATTCACCACAAATTGTGTGGTTTTCCGGCCCCACAGTTCAGAGATGGTATCAGAAACGGCAAAGGTGAGTGAATAACACAACACGGCCGCCGGACCAATAAGGCCGCCCACTATAATGGTTTTTACGGCAATGATGTTGCTGACCACCAGCATGCTGATGAAAGTCATGGCTAAAATCAGCAACAACTTTTGTTCTTTATTAAGCATAGTTTTTCTTTTTGCTGAAGTCGCAAAAGAAGTCAAAACCAAATAAGTCTCGTGAAATAACTATCGGAAAATGAGAGGAAAAGTAAAGTGATCTATACGCTTTCATTCGTAGTTTTTTTTAGAGACAGGATTTTGCGACTGTCTGTTTTTAAATTCGCTGCGAAAATAGATCATTTTTCCAAACTCATCGATAAGATCAGGGTATTCACAGAAAAAATGTTTCCACTGGCAAAATAGATGTTACATTTGCAAGCCTGAATCGTACATCCAAAACATATTGTTTTAATCAGTGTTATTGAAGAGCATTTCGAGATTATCGATCAAAAAAACCACATTTATGAATAAGCGACTTCTTATTACGATAGGTCTGATTGTGGCCTTGCTGGCAATGGCCTTTGCTTTAAACAAGTATTTCTCAAGCCAGGAAGAAGCCCCGCCCCAGTCAGAGAAAAAAGCAGAAAAATATTTTGTAAAAGCAGTCCCTGTAAAATACAGTCCTCAGCAGGTCAGCGTAATAGCATCTGGGCGGGTCATCTCACGCCGCAGTGTGGATCTAATATCGCAAGTGCAGGGTCGTATTATGGGGGGCGGCGTAACCTTAAGAAAAGGCATCTCTTTTAAGGAAGGGGATACTCTCGTAAAGATTTTTAAAAAAGATATGGAATACAGCTTGCGGTCGATGAAGAGTAACTACCTCAATATTCTGGCGAGCAGCCTTCCCGATATCAAGATCGATTATCCCGATGCGTTTCAGCGGTGGCAGCAATTTTTCAATGGAATTGATATCAAGAAACCATTCCCTCCACTGCCTTCAATCGGCAACAACCAGTTAAAAGTTTTTCTTTCATCACGGAATTTGCTGGGAAATTATTACAGCATTCTCAGTCAGGAAGAGGTTTTAAAAAAATATACCATCCGGGCGCCTTTCGACGGAACATTTACGGAGGTCTTGCTTGAAAAAGGGGCGGTGGCCAACCCCGGAAGCCGTATTGCAAAAATGATTCGTACAGACGTGTTGGAAGTGGAGGTGCCTGTGCCTGCCTCCGAGGCAAGTTTTGTGGGTGTGGGCGACCATGTGGCCCTTACCTCCAAAGGCACTGATCTTCGATACACAGGTACTGTATCGCGCAAAGCGGCTTTTGTGGACCAGGGCACACAGTCGCAAAGTGTTTTTGTGAGCATAAAGAATGAAAAAGGAACCCGGCTTTACCAGGGGCAGTACCTGGTTGCAACCATGAAGGGGCGTATAATTGACCGTGCCATGGTGCTGCCACGCAATGCTGTGTTTGATGGCCGGAATGCCTATGTGGTAAAAAATGGAAAACTGCACGAAGCTTCGTTGGTGGTTCATAAACTCTACGACAAAACATTGCTCTTTTCGGGCCTCGATGAAGGAACGATGATTGTTACCGAGCCGCTCATTAATGCTAAAGAAGGTACGCCTGTAGAAATTTTGTAATCAAAAAGATATGAGGAAATTAGTTTCTGTTTTTGTAAAATATCCTTTTTATGCTAACCTGATCATTTTTGTCTTTTTCCTTGCCGGGATATTCGGGATACTTCAGATGAAGAAGTCTTTTTTCCCCGAGAGTACACCCAGAATGATTACGGTGCAGGTAGCTTACCCGGGGGCCTCTCCAAAAGAGATGGAAGAGGGGGTCACCATGCGCATCGAAGAGGCTATCCGTGGTATCGTAGGCATCAAGGAGGTAACCTCAACTTCATCAGAAAACTTTGCAGTAGTTAACATCGAAACCACGGGGCGGTACGATCTGGATGAAACCCTGATGGACGTAAAAAACGCGGTGGATGGGATTAGTTCTTTGCCCGTAGATGCCGAACGCCCGGTGGTTTTTAAACAACGAAGCAAAACGCGGGCCATGTTTATGGGGCTGGTGGCCACAGGCGATGCCGACCTTAAGGAGTTAAAGAAACTGGCCGATGAAATAGAGTTCGACCTGCTTACCTCAGGGCCGATATCCCAGCTAACAGTCAGCGGATACCCACCACTCGAAATATCCGTCGAAATTTCGGAGCAAAATTTGTTGCGCTATAACCTTACCTTCGACCAAATCTCGCGCGCGATTGCCATCAACAACCAGGATATCTCCGGGGGGCAAATCAAATCAGATGAGGAGGAGATATTGATCCGTACGCGCAACCGAAGTGTAGACCCCCAGGAAATCGGTGACATTATCCTCAGGGCCAACCCCGATGGTAGTTATCTCCGCCTGCGCGATGTGGCAACTGTTGAGCTGCAATTTAACGATATTTCGCAGAGTTCGTTTATGGATGGAAACCGTTCCATTTCCTTCAACATTCAAAAACTGCCGGAAGAAGATTTGGATGAAATTTCTGAATACATCCATAGTTACGTTAAAGATTTTAATGAGCGCCATACCAATGCCCGGCTTGAGGTGACCTTTGATTTTCTGGATGTGCTCAAGCAGCGCCTCAACCTGCTCTACGAAAACGGCGCTATCGGATTAGTGCTGGTTTTGATCTCCCTTGGCTTATTCCTTAATTTCAGGCTCTCTTTCTGGGTGGCTTTTGGTATTCCGGCGTCTTTCCTCGGAATGTTTATGATCGCCCACCTCTACGATATCACCATCAATATGATTTCCCTTTTCGGGATGTTGCTGGTCATTGGTATTTTGGTGGACGATGGAATTGTGATTGCAGAAAATATTTACTCCCACTTCGAGAAAGG
>JAASSU010000061.1 GCA_021767705.1 Bacteroidota bacterium | reverse complement strand
GAGTCGGTGGGGGCGTGGATGAACGTGACATTGTCCATGTTGACGCCTGCATCTTCAAAATCTTCGATGGCATTGTTTTCCTGGTAGGTGCCACTTACGATGGTGGATACCAAAATCTCTTCCGACATGATGGCCACAAGGTCGAGCGGGATGCCCAGCGGGTAGCGGATCAACACCGATTCCATGGGCTCAAATTCGGCAATGGCCCTCACTTCCCCTTCCGGGGGATCGGTCTCGAAAAAGTCTCTTCCTATTTCATCCCTGCGCTCCAGCTCCTCGGCGGTCATCCCGTGTGGCAGGCTGTTTTCGCGCTGCGCCAGCAGGGTAAACGATTGCAGTGTAAAAATTAACAACAGCAGATGTGTAAATTTTTTCATGTGATTCCTCTTTGTGTCCTGGTTGGTATTTATGACTAATAACCGGACGAAAATAACTAATTTCTGATTGATAGAGAGACATCAAAGCCGGATAGTTCGTTGCATTTGGTGTTTTAACACAAAATTTAGTTTTGTGATGGGTTGGGGCAGGGGGTGTTAGGTTTGGGATATGTTTTTTAGCTTGCGGTATTGTTACCCCCTCCTCCCGAAAACTTTCGGGACCCCCTACGAGCAGGGGGAGAGCACCTTATGGTGGAACTATACATTTTAGTGAGTATTTAAGCTTAAAACACTAATCAAACTTTCCCATGACTACTAAGTTGTCAAAAGTCTCCCCTGCTCGTAGGGGTTCCGAAAGTTTTCGGGAAGAGGGGTATTAGAACGAGTATCAGCTATATATTAATACTATTTAAGTGTCACAATCCAGGGCTTTCTTTATTTTGTTTAAAACACTTTCGATATCTTGTAACTCTTTATTCTTTATTCTGATCACCCTAATTCCTTTGCTATCAAGAATATTATCACGATTTTTATCACGCTCCTTGGTGTAGTCATGAATTCCACCATCAAGTTCCACCGCCAGCTTAGCTTCAGAACAATAAAAATCTGGAATAAAGAAAAACAGCTCCTTTTTGTTTATTTCATAAACAATCGGGTGTTGTCTGAGAAATTTCTTTCCGTTAAGCTGTTTATTTCTAATATACTTCCATAAACATTTCTCTGCTTCTGTCGGATTCTTTCTGAGTTTTCGAGCCTTTTCTTTAATCTCACGGTATAGCATAATTATTAGTTTTGAGGTTGCAATAAAGGTACGGGATTTCTATCTTTTTTGTTGAGAGTGGTGGGTTCTTTAATCTATGGTTTGTTTTTTAGCTTGCGGTATTGTTACCCCCTCCTCCCGAAAACTTTCGGGACTCCCTACAAGCAGGGGGAGAGTTCGTTAGGGTGAAAAATAACTTTTTTGAGTGATCTTTTAACGATAAGTTGTATTTAGCTTTTCCAATAAATCAAAACGCTTCTTAAGTCTCCCCTGCTCGTAGGGGAGATTTAGAGGGGTAAAAAAACGGATGATTGAATTATACAATAGTGTTTGTTTTTTAGCCTACGGTATTGTTACCCCCTCCAACTCCCCCTACAAGCAGGGGGAGAGCACCTTATGGTGGAACTATACATTTTAGTGAGTATTTAAGCTAACGGTATTGTTACCCCCTCCAACTCCCCCTACAAGCAGGGGGAGGGTATGTTTGGGTGGTATTATTCACTTTTACTGAACTTACAGGTTAAAATTCTAATCAACCATGCTCATCACTACAATGCTGTCAAAAGTCTCACCTACAACCAGGGGGAGAGCACCTTAATGTGGAATTAATCTGTTTTACTAAACTTTACTCTCCTGCCTTTGCAAGCTGTATCCTGAAGGTGGTTCCCTTGCCGGGAATGGATTCTTTGACCTGGATTTTTCCTTTGTGGTAATATTCGATGATGCGCTTGGCGAGGGTGAGCCCGAGACCCCAGCCGCGCTGTTTGCTGGTGAATCCGGGGTCGAAGATGTTTTTGAGCTGGTCGCGGTCGATGCCTTTCCCGGTGTCGGACACATCCACAAAAAGCCACTTCTCATTCTCTTCGAGGTCGATGGTGATGGTGCCCTTTCCACTCACGGCGTCCACGGCGTTTTTGCACAGGTTTTCAATCACCCACTGAAACAGGTATTTGTTGACCGGGGCCGCCATCACTTCGTCGGGCCTGAAGTTCATCTGGTATTTCACCTTCTTGGAGGTCCTGCTTTTGAGGTATTCCACCGCTTCATGAATCACCGGAATAATATTTTCATCTTTCAGACTGACTTTCGATCCGATTTTAGAAAAGCGTTGGGTGACGTTTTCCAGCCTGAAGATATCTTTTTCCATTTCGCGGATAATCGACTCGTCCACATCCTTCATCTTCAGCATCTCCATCCATGCCATGAGCGATGACAGCGGAGTGCCCAGTTGGTGTGCGGTTTCTTTGGCCATGCCGGCCCACACCTGGTTTTGCTCTGAGCGGCGCGCTGCGCTGAAGACCATGTACCCGAGGAAGATAAACAGCCCGATGACCCCAAACTGGATGTATGGGTAGTAGCGGAACTGCCGCAAGAGGAACGAATCGCGGTAGTAGATAAAGCTGGTGCCGTAGCCCGTAAAATCGATGCGGATGGGCGTGTTTTCATCTTCCATCTGCGCAAGCTTTTTTTGCAGGGCCAGGCTGTCGGCAATGGCCTGCTCGTCGACATTCCCTGAGGCAATGACCTCGTGCTTCGAGCTGTCGGTGATAATCACCGGAAGGGAAGCGGAATTGATAACGACTTCCGAAAAGAAAGAGTTAATCAGCTCTTCAGTGTAATTCTTCAGATTGGTAAACACCTTTGAGTCTTTGTAATAGTAGTATCGGATGTTCCTGGAGCGGGTATTCCCGCCAAGCCTTCCCGAATAGAAGTCAAAAACAATGGGCGGGTATCGCGAGAACTCCTCCCTGAGCTTTCCTTCGAGATACTGCACGCTGTCGAGGCTGAACTCCACGTTGTTCGCCGAAGTAATTTTTCCTTCGCTGGTGGTGAGCACCACCGGGATGGTGGTGTTGCTCGAGATAATTTCTGAATAAAAAGAGATGTCTTCGTTCTTTTCGGAGGTAATCATGCGACGGGTGGCTTCGGCCAGCAGCTCCACTTTTCTGCGCTCTTCATCGCGGAGCTGGTCGAAAAACTTTTCGGTGGTTTGCACGAGGTTGGCTTTTTGGTGGATGCTTTGCGCCCATATCTCCACGCTGCGGCGCTCCTCGCGCGCCATGACGTTAATCAGCCGGTTGGTATACCAAAAGGAAGCTGCAATTATTATTGCCGCCACAATCATCAGCCCCCGCTTCCAAAGTCTTTTTTGCTTCACCGTTCTCATATATATGTTAACGCAAACCTACGCATTCTCGTACTTTTATTTCTGCAAACTGTAAAGAAATTCAATCTCATCGGCCCAGCCTTCCTGGTTGGGTGTTTCCAGAATCATCGGGATGTCTTCGAAGCGCGGGTCGTTGACAATGAGTGCAAACCCTTCCAGGTCGATGGTCCCAAAGCCGATTTTTTCGTGTCGATCCACGCGGCTGCCCAGGTTTTTCTTGCAGTCGTTCAGGTGGAACCCTTTGAGGTATTCCAGGCCGATGATTTCGTCGAACTGACCAAAAGTGCGCCCGAAAGCCTCCTCAGTGCGGATGTCGTAGCCCGCAGCAAAGCCGTGGCAGGTGTCGTAGCACACGCCCATACGCGTTTTATCTTCAATCTTATCGATGATATAAGCAAGCTGTTCAAAGTTGTATCCAAGGTTAGTGCCCTGTCCGGCGGTGTTTTCTATTACAGCCATCACCCCGCTGGTTTTGTCGAGGGCCCGGTTTACCGACTCGGCGATGGTGTTGAGGCACTGCTCTTCGGTAATTTCGTTGAGGTGGCTGCCGGGGTGAAAGTTCAGGGCCGGGATGCCCAGCTGTTCGCAGCGCTGCATCTCGTCGAGGAAAGCGGCACGCGACTTTTCGAGCTTCTCCTTGGCGGGATGTCCGAGGTTGATCAGGTAGCTGTCGTGCGGCAGGATAAAGTGCTTTTCGAAGCCGTATTTCTCGCAGTTTTCTGTGAACTTGCGGATGTTTTCTTCCGTCAGCGGTTTGGCCTCCCACTGGCGCTGGTTTTTGGTGAAGAGTGCAAAAGCCTTTGCCCCGATTTTATGCGCATTGAGCGGCGCGTTTTCCACACCCCCGGCCGCGCTCACATGTGCTCCAATCCTTATCATAAATGAAATTTTGATAAAGATAAGGAATATCATCTTGTCTGAAAACAGCCTGATGATAATGAATTACATGTCAGAAAAATATTTGCTATTTTTGACTTAGTGTTCATAATTAATTGAATGATGAAAGTATTCGTATTTTTTATTTCGCTTTTTATGCTGTATTCCTGTGGGCCGGACATGCCCGGTGAGGAAACAGTGGATGACATATCCGCAGATACCATCATCGTTGAGCCTCATTCCAATCCGCAGGTGTATAAAATCATCCAGCAGTATCAGTATGTTGAACGTAAGATGGATTCGCTTGAATTATTTGAGACTAAGGGGAATAAGGATGGGGAAGCCCGTTTAAAGATTGAGTTGGCTGAGGAGTTCAGGGCTTCAGGGAACTATATGGAAGCTATTGGCTTTTTGGAGGAGGTCAGAGGTTTTATAAAGCAAAACTCCGGAAATCATCTTGCGGGAAAGTATTACCGGGTGCTGGCGGCAGTGTATTTTGAGCTATACTATCATAGCGAAGACAACAAAAGTTACCTGGACTCCGCGGATTATTATGCGCATAAATCTGGTGGTGTGGCCGACGCTATTGGTGATGATAACCTAAAGGCACAGGCATTCAATATTATTGGTGCTGTGAATAACTATAAGGGTGATTACCAGAAGGCCAAAGCAATACTCACACGTGCCTTGCAACTTGACCGGAAAGTAAATGATACTCCTGAAATTTCGATACTTACCAACCTATCTTCAGCCTACCTGGAGTTGGGCAATCTCGATTCGGCATTGTATTATGCTGAAAGAGGGTTAGAGTGGTCGAACAGGAAAGATGATGATATTTTCAGTGCGATTAATTACCGGATACTCACATCGATATTTGAAGAGATGGGCAACAAAGAGAAGGCTGCCCGGATGAAAGCGCACTACGATTTGTTGGCCAGCAAAAAAGATGTGATGGTCAGGACGTTGATGACCAAGCAGTTATTAATGAACTATGAAAAGCAGCAGGCAGATTCGAAGATTTTGGGGCTTTATCAGGACAGGGTTTATTTTTTCCGGTTGAGCTGGCTGCTTATAGCGGGGTTGATATTTGTTGCTTTAGTGGGTTTTTTGGTAACCTATCTTGTGTTTAGAAATCATCAAAAAGAAAAGAAAGTTGTTCAGCATCAGCTTGCTTATGAGCGCAAGGAGCGGGAGTATCACCAGGCACGTGCCACCATTCTCGATCAGGAAAAGAAAATAGAAACGCAACGGGCCGAAAAATCTGAATTAGCGAACAAAGTGAAGGAGCAGAAACTGCTGAGCCGGACAATTCTACTGGCGAACCAATCACGTATCAACCAATCAATAAAGAAGAAGTTGATGCCTTTTAAGTACAGCCTGCCAGATAAATTACAGCAAGAAAACTTTAACAGTGAATTGAAGGCCTTGTGCAAGCTATCTCAAAATCCTTTTGACCTGTTTGAACAGGATTTTACAGACACGCATACGGGGTTTTATGATGCATTGAAATCGAAGCACAATAGCCTGACGGATGAGGATTTAAGGCTTTGCGCCTTATTAAAGACGAATGTGTCAATATCAGAGATAACGCACTTACTTTTAAAATCGAGGGAGCAGGTTAAGGAGCATATTTCTGAAGTAAGAAATAAGCTTGGGGTGAAAGACGAAAAGGAGCTGGTTGCTTATCTTCAGAGTGTATAAACTCCCCAAAAAAAACTCCCCGACTCAAAATAAGCCGGGGAGAAAAATAAAAAATTACACTTACTCATGTAAAAATGCTAATCAAATATTAACAGCATGGTTTTTTATTTTTAATTCCATTGAAAAATTCCTCACCTTTTGTAACCCTAATATAGTCCATTGCCCTGATGTATTAGTCTATTCTCCTTATAAATTCATACAGATCATTTTCAGGTTGCAAATGAAGCCTTTTACGCAATTTATAGCGTGCGCTTTTTATGCTGTTGGGAGACAGGTTTAAAATTGAGGCAGATTCTTTAATATTCAGGTTCAACTTAATCAGTGCTGCCAATCGCAGGTCGTATTTGGTAAGTGCAGGGTTGATCTCCATAAGTCGATCGAAAAAAGATGCATTGATTTGCTCAAAATATATTTTAAACACCTCCCAGTCATCATCGGCTTTTATACTCCTGCTAATCTGCTGTTTCAGAATCCGTAAATTTTCTTCCAGGCCAGCCTGTGAATTTTTTACTATATCGGCTATACTAGCATTAACCTCCTGCAATAGCTTGTTTTTCTGCATCATGTTAAGTGCGTGGGTTGTAAGCTGTCGCGATTTATGTTCGATATCTTCATGCAGTTTCTGCCGCTGTATTTCTTTTTTTTCCAGCTCAGTTTTCATTAACCGGGTTTCTGCTTCATGAAGCTGACGGGTTTTTTTACGACGTAAGCGGAAAGAAATAATGAGCACATTTGCCGATAAAAGAACCACTGCAAGCAAAATGATCAATAATATTCTGAGGTTTCGTTCGTATATATTTTTCTTTTCCAGGTTTTGAATTTGTAGCTCCCTTTTTTCCACTTGGTATTTTACCTCCATTTCCGCAATTCTCCGATCGCTTTCAGCATCAAATAAACTATCATTTAAGGTTTTGCTGATCAATAGGTAATGATAAGCACTGTCATATTGTTGTAGTTGAGCATATATCTGCTGAAGCTCAATACTCGAATAAAGCTTGTATTTACTTCGATTGAATGAAAGTGACATTTTATAAGCTTTATGAAATTGATCTCGCGCAGAAGGATAATTCTGTTTGTGTTTTTCGTATTGCCCTTTAAGGTAGTGATAAAACACCTCAGATTCTTCCTCCGGATAACGGCTGATAAGGTCTTTGGTTTTTTTGAGATAGATATTTGCTGAATCAAACAGGTCTTGATGTATATAATCCTGTGCCAAATTCAGGTAATCTGTATGAAGAAAATAATCGTAACCAAGTTGCTCGTATATTTTTATTGCTTCCAGGGTATATTTTTTTGCCTTGGAAATATCTTTAGTAAGGAAGTAAGTTGTGCCAATATTGCTCAAAGTGTTGGCAATTATTGAACTATCGCCCGACTGCATGGCTTGTTCATAGGACTCCAATTGGTAAGTAAGGCATAAATCAAATTTTTTGAGTTCGTTGTAAGAGCTGCCAAGGCTGCTTAAAATTACTGCCTTTCGGTAGGGGTTATTTATTTTTTCAGTGATTCGCAATGCTTTCATATAAGTATTTATAGC
Source organism: Bacteroidota bacterium (assembly GCA_021767705.1). GTDB lineage: Bacteria > Bacteroidota > Bacteroidia > Bacteroidales > JAIPAH01 > JAIPAH01. The sequence continues at coordinate 7,842 of JAASSU010000061.1, read as the reverse complement.
TTGCTGATATTCTGAGGTATGGTAATAGACATTGCCAAGATTTGTAAGCAGACCCGATTTTCTTCGTAACAGCCTGTGCTTTATTTCCTTGTCGAGTGGTTTAAGCTCCTCAAAAGCCTTTTCTAGCGATTGCACCCCTTGCTCCAGTTGACGTTTTGCTGCTTCATAATCAGATACTACAATCAGGGCAACACCCATGGCATTGTATGCATCGGGCACAGAAGCCAGGTCATCAGTTTTTTTGGCAAGCTTTTGTGCCTTTTTGCTTAGTAACCAAGCCGAATCAGGGTTTTCATACATGATTTCCCATGCATTACTGAGCATTGTCTCCACTGATTCTTTCACAGACTGGTTTTCGTTGGGAGATGCTTGCCCTTTACAGTAATTATAACTTGAAAAGCAGAAGAAGCATAATAACACTATAAATGAAAAGGCATTATAATAGGTTTTCATAATATTGCTTGATTGGGTATTTAATCATAACGCGTAGTTTAATTTGTATTAGAATAAGACACCTATATTTAAGTGCTTATGGGTAATAATTAAGATTGTTGGCATTTTTGTAAGCATAGTTTTAGTTTTTATGGGGTAAGATACCCCATTGATTGTTTTTATAAGAACAATTTACATTAGATATTTTTTCTCCGATACCTAAAACAAATATACTAATATACCATTGGCGAAAGGAGATTATAAGTGACCTAAAGACATTTACTTCCCTTAACATATATATATTCAAGCTATTATAAAAAAACAGGCCGCCCAATGCATACCTCAAACATACCTGAAAAAAAACAGGGACATACCTTGATCATACCCTGATAATTTGTGCTGGGGTCTTTTTGCAGTTAAGATTGCAGCAAAAACAAAAAACATGCTTTATGAAATTTTTGAATTCAGCCTTTAAACTAAATACCATGCATAAACAATACGGAAAGGTTTTTATTTATTTACTCCTGATTATTGGAATAAAACTAAAAGCTCAGGAAAGCATTCATCCTACCAAGATCAGCATGGGCACCTATCACGGTTTAAGCCAGGCTTTACGTAGTCTTCCACCTCTTAATGCCGCAGAAAAAAATGCCATGCATCTAAAAGACAAAGACCGTGACTACGAAAAGCATGAAAACGTAGATAAAACAAGACGATATCCCAATGCCGCAAATGCCTTACCTAAGGGGGATGATCCTGTTTGGCAAAAATTAACTTTGCGTTCAGGCAACGTTTCCCAAATCAGCAATTTTGAAGGTGGATGGACTTCTGCATTCCCGCCTGATGCAAACGGTGATATTGGTAAAGATTACTATTTTCAGACCATCAACCTGACTTACCAGATTTTTGATAAAAGCGGGAATTCAGTTGTGGGGCCATTTGAGCTTAACACCATATTTGGTAATGTTTCGGGGGCTAATTGTAACAGCGGCGACCCAATTGTGCTTTATGATGAACAAGCCGAAAGATGGCTCATCGCTGAGTTTTCAGTATGTGACCCCAGTAATTACCGCATGCTTTTTGCTGTTTCGCAAACTACTGATCCAACAGGGAGATGGCATCAATATTCCTTTCCAATGAACGGATTTCCCGATTATGAAAAAATAGGAGTTTGGCGCGATGGCTATTATATGGCTACCAATACACTCACGGGGGATGATATTTATGTGCTTGAGCGAGACAAAATGCTGTTGGGGCAAAGCGCTCAATGTATTTCCTTTGATAATCCGAATCGCCCGAACGGAAATGGATTTATGATGGCTCCGCCTGTGGATAATGATGGTGCTTTTGCCCCGGCAAACAGTCCTGGAATATTTTTGTGTTTTAATGATGACGCCTGGACGGCAGGAAGCAGCGACCAGCTCTGGGTATTTGAACTGGATGTTGACTGGTCAAGCCCAGCAAATTCAACCTTTAGCCGTACACAGCAACTAAATGTGGCCTCATTCGATTCCAACTTTGGCAGTACCAATGCGAATATTGTTCAGCCCGGTACGAGCAGCGAGGTTCACCATCTGGATGCTGTTTGTGAGGTTATTATGAACAAACCCCAGTATCGTAATTTCGGCACACATCAAAGCATAGTATGTTGTCATACGGTGAAAGTCGGGACGGACAACCATGCAGGCATACGATGGTATGAACTGCGCAAAAGCGGTAGCGGTTGGAGCATCAGGCAGCAGGGCACATATGCGCCAGACTCCCATTCGCGATGGCTGGGCAGCATTAGCATGAACGCTCAGCAGGAAATAGCACTGGGATATTCTATTACCAGCCCGACATTATATCCCGGGATCCGTGTTTGCGGGCAGTCGGCAGCAGAAAACGCTGCTGCTTCTGGTACTCTTGACATAGCTGAAAGTACTTTTTACAGCGGCGGTTCATCACAGCTCAATGTTACGCGCTGGGGCGATTACGCCAGCATGAGCGTTGATCCGAAAAACCATGAGACGTTTTGGTTTACAACGCAATACACCAATGGTTACCGCTACACAAAAGTTTCCGCTTTTCAAATTGGAGATGAGGAATTGCTTGCAGATTTTTTTTCCAACAGCCGAACTATTAAAAACGGCAATAGCATTGCTCTTACGGACGCATCAACCGGAAACCCTACAAGCTGGTCCTGGACTGTCAGCCCAATGAGCGGAGTAAGTTATATCAATGGTAGCTCTGCCACCTCCCAAAACCCGGAAATCCTGTTTTCTCAAAGCGGAAGCTATGATATCACCCTTTTAATTGAAAAAAACGGAAACCAGCACACTATAACCAGGACTTCCTACATTCAGGTTGAGGATTGCAAAACCGGCACTTTTCCATATACCGAAGATTTTGAGCAACACAGTGGTTTACCTCTTTGCATCAGTGAAGAAAATATTTCAGGTAGCCTGATTTGGGAGCATAAAAAAGGAAACCAGGGCAACAACCCAATATATGCGCATAGCGGTTCATTTAACGCGCTTTTCAAAAAAGACTACGATGAATCTGCCGGTATCCGCAAGCTCATCCTACCCGAATTCGACCTTTCCTCTGCAAGTTCAGCCTACCTCAATTTCTGGCATACACAGGATGAATGGCTGGGCGATCAGGATGTGCTGAAAATCTATTACAAAACATCTTCGGGCGGAAACTGGACTTTACTTAAAACATACAGCAACAAAATCGCTGACTGGATGCAGGAAACCATCAGCTTACCCAATCCTTCGTCAAATTATTTTATAGCATTTGAAGGGAATGCAACAGGTGGTTATGGTATTTGCCTTGATGATATCAGTGTTTTCGATGCGAATAGCGGCAGCAGTCCTGTAGCTGATTTTTCATCGGATGTTCAGCAGGCAACAACCAATGATATTGTGCAATTATTTGACGAGTCAGAAAACTATCCCACTTCCTGGAACTGGAGCATTAGTCCTTCAACGGTCACTTATAAATACGGCACCTCTGCAACTTCCCAAAACCCACAGCTTAGCTTTGATGCAGTTGGGATCTATACCATAAGCTTAACAGCAACAAATGCATCAGGCAGCGATACAGAAATCAAATCCGGCCACATCACCATCAATAATATTTACAATCTTCCCTGGGAAGATGATTTTGAAAGCGATAAAGGCTGGACATTGAGCGGGGATTTTGAGTGGGGGGTGCCAGAGGGAAAAGGGGGAAGTTCCAATTTGGGGTACCCTGACCCAACGCAGGCCGCAAGTGGCAGTAAAGTCATCGGTACAGACCTGAGTGGACTGGGCACCCATGAAGGGGATTATGAAGACAACCTCCCGAATGCTGCTTATACAGCTGAAAGCCCATTATTCGATTGCTCAGCTTATCAGGATGTTTCTATAAGCTTTAAACGCTGGCTGAATATTGAAAGCTATGATGTTGCCAAAATTGAGGGTAGTACTGATGAGGGAGCCAGTTGGAGCGAATTATGGGCAAGCCCCAGTGGTTGGGGCGCCAACACCACCGATAATTCGTGGTCGGATATCAACCTGGACGTTAGCTGGCTGGCTCACCATAAAAGCAAGTTCAAGATACGCTTTACCCTGGGCAGCACTGATCTCAGTGTACATTGCAGCGGATGGAATATTGACGACTTTCGTATCTATGGTACACTGCAACACTGCGATGCCACAGGCATGCCTGGCCATAGCTATTTGGATAATGTGGATATTGGTTCCATACACAAAAGCTCCGGCTCATCAGGCTATTCAGTATATACACATCTAAAAACAACTCTTTTTCAGGGACAGGAGGATGTCAGTATAAACATTAGCAATGGAGATTCAGAAACCACCGATGATCTGGCTGCATGGATAGACTGGAACCACGACGGCGACTTTTCAGATGCCGGTGAACAAATAATCTGCTCTGCCGATGCCGGGGGGCAAGGAAATTTTTTATTTGATGTGCCCACAAGTGCTGCTATCGGGGAAACGATTCTCAGGATCCGGGTAAAAAATGCAGGAAGCGATTGCGGACAGCCCTGTGGCAGCACCCCAAAAGGGGAAGTCGAGGATTATAAAGTGGAAATTATCGCACCTACCTTATGCCCTCCACCATTTTTGAACGAGATCAGTAACAACCTGGGCAATTCAGTTCAACTCAACTGGACAGAAAACGGCAACGCTACACAATGGGATATTGAGTTGCGTGAAGGATCGGCCACCTTTACCGGTAATCCCACCCAAACTGGTGTTACCACATCACCCTATACCTATACCGGTCTTAATCCAAACACCTGGTACAAATATTATGTGCGATCAAGCTGCGGCAGTGGGCAATACAGTGCATGGGAAGGCCCGGCAGAATTCACTACAACAGCAGCACCCATAACAGCTTATCCATACCAGGAAAGCTTTGAGGTGAAAAACCCACCGGATGGATGGTCAAGGCAAATCATTAGTGGGGACGAGGGGAACGGAGGATGGAATATGTACAATAATACCTGGCCTACGGGTGGTGGGGTGCCCCATGGTTCATATTTGATTTATTTTACAGGTGCATCCGTCAATGAAGAAACAATTGGGCGTTATGAAAGCTTGTGGTTCGACCTGAGCAGCATGACCAATACGGCCATGTCTTTTATGATGTATCATGACAATGGAAATCCTGACAAAAACACGGAAGGCATTCGTTTGCAGGTGAGCACGGACGGTATAAGCTGGACAGATATTGGCCCACAGGAGGCACGTTATGGATCTGCTAACGGTTGGACGAAACATACCGCCGACTTGAGCAATTATGATGGTCAAATGATAAAAGTTGGGTTTCTTTTCCACAGTGAGGTCGGTAAAAACATTCATATTGATCATGTTCAGATACATAATAATGCGCCCGCTTCAGCTAGCTGGACAGGTGGTTCAGGAAGCAACGACTGGTATGATGTGGCAAACTGGTCCTCCAGTGATATTCCTTATCCCGTGACGGAAGTCATTATTCCGCCCGGTTTGAGTAAATACCCTACCCTCGACAAAGGAAGTGCACGCTGCAAAAGCCTGACACTTCAATCCGGTTCCGGTGGAGATGCCAGTATCCTTGGGCAAAATTACCTGACCTCTGAAAATGATGTGGTTGTACAGCGGTATGTTGACAATGGTCGCTGGAACGGCATTTCGCCTCCGGTTGCCGGTTCCGTGTTAAGCCAAATTTATTTCAACGGCAATCCGGAAGTATGGATGTTGGATTATGATGAACTAAGCGGATCATACACGTATGTAACAAGCCTGCAACAATCATTGGGCGACATGAAAGGGTGGTTTTACTGGATTGATGCAAATTCCTCACCGCAACACCTGAACTTTGAAGGTTCGCTGAGAACATCTGCTTCAGGTGCAGACAACAATATAGTGCGCTCCGGTGCAGGTACAGATTTTGGATGGAATCTTGTTGGAAACCCATTTCCCTCAGCCATAGACTGGGAAGCCCCTTCCGGTTGGACGAAGACAAAAGTAAACCCAACGATTTATATCCATAAAACTAATGGCTGGGCCAGCTATAATGCAAACAGCCAAACCGGAAATAACGGTGGTTCACGCTATGTTGCCTCCGGGCAGGCGTTCTTTGTGGAACGGACTGATGAGGGTGGCCCCTATCCTGAGTATGGATCATTAAAAATGAATACGGAAGTACAGGTGCATAATGCAGTTGATTATCTGAAAGAAACCAAGACCGATAAAAATCTCATCAGGCTGGAAGCTGTCTTTGAGGAAAAAAGACATGAAACGACTGTTGTTTGCATGAATGGAGCTACCGGACAGTTTGACAATCTTTTTGATGCCCGCTATCTGCCGGCTATGGATGAATCATATCCCCAAGTGTTTAGTACACTAAGCAATCAGGAATATAGTATTAACTGTTTGCCTGAAAATGCTGTGGAAGTGGCAATAAGATTAAGCCTTCCCGAACCAGGTAAGGCGATCCTCAGGTTAAAAGAATATCAGAACTTTGATTATATTGATCTGATAAATCAAGCTAATGGTGACAGAATTTCGCTTATTGAGGAACCCTATGTTTTTCAGGCAGAAAGATATAATGATTTCCTGCTTTTATTTGGCAATATCAGTGATTTAACAGAGCAGGGCAATTCAGAGACTGTCCGGGTTTACCAAGCCAATGGTCACATTCGAATCATCTTAAATGAACATGTCTCATATCAAAGCATCAGGATTTATGGTGCAGCTGGTCAATGCGTCTTTAAAACTGAGAATCCAACCGGAATACAAGAGGTAACACCCACAAGTGCAGGGGTGTATATAGTTAATATAATTAGCAACAACAGGAGTTATTCAGCCAAAGTAGTGATACCATGAAGCACAGTAACGAGATAATGGTTTATGTGATAGATCAGAATATTTACATTCAATCAAGCAGGGTTTTATATGATGTAAAAATTCAGTTGACTTCAACAGACAAAAACACTGTTTATGAAGCTGCCTTTCTAAAAAAATTCAATTATGAAAAGATAGAAAGTACCTTAAGTCCTGGTAATTACAAGCTATTAATAAAATCTAAGGAAGTTGAATATGAAAAATCTATTGTTATTACTTTAAAAAGAATACATTAAACAGCACAAAACCTGGCGAACATATCAACGCAGAAAATAAACATTTGAAAAATGAAAAATATGGTAAAAACAACACTGATAGTGGTAATAATTCTTTTTTCTATACAACTTAAGGCCTCCGATCCGCTGCCGCCGCCGCCACCCAATGGTGGGAACCCATCTGGCGATCCGGTTGGTGGCGGAGCACCCATAAACGGCGGAGTGGCAATGCTCCTGGCCATGGGTGCCGCTTATTGCGGGAAGAAGGTGTATGATTACCGCAAGGAAATAAGGAATGAGATGGCGGATTAATGATGAAAACAACCTGCCCTGGTTTTGAAAGCAAACAGGGCAAGGTTTTTTTAGAAGCCATGTAAAGGGATGAGGACATAAAAAGAATAATATAACATTAGAGAGGATAACAACATGTTATTGGATATCTTAATCATTATTTATGCTCTATGGCTCTTGCTATATACGGTAAAGTGTGAAAAGCGAAGCTCAAACGGGTTTCGTTATCTCATATTAGGAGTGGTATTTACACCCCTTGTTGGTTATGCCGTAATGTATGGCGAATATTTAATTCAGCATTTTGAAAAGCAAAATAAAAGACAGTTAAGGCGAACACAAAATCATTACAATGGCTCAAAAGAGGTGCATTTCATCAATAAAAATTAGAGCTTCCTGAGATTTATTAGCCAGCAAAAAAGATGTGATGGTCAGGACGTTGATGACCAAGCAGTTATTAATGAACTATGAAAAGCAGCAGGCAGATTCGAAGATTTTGGGGCTTTATCAGGACAGGGTTTATTTTT
>JAASSU010000060.1 GCA_021767705.1 Bacteroidota bacterium | reverse complement strand
GGAGCCGTTCACTGCATTACCAAAGAAATTCCTCAGGAAGAGATGCTTCGGATTATTCACCGGAAGGTGGTGGATATGCAGCCCTACGATGAAGAAATGCTGATTTATTCGCAGTGTTACAACGAAACGGAAGTCGACAGCCTTTTCCTCTACTACAGGAAGAATGGCGAGACTGAATACACAAAAACAGAGATGTACCAGGTTTGTCCACAGAATTATGGGGTTATTCCCGACTGCGATCCCACTGACACTATCTCTTACTACATTGAGGCTAAAACTGCTACGGCTTCCACCAAGCATCCTTTGTCAGCTCCAAACGGAAATCATACTTTCTGGTTTGATCCTTCGACCGACATTGCTGATCCTGATAAAGAAGCATTTAGTGTTTATCCCAATCCCGCAAGGGAGTCATTTTTTGTGCTGAGCCCGGACCAAAAGTATTTCAGGCTTGAGTTGCGCACACTTGATGGCCGCTTGGTGATGAGCCAAAATATTAGCGGCAACCGGCTTGTTGAAAGAAATCCGCAGGTTCTTCCGGGGATTTATATTCTCAGCCGGATTTCAGGCGACGGCGAACGAAAATCTGTAAAACTGGTTCTGCAATAGCCTATGCCCGTTTTTGTGCTCTCGGACGAAAATGTTTTCCCTCCACCCAACCTTGCTGCAGAAGAAGGATTGCTGGCCATTGGCGGTGACTTATCCACCGAAAGGTTGCTCAACGCATACAGCAATGGGATTTTCCCGTGGTACAGCGAAGGCGAGCCCATCATGTGGTGGTCGCCAACCCCACGGATGGTGGTGCTTCCGAAAAACTACAAACCCTCTAAAAACCTTCGCCGGATTGTAAGGAAAGGAGTCTTTGATATCCGTTTCGATTCCGCTTTCGCGGATGTTGTTGAAGCCTGCGCCCAGGTTCCCCGCAACGGCCAGGATGGCACCTGGATTACCCCGGAAATGCAGGAGGCATACATAAAATTACACCAGGAAGGATACGCCCACTCTGTTGAAGCTTATCAGGATAAAAAACTGGTTGGAGGTTTGTATGGTGTTTCACTCGGGAAAGCGTTTTTTGGAGAATCGATGTTTCATAAAGTGACTGATGCCTCGAAAGTTGCCTACCATTTTCTGCTTCAGTTCACCCTTGATCACCAGTTTGAGTTGATTGATGCACAGCAAGACACACCACACCTCAGGCGTCTTGGAGGCAGCTTGCTGAAACGCGATGAATTTTTATCTTTGCTGGACCAAGCCCTGCAGCATCCCACACTGAAAGGGCCCTGGAAATCAGATTACACTAACGAAAAAGGTTTATGAGTTTAGAAATAGAAGGCACTTTAGTAAAAGTTTTACCCGAAAAATCGGGGGAAGGAAAGAACGGCAGATGGCTGAAGCAGGATTTTATTATTGAAACGAATGATAAATTCCCAAAACAGGTATGTATTTCTTTATGGAATGATAAAGCCAAGATGCTGGATAATTTTAAGGAAGGGGATACGGTGAATGCCTCTATCAATATTGAGAGCAGGGAATTCCGTGAGAAATGGTACACCGATGTCAAAGCGTGGAAGCTGGAAGCCGCTGGTGGAGGATCGGCGTCCTCCGGGCCGGATATTCCGCTTCCGGGTGATGAAGCACCTTCAGCACCAATGAATGATGCCCCTCCTCCACCACAAGATGATGATTTGCCTTTTTAGACAATGACTTTTTCGATATTTTGGGCGTTAGCAAATTTCGCAAGTAACTCCTCAGCCATGTCAAGCCATGGAGAGAGGTCTTCCTTAAGAAAAGACACAATGACAAAAAGTATCGATTGCGTGTTTTCGGTAATCTTGGTTCGCTCACTATCGCTGGTAGGGCTACCGAACGGGCCTTCTTCATCGGCAAAAACCGGGAGCTTGTTCAGGTTCAGATCGTATTTCCCGATTCCATGGTAACTTTCGCCATCCGCGGCAATCCTGAAAGCAATATCGCCCTTTATTTTTCCGACATCATAAAGACAAATACCACATCCTGAGCGGATGGAGACCAGGTTATTGATATCGACAATGTTATTGATAAAATAAAGTCCTTTGCCCTGAACAATCCTGCGGTGCAAGGCCTCCGAGCTTACCCTGTAGCGGGCAGGCTTTTTCCCCAAGGCCTTGTAAGCCTCGCGGGTGGCATGCACCTGGGGCAACTTTGCAATATCTTCGATCTCTTCCCTGGCGGCAATTTCTTCGGCCTCCTTATTTAATAATGCAATCAATCCTTCAGGGCTGTCGCCAACCTGCACCTCGCCTGAAAGCACTCCAAGCTGCAATTTTCCTACAGTTCCTGAAAGTTGTTTATCGATTTTAATCGTCTTCATAGGTCTGCTTTGTTTTGCAAAATAACAAAAACTGGTGGAAAGAAATACATGCTGATCCTTATGTATCGTAATTTGTGACACATCTTTTTATATTGGGTTCATCATAAAAATTGATACTTTTTAGCAGCCTACCTCTAAACTTCCTTTGGAATTTCAATAGTAACCACACTGGTTTGCTCTCCTTTCTTCGTATCAATATCAATATCGCCACCCAGCATTTCCAGCCTGAAACTGATGTTGCGCCAGCCGTTTCCATCGCTGTTTTTAAACTCATTCAAATCGTAACCAAAACCGTCATCTTCAATCATCAACACCACACTTTCTTCATGACCGACTATCTGCAAAGAAATATTTTTGGCTCCGGAGTACTTTGTGATGTTTGAAAGCAATTCCTGAACAATACGGTATACCGAAACCTCTGCATCCTTCGAAAAACGAAAATTCATGTCATAGGCATCAAAACCGGTTTGGATTTTCCCTGACATTTCTATCCGTTTCAGCAAATGCCTCAACGCCGGAATGAGCCCTTCCTTTGTCAGGATTTGGGGCATAAGATTGAAAGCAATATTTCTTATTTCCCCGTGGATTTCTGATAACAAGCTTTGCGAATGGTCATGCAGCTTTCGGCTCTGGTTTTCTTTAAGCCCCTGCAAATTAAGACTGAGGGCAGAAATGAGCTGACCCATACCATCGTGGAGGTCGGTGGCAAAGCGCCGGCGTTCCTGCTCCTGCGATTGAATCAGCGATTGTGTCTGTTTCCGTTCCATTTCGCGACGCGTCTGTTCAAGTGCCAGGACTTGCTTTTGCCTGATTTTTAAATACCTCAGGTAAATGAAGAGGGAAGCAATGATTATCAGTAAAACTAATCCGCCCAAAAGAAGATAGTTTCTTTGTATTTCAAGGTCTTTTTGCACGATTTCAGCATTTTGCAGCTTTATCTGCTTGTCTTTCTTCTCTGTTTCGTATTGCGTCCGCAGCTCTTCAATGTTTCGGTCCGATTCTTCATTAAACAAAACTTCCGAGAGCGAATCGCTTTCTTTGTAATACTCCAGGGCTTTTTGATAATTCGCCACAGCTTCATAATGGTGATACATTTCACGCAGTGCTTGTCGCTCAAGGTCGCGGTTACCAAGAGATTTAAAAACATGTAATGCTTTTGAAATGTGGTTTAAAGCTTTATCATGATTCTGCACTCGCGTGTTTAATTTGCCCAGGTTCAGGTTAATCCGTCCTATCGAGGTAGTGTCTTTCATTTCTGAAGCGGCAGATAAAGCTTCCAAATAGGCTTGCCTGGCTTTCGCGGTCTGTTCAAGCTCAAGATAGTTGGAAGCCATATTCTGCAAGTGATTGGTTACATTCACCAGGTTTCCGTTAGCTTTTGCCAGTTTAATCGCTTTCTCGAAATAAATATTGGCCGAGTCAAATTTTAAGGAATATTGATAAATCGCTCCCAGGTTGTTGTATGCGCTTGCGATTTCGGTGGTGTCCCTGATTTTAACAGCTATATTTAAAAATTCTTTTGTGTATTTAATAGCTTCATCTAACTTTCTCTTTGAAAAATAGACGTGGGCGATGATATTATTACACATACAAACACCCTTTAAATCATTCTCTTGCTCAAATCCCCTCAAAGCATCCAGTGATAAGTCGATTGCTTTTTCATACTTTCCGGTGTATGTGTAACACATGGCTTTGTTGATATTCGCCATTGCCACTTGTTTCGCTGAATCTTTTTGCTGATAGTATTCTAAAGCCCGGTCGTAATAAACCAGGGAGCTGTCCATTTTTGCCAGGCGATAATGATATATCCCAAGAAGCATGTGGTATTTTGCCTTTATAAAAGGTTTATATGAACCAGACTTAATACTATTTTCCAGACGGTCAATATATGGTTTGCTGCTTACCGGGTCTTTATTCATCAGCTCTTTTGCCTGTTCAATAGTAGAGAGGATTTCCTTTTCTGTTTGGCTTTTAACTGACGATAAAAACACTAACAAAAGTCCGGTGAAAAGTAAAACTCTGACCATATATCTCACTTTAATTCAACTCGATAGCATGGGCATACCCTCTTGAGGGTATATCAAAATACCAAAGCAAGGGTATTGTTATACAGACACTTATATAGATACTTTTGTTCATATTAATTCTAAATAAAAATTATTATGAAAAAATTCGTACTACTCTCAGCACTTATTGCAGCAGTTTTTTCATTGACTGCGCAAACAACTTACAAAGACTTTAAATACGATAAACTCGTAAAGGCAAAGTTAGGTCCGGTAAAGAAAGATATCCGCACCAAAAAAGTCTTTATTTCCGATTTTGTTTTAAAGCAAACCACTGCCCTCTCTGCTTCAGCACAGGGATTTGGAGCTGTAGGTGATGAAGGGGGATCAAAAACATCGCTCGCATTAGCGCTTTATGGTGTATCGGAGCCCAATTACCAAAATGTGGTTGATCAGCTTTACAGCGAATTTGTTTCGCAACTTAAGCAGGCCGGATTTCAGATTATCAATGATGAAGCAGGTTATCAGGCCTACAAGGAAAACGATTTCAAGGAAAAAATCATTGCAGAAAAAATCGGCGGCAGTGCCAAAGTTTTGACAAAAAAGACCCTGGCGATTGCAGAATTCCGACCATCGGATAAGCTTATCGTATTGCGCGATCAGCAAGACTTGAACACTATGGCCAACTTCAGTGCCCAGATGGCTGAGCAAAAAATCGGCCGCAAAATGGCTAAATCTCTGGATGCTACCGTTCTAAAAGTAGAATTTGATATCGGCATTGCAGCTATCAAACTAAAGAGCTCAGTCCTGAGTGATTTCTCGGCTGTGAAAGCATGGCCGATGCTGAAAATCAATGGAAGAGCAACACTTTATGGAGGAAAGCGCGGGGCGATTGGCAGCGCATACACCAAAAAACCGGTTGAGGAGATTAGTTACTGGGTGCAAAACCTGAGCCGGAAAGGGCGGATTGAAGCCTGGAACAAAGCCACCGACGACAGCTATCTTGGCTGGAGCCGGAAAGCCGCTACCAGTCCGATTGTGGCCAACGAAGAGGAATTCTTTACCGAGCTGAAAGGAGCTATCAGCAATATCAACAAAGTTTACATTACCGAAATTAAAGATAAGTTGTAGCTAATTTATCCTTAATTAATTCTCCAAAAAAATATCAATCATGAAAAATAAAATAATTCAACTTGTAATGGCTGTGGTGCTGTTTTCAGCACCGCAGCTATTGCCCGCACAGAAACTCAATATTCAAATTATTGAAGACAATCCTGAAAAAGCCTTTACCAACTATGTAGCCATTGATCTTTTGGGTGCCGATTTTGATGTAAATTTCCGTGCCCCTTCAGTTTATGCCGGGGTTAATGGCCGATGGGATCTGACCAGCAACCTGACGCTCGAAGGCTTGTTGCGCCCCTCCTACTCCCTTTACGGTGAAAAAAGCCTGGGAATTGCTACCGAAGCCAACGTGTTCTATCCGTTTGCCTCGAAGAAAAAAGTGGATGATATCAAAGTCATTACCGGTTTCACGCAGGAGTCGGATATGTTTACCCGCACTTCCACTACCAATTATTTTATGACCGAGGGGAATGTCCTCAGAAAGTATGGTGCCCGGGGTGGGGTTTACTACAAACAAGCCGGGATGCAATCGGACGAAGCCATTCCTGTAGAGACATTTATCACTCATTCCGGGGTGTTTGTGGGCTTGCAGCAAACCAAACAGGCGATGCTCCACACAAGGGTGAACAATAAAAACGATCGGCACGGGGCCGGATTTACACGGATTTATGCTGACTTTCTGCTGCTTCTGGGCTCTAAAATCGATAATCAACAGGTAAACGACAGCTATGAAGATCCGAAAAGTTTTGGATACCGCCTGGGAATCCAGTACTACCTCAATCCCTACGACGGTGATTATAAACTTTGGGGTGCTTCCATGCTGAACGCCGAGATAGGCACACTACCCTACACCGGCTTTTATGTTACCGTGGGCTATGCGATTGTAGTGCTGAACCGGAAAAACTGATTATATGAAAGTTAAGATTCTTCTCATAGTGTTTGCTACTTCCATGGTGATTGGCTCAAATGCTTTGGGCCAATTACCCGGAAGCCGCTTTGACGGCGAAACGCGTGTTGAACTGAACATCAAGTACGGCACTTCAAATGACAGCCACTACGAATGGCCTGAAGTAAGAAATGTGAAACTGTTGACCTTTGATGTCGCGTATTATAAAAGCAATTTCGAGCAGTGGGGCTATCAAAGCAGCAACCGTTGGCCTGCGTTGGGAGACTTTGCCCTGCCTGTTTTGGCCAATGCCGCTTTCGATCCTGATATCGCCTATGAAGATATCAGCTCTTCATTGACGGGGTTATTCCTTGGCTGGCACACACATGCCTTATCAGTAATTTCCACAAAACACCTGAGCTTGTCGCCGGGTGTTCACTGGGGCGATTATGTTTATTCCTTTCAAAAATATAATGCTTCCGCGGATGATCTGGGCGAGATAGAAGAGCCTTCAGGCTATTATTTTGCTGCCGGCCCGGCGATGGTAGCCGATATTTCCCTTTTCGGGATGATTTTGCACTACGAAGGGGCCTGGACCAAAGCCTGGCGTATGCGCGAAATGCCCGACCAGGAAACTGTTGAAGGCTATCCGGCCCCCAATTTCTGGAACCACTTAGTGGTGTTTCAGCCCTTTGGGAACTTGCATGCCGGATTTGAATATGCACATGTAGTGAATAATGGAAACACCCTCAACCAAGGCTACCGCATGGCATTTTACATTGGCTATTCACTTTAATTAACTGAAAATCTTTATAAAATGAAAAAATATATTTTAATGCTGGGGTTGCTCCCACTGCTTTTCCTGAATAGCTGCCTGATTGACGACAACCCAGATCTTCCCTCCTACTGTGAGCTGCGCTCTGTTCACCTGCGTGAGTCGGGAAGCATTGTCAGTGGCGGACAGGTCACGGGGCAGTTAGACAATGATTTGTGCTCTGATGCTTACGGGACAATTACAGAAAATGATGATGGCACCAAAACCATCATGATTGAAACCACAAGGCTTGCCAACAGTGAATCCCAAGGCATTACTGCCGGGGAAATCACGTTAACCATGACAGCAGAATCCTTTCCGAATGGAGAGTTTGTCTTTGCCGGAATGGGCGATTGGAACCTGATACTCCAGCGCAATGATTTTTATGTTACAAACCTGGATGTTTCAACCATCAACATTATCAACGCAACAGATACCGAATTCAGTGCCCGTGCAGAACTCAGCTACACACTCACCACTGCGGATAACCAAACGATAGATGCAACAGCTTCCATAAAATACGATAAGGTGGAATTACAGCAAACCGAATAAAATATCAAGGTCGTACTACGTGCTGAGACGGGTACCAACTCCTTCCCAGAAGCCTTGGGCCGGCGGGGAGGAGCTTTGGTTTGTTGTGAATATGGTTTGAAATTTGGTAGCTATTATTTATATTTGCATAAGGTTGTGTAATCTTATGTAATGTTATGAAGAAGCTATTTAATATAAGTGAAACTGCTGAAATATTGCAAGTCAGCACTGAAACGCTTAGAAGATGGGATAAGGAAGGGAAATTTAAAAGTGTTAGAAATCCTATGAATAATTACAGGGTTTATCCAGAGGAACAAGTTTTGTCACTTGCTGAAGAAATGCAACTTGAGATTGATTACCCTGTAAAATCCTTATATGAATACGAGCCATTCTTCACCACGAAAAAAGGGAAATTATTTAACGCAGACGCAACAGAATTTCTTAAAAGCCTGCCTGATGAATCTATTGATTTAGTTTTTGCAGATCCCCCTTATAACATCAAGAAAGCTCAATGGGATACTTTTTCTTCACAAAAGGAATATGTGGATTGGAGCATGAAATGGATTCGAGAAGCACACAGGGTATTAAAACAAGACGGATCGCTATATGTCTGTGGATTTTCTGAAATTCTTGCAGATATTAAATGGGCTGCCGCTCCTGTCTTTAAAGGATGTAAATGGTTGATTTGGTTCTATCGTAACAAAGCTAATTTAGGAAATGATTGGGGCCGATCGCATGAGAGTATTCTTCATTTCAGGAAAAGTAAAAAGTTTAAGTTCAATATTGATCCGATTAGAATCCCTTACAATTCACATACGCTTAAATATCCTCAACGATCGCAAGCAAAAACTTCTCAATACAATAACAATAAAGAGTATAATTGGGAGCCTAACCCGTTGGGAGCTAAACCTAAAGATGTATTGGAAATACCTACCTTATCAAATGGTTCATGGGAGAAATATGCTCATTCCACCCAAAAACCTGTTGAGTTATTAAGTCGTATTATTCAATCTTCCTCCAATCCGGGAGACATCGTTCTGGATCCGTTTGGAGGTTCTGGAACTACCTATGCAGTTGCAGAAGCTTACGATAGAAAATGGTACGGAACAGAGCTTGAAACCGAATACTGTAAAGTTATAAAGTCTCGCCTTTCCGATTCAAGCCACATAAGAAGAATTGCTTCAGCTAAAGACACTTCTGATTCTATAAAAAGAAGAAAAAGTCTAAGGGGATAGCAATTTCCATAAATCTTCTGAAAGAAGTTTTGTAAAGTCAAATATATGTGCACTATGTGGAGCTTTGTTTGCAACCGGAGGTTTGTCAAGGTAGTAAATCCCTTCCAATTTCATTAAAAATGAAGTGTATACCATAAACAATCCCGATACCAGGGTATAACTGATACCATCGTCCCCCTTTCTTTGAACATCATTCAGAAATATTCCTATAAACTTAACATCGTGTCTGTTAAATCGTTCCAATAGCATCTTGTCAATAAACATCTTGCCCATTCTGTCTTTTGATGTAGTTTTCACGGACAATACTATCTCTTTAGGATGAATATTATTCTCGGTTGGTAGTACTTTTTCAAATGGTGAGATTATTAAATCATTCTCACAACGATAGATTTTTTCACCCTCTGGAGATTCATATGGGATTTTCAGAACAATTCGTTTATTCGCTAACCCTATTTCGTCAATGATACACTTAATAAGCTCCTCAAAACGATTACCTACATGTTTTCTTGAGCTGTTTGTCTCACTTAATAAATCTAAACCAATTCCAACCATTTGCTGTGTGGTATAAAGACATTTATTTAAGGTATCAATTTTATCAGATGATATCTTTGTTATATTTCGATTGCTTTTCAACTCTTTTAACACAGAAAAAGTTATTTCAGAAGCTCTTGAAAAATCATCAACATTCCAAATTATCAAATCCTCCTTTATAGGCCTTATTTTTTTAGTTGTAGACTCTGTTTCTGCCCTGTTTAGGGAATAACCATTAAAAAAACTCTGAGATGTCAAAACGTTGGGGATATATTTTAAAACATTCTTGGCTAACTTAAAGAAGCTATCTAAACTAGTTTGTTTAGTTTGAAGTTGTTTTATCAAAGGCAGCATCAGCTTGATATTATTTTTGATTATTTTGATACAAGATAATGAAAAATGAATTATCAATACATATTAATATATATTTCATTGTTATTCAATACTTTAATCCATTATAAAACTCTGTTTTTTTTGTGTGATAGAAAGACTCCTCCTATTTCTTTTCTTCACTCCCATCCTCATATTTTGCAAACCTTCCGTTGCTGCGTGGATGGACATTATCAGGACGCTTCCAGGGCCAGCCACCAAACTGCGTTTTCCTATAATCATAAAAAGCCTGCCTGATTTCTGCCTCATCATTCATCACAAAGGGGCCATGCTGGACAACAGGTTCGTTAATCGGTCGGCCCTGCAGCATAAGCAGGTAGCCTTTTTCAGAACCATTTGTCAGCTTCACAGGCTGATCGGCCATTAATTCCACTTCATTGGATGGCTCAATATCAATTCCGGCAATGTTCATTTCCGATCCCCGGTAAAAGTAAAGTGAACGGCGTGTTTCGAGCGAAGCCGGAGGAATTTCCAGGAAAGCACCCGGATCCATCGCTATGAGCCAGATTCCTAACTCATTCTTCGGATCAGCGGCCCACGAATCCGGAGCCGGAGCAGGTGCTTTAGCATCACCAAATTCACCTGCAATAACAGTTATCATTGATTTAAGCCCTTGCTCATCTTTCGTTTCATGAACCGGAATATCTTCAGCCCACAGCATCTTGTAAAAAGGCTCGGCAAACTTTTTGGCTTTCGGCAAATTCAGCCATATCTGGAAAAGCTCCAGCGGGTTGGGTTTGTCTTTGTTTAGGAGTGGAAACATTTCAGCATGCTGCAAGCCCGAACCGGCTGTCATCCACTGCACGTCGCCGTTGCCATAACGACCGGCGGCACCAAACGAATCAGAATGATCAACGAATCCTTCCAGCACAACGGTGATGGTTTCGAACCCACGATGCGGGTGCTCCGGAAACCCCGGAACGGTTTCGCCGTGGTACATACGCCAACCGTCTTTCACTGTAAAATCCTGTCCAAGATTTCTTCCGTCCAGCGAAGCATCCGGGCCCATTTCATTATTGCCTTTCGGGTATTTGTCATTGTGATGAACACAAAACAAAAACGGATCGCTGGTTTGCCAGGTGAACCCTAAAGGGCGTATGTTGGTGATAAGCTTGTTATACATGACTCTTCGTTTTATTTTATAATGCATTAATCCATCTCAAATATAATCAAAAAAGGGAGAACTAAACAGCCTCCCTTTTTCTTAAAAACCATAGCATTTAAATTAGTCTTACCCCTCTTTTTTAATCAACCGCTTCTCTCTGGCTTTCTCTACCCAGTTGTATATGGTGGGTAATACCAGCAATGTTAATAATGTAGAAGTCACCAGTCCTCCAATCACTACTGTGGCTAAGGGGCGCTGCACTTCAGAGCCCGGGCCGGTGTTGAATGCCATGGGGATGAATCCAAGACTGGCTACCAGTGCGGTCATCAATACAGGGCGCAATCTGTCGGCGGCCCCATCGATCACCGCATCCTTAAGGCTTTCCCCTTCTTTTCGCATTTGATTGATATGATCGAGCAACACGACACCATTCAGTACGGCCACACCAAACAACGCCACAAAGCCAATACTGGCGGATACTGAAAGATACATATCCCTGATCCATAGCAGGAAAACACCACCGGATAAGGCCAGCGGCAGGTTCAAAAGAATCATTACGGCATAACGCATGTGTCCGAAATTAAGGTAAAGTAAGCCAATAACGATAAATAAGGACAGCGGCACCACCAGCAGCAAATGATTCATTGCGCGCTGCTGGTTTTCAAATGTTCCGCCGTATTCAAGGAAGTAACCCGCAGGAACATTTGCCTTTTCTTCGATAGCTTTCTGAAGGTTACCCACATAAGTTCCCATATCAATATTTTCGATGTTGATGCCGACAATTAGCCTTCGCCAGCCATTTTCACGCTGGATCTCGCGCGGGCCTTCCTGCGCGATAATATTCGTTACCCTCTTAAGCGGGATAAAGCTGCCATTGGGGAGATGCACCGGCACTTCCTGAATTTTCTCAAGCTTATCGCGGATATCTGCCGGATAACGTACCAGCACGTCAAAGCGCCTTTGCCCCTCATAAACCTGTCCTGCCGTTTGCCCTCCAATTCCGGCCTCAATCACTTTCTGAACATCATTAACATTTAACCCGAATGAAGCTACTGCACTACGGTCAATTTCAAGCGTCAGGTAGGGTTGTCCAATAGGTTGTTCTACATAATAATTGGCCGTTCCGTCAAGGTCTTCCAAAACCTTAGAGATACGATCGCCCACCTTATTCAACACCTCTAAATCTTCACCAAAGATTTTTACAGCCAAATCCGATTTTACACCACTGGTGAGCTCATCCACACGCATGGCAATAGGTTGGGTGAAATTATAGGATAAACCCGGTTCGGTTTGCAAATAGGGTTCAATTTCGTTTATGATATCCTGTTTTGTTAATCCCTTGCGCCATTGATCCGTGGGCTTAAGCAACACCCACACATCCGTCTGGTGGACACCCATCCAGTCGTTGGCCAAATCTGATCGTCCGGTTTTTGGCACTACAGTTTTAATCTCCGGGATTTCATTCATCAGTTGACCGGCTAACCAGTTAGCGTTTTCCATTGATTCGTCGAGCGTTACGGAAGGCATCCTCACCTGCTCAATGAGTATGGAGCCTTCATCAAGCTCAGGTAAAAACTCTGTGCCAAGCCTCGACATCACAATCATAGAAATTGCAAACACCACTGCTGCGGATCCGGTTATCAGCCTTCTTTTTTCGAGGTTTACAGATAAAAACCTTCTGTAACGTGGCTTCAGCCAGTCAATCACATAATTCTTCCTTACCTTCACTCCTTTTCTGAAAACAAGTGCTGAAACAGCAGGCACATAAACCAGGGCCAGCAAGAGCGAGCCTAAAACCGCAGCCGCTACCGTGATGGCCATCGGCCTGTAAAGTAAACCTTCCATACCGCTGAAAGTCATGATGGGAACATAGACCATCAAAATAATCAACACACCAAAAAAGATGGGCCGCACCACCTGCTTTGAAGCCTTGATGATCGTATCATCAACATTTTCATCTTTCTTCTTTCCGCGCAGTCTGTGAACAATATTCTCGACCATCACTACAGAACCGTCAACCACCATTCCAAAGTCAATAGCTCCGAGGCTCATCAGGTTAGCTGCCAGTCCAAATTGCTGCATCCCGATAAAGGCAAATAACATTGAAAAAGGGATCACCATGGCCACGATGATGGCTCCGGTAATTTCGCCTAACAAAAGCAGCAAGACAGCAATCACCAGAAAGCCCCCTTCAATAAGGTTGGTGCTTATGGTACTGGTTGTACGGTTAATCAAGTCGGACTGGTCATAAAACTTTTCTATTTTTACACCTTCAGGAAGACTTTTATTAACGGTTTCGATGCGTTCTTCTATATTGCCAATCACTTTTCTTCCGTTACCGCCCCTGAGCATCATCACTATTCCGGTAACCACTTCACCTTTTCCGTCTTTCGTCACACCTCCCTGACGTATTTGCCGGCCAAGTTCAACATCCGCAATATCACGGATAAACACCGGCTTTTCGTTGATATTGGCCACTACAATATTTTCGATATCGCTGATATTGGTGATTTGCCCAAATCCACGTACTATATATTGCTCGCGGTTGTGCTCCAGATAATTTCCTCCGGCCACACTATTGTTGTTTTCTATGGCAGCAATCACATCTTTTAAGCCAATTCCGTAATTCCTCAGGTTTCCGGGCTTGACTTGTACCTCGTACTGCTTAACAAAACCACCGAAAGAATTTATCTCCGTCACCCCTTTGACAGTTTTTAGCTGCGGGGCAATCAGCCAGTCCTGTATTTCCCGGAGCTCAGTAAGGGACTTGTTTTCTCCCTTAACCACATACTGATAAATTTCACCAAGGGCGGTGGAAATCGGCCCCAGGTTTGGTGAAGAAACACCCGGCGGTAATTCATCGGTAATAGATTGAAGGCGCTGCGAAACCATCTGACGGGCAAAATAAATATCTGTTCCTTCTTCAAACTCAACGGTTACAGCAGAAAGTCCAAACTGCGAAATTGATCGTACTTCTTTAATATCCGGCAGTCCGTTCATGGCTGTCTCAATCGGATAGCTCACCAGTTTTTCAACGTCGTAAGGGCTGTAGCGTCCTGCCTTAGTGATAACAAGCACTTGCACTGGCGTTACATCCGGGATGGAATTGATTGGTATCTTGAGGAGTGAGGAAACTCCTGCCACTCCCATAAGGATGACTAACGCCAGGGCTACAAACTTTTGTCGGACACTAAATTCAACAATTCTTTTAAGCATAATTCAGGATTTCAGGTTTATTCAGAAAACTGTTCATAGCGAGCCAGCGCCTTCAGGCTAAACACCTGCGTAATGGCGATTTCCTCGCCGCTTTTCAGCCCTTGCTTAACAAAAACATATTTATCTCTGATGTCGGTGCCTTCAAGTGCACGCTGCTCATAAAGCTTCGGACTCTTTTTCACAAAAACCACCGGTGTGTTTCCATCGTAAGTGATGGCATCGACAGGAATTGCAATCACCTCTTGTGGCGATGCAGCCTCGATTTGTAAACGGACATTTTCTCCGGGCTTTGGCCATCCTTTTTGAGTGGGAAGAACAAGGTTTACCACCACCGAGCGGTTGTCTTCATCAAGGCCTGGGTTTATGGAGTTGATAGCCCCACGAAGCTTCTTGTTGGGGTCATTACGCAGCATAACCGTTGCCGTATCTCCCACTTTGAGCTCCTGACCGTCTTCAGGTGAAACATAACCTTTAACAAGAATGTGGGTCTTATCAATAATTCTGTAAAGCTTATCATAGGCGTTTACCGATTGCCCAAGCTCCACCATCCTTCTGTCAATCATTCCTTTAATAGGTGCACGAATTTTCAGTTCGGGGTTGATATCTTCGGAATTTTCCAATCGTGCAATATCAGATTTTTGCACTCCTAATGCTCTCAATTTTGCGTATGAAGATTTTAGAGCTGCTGCCGCACGCTGGAAATCACTTTTTACCCTGTCGAGCTCATTTTCAGAGCTGATCTTCTTCTCAACAAGCTGTTTAATGCGTTCGAGTTTGTTTTCCTGGAATTTTTTTTCCGATAACGTCTGAAGGTAATCTGCCACCAAATTCCCGAAGGTCAGACTCTCAATGGTCATGATGATTTGCCCCTGCTTTACTTTCTCGCCTTCAAACACATTTAACGAGGTAATTCTTCCATCCACAGGTGCGCTTACCAGGCTCACGTGATCGGGAGCAGGCATTACTTTTCCGGGAGCTATCACCAGATAATCACGAATATCCTCGCTCACCTGAACAGTTTTTATTTTCAGCTCACTAACTTCCTTATCGGATAGTTGAACCATTTTCATGGTGCTTTCACTGGCTTTTACAGAAGGCGGAACATCCGTTATTTCTTTTTCCTGG
>JAASSU010000299.1 GCA_021767705.1 Bacteroidota bacterium | reverse complement strand
TAAACTGGTGATACCTGGAAGAGATGGGCTGAATAAAATACCACTGTCAAGTGTGGCCGATATTGAATATACCCGGACTTACGGGGGCGTAAAACGCAAGGATCACGAACGGGTGGTCACGCTGTATTCCAATGTGCTATCAGGTTACAACGCCAACGAAATTGTTACGCAGATAGACAACTCACTTGGTGAGTTCCGCGAGAGCATCCCGAAAGGTTACAAGGTAAAGTTTACAGGTGAGCAGGAAGACCAGCAGGAAAATGCAGAGTTTCTCTCTTTCGCCTTCCTGCTTGCCATTGTGCTTATTATCATCATTATGGTGGTTCAGTTCAACTCTATCGTAAAACCAATTATAATTGCGGTGCAGATCCTGTTCAGTTTAATCGGTGTATTGCTCGGGCTGATAATCTTTAAGATCGACTTTTCGGTGATTATGACCGGAATGGGTGTGATTGCCGTCGCCGGAATTGTGGTGAAAAACGCTATCATCCTTATCGATTATACCGACCTCCTTATTAAAGAGGGCGAAGAAAGGTATGAGGCCATCATTAAAGCCGGTGCCACACGTCTGACTCCGGTAATTCTAACGGCTGCCTCAACGATTCTCGGTCTGTTGCCGCTGGCCATAGGAATGAATATTGATTTTGCCATGCTGTTTACTGATTTGGATCCGAATATCTATTTCGGGGGCGACAGCGCAAGCTTTTGGAAACCTCTGGCATGGACTATAATTTTCGGATTGGCTTTCGCCACGTTCTTAACACTTGTGGTAGTGCCTTCTATGTATGCTATTTTTGTAAAGCCGAAAAAAACAGCGTAAGACATATTTTTTTGATTAACAGAAGAGTTAAAGAAGCCGGGTTTCAGATTTTATTCAAGGTCTGTTGTTCCGGCTTCCTCTTTTGAAATAAATTATGTAATTTCGTTAGCTGTATTTCGGAGGAGCAGAGACTAAATATAGGAACATGGATAAAAGTGCCATTCATTTGAGGCTTACTGAAGCTATTGAGTTTTCTACCGAAAAATTGCTCCAGTCGCATAATTGGAAAGAAAACATCCCTGATGTGCTTGAAAAACTTGGAGAATCTACCGGTGTGAGCCGTGTATATATCTTCGAGAATGATTATGACACAGATGACAACCTCGTAATGCGTCAAAGTTTTGAGTGGGTAAATGAAGGGATCACCAAGCAGCTTGATAACGAAAACCTTCAGGAACTGCCATATAGTATCTCTACAGAACTCCACTCTCAACTGGCATCCGGAAAGCCTTTCAGAGGACTTATCAGGAACTTTGAAAACCCAGTTAAGAAAGTACTTGAAGACCAGGATATAGTCTCAATTCTTCTGACCCCAATTTTCATAGAAGAAGAATGGTATGGTTTTATTGGTTTTGATGATTGCAAACAAGAGCGCGAGTGGGACAAGCAAAGCATTAATCTTCTGAATATTATATCCAATATTATTGCGGCGGCAATACAAAAAGAAGAAACACAGGATAATCTTAAGCTCAGTCAGCAATATTTTGCAAGCCTTTTTGATAAAGCCCCTGAAGGAATTGCCATTGTCAATCCTGAAGGAATTATCGATCAGGTCAACGATGAGTTTTGCAAGCTGTTTAATTACAAACGTCAGGAAGCCATAGGGAAGAATATTGACGAACTAATCCTGACCCCGGAATACAGAAAAGAAGCCAAAGAATTAACCCATGCTGCCGCCAGGGGCGATCGCGTTTCTACCGAAGGCGTGCGATATACCAAAGAGAGTGTGCCTACCTATGTATCCATCATGGGCGTTCCTATCGAATTCAGAGGGGAGCACAAAGGCATATACGTAATCTATCGTGATATTTCGGAAAGAAAACTAGCTGAAAAAAACCTTCAGGAAAGTCAGACCAAATTCAAGACATTGTTCGATTCCTCGAATGATGCAATTTTCCTGATGAAAGATGATATTTTTATTGACTGTAATGTAGCTGCGACCAAAATTTTTAAAGCCTCCGAGGAGGAGCTCGTCGGCGAAAGCCCGATGAAATTTTCTCCGCTCTACCAGCCATCAGGCGAAGAGTCTGAAAAAGTTATCAAAGAAAAGGTTCAGAAAGCATTGCAAGGAGACCCAATTTCCTTTGATTATACCCACATCACAGGAGAAGGAAAATCTTTTGAGGCAGAAATCAGCCTGAGCAAAGTCGTACTGAAAGAAAGTACCTTCCTGCAAGCTATCCTCCGTGATATTACTGAAAGAAAAAAGGCGGAAAAAGAACTTTATGAGGCCAAGGAGCGTGCTGAGGAATCCGATCGCCTTAAAACCGCATTTCTGGCAAGCATGTCGCATGAGATTCGAACGCCAATGAATCACATTCTGGGAGGGCTTGATTTATTGCTCGATCCTGATATTACGAGCGATGAGAAAGAAGAATTTCATACTATTATCAAGCGGAGCAGCAACCAACTGCTAAACCTTATTGACGACATCATCGACGTGTCGCAGCTCGATGCCGGTCAGGTAGAAATCAAGAAAGAGAATTTTCCCTTACGCGAATTCCTTGACGAGGTTGAAGAAGAAGCAGATAAGCTGGGTGAAGACTCGCCAAATGTGGAATTTCAGATTAACACCTCAGCACACCAGTCAGAACTTGATTCGATATTCAGCGACAAGGTAAGGTTAAAGCAGGTGCTTATCAGCCTTTTGTCAAATGCATTCAAGTTTACTGAGGAAGGAAGCATTGAGTTAGGATACGAAAAGAAAGCGGAGAATTCTATTCAGTTTTATGTTTCAGATACCGGCATTGGCATTCCGGAAGAAAGTAAAAAAGTCATTTTTGAGCAGTTCAGGCAGGTCGACTATGAGCACACGCGCGAATATGAAGGCGCCGGACTGGGGCTTACGCTGGCTAAAGGCATGGTAGAGCTTATGGGTGGTGAAATATGGGTGGATTCAGTACCCGGAAAAGGTTCTACTTTTTACTTCACCGTAAGCACAAAAAAACCTGTACAAAAAGAAAAACCCAAATCCACACCTGTAAGCAAGCAGGAAAAATCAACGCACGACTGGCAGGATAAAACGATTCTCATTGTGGAAGATGAAGAAATGAATTATCAATACCTTAAAACAGTGCTCAAAAAGACCAAGGCTAATTTACTATGGGGCGAAAACGGATTGGAAGGTGTTAAGCTTGCCAGGGAAAACGGTATTCATATTGTGCTAATGGATATCCAGATGTCCGAAATGAACGGCTATGAAGCAACACGCCAGATTCTTGAAATAAAACCGGAAACGCCAATCATCGCTCAAACAGCACATGCTTTAAAAGAAGAAAAGAGCAAATGTTTTGAGGCCGGAGCAGTCGATTACATGTCGAAACCTTTAAACCGAAAGACACTTCTGCAAATTATCGGAAAGCATATTCTTTAAGACAAGCCAGATGGCATTGTTTCATCGATAGGGTCGAAATTAATTTCGACCCTTTATTGTGTTTACTAACAAGTATTTACAAAAATATAATACAGAGAAACCCTTACTCCTGACAGTGTAAACTAGTATAATTGCTTCAGTTTTATTATTTTTGGCTCGGTTAAATAAACCTAACTAACTAAAACGCAACCTTTTTCTGACACGCATTGTCTGTCAGGAGAAGGCTATGAAAATAGTCTGATGCAGACGACGGAGAACGAACTTATAAAGAAGTGTCTGAATAATGATAGTAAGGCCTTAAAACGGCTTTACGATCTTTATGCGCCGAAAATGTTCGGTGTGTGTCTTCGTTACGCCAAGAATCAGATGGAAGCAGAAGATATTCTGCAGGAAGGATTTATCAAGATATTCTCTAATCTGCATCGTTTCAAATTCGAAGGTTCTTTTGAAGGATGGATACGTCGGACTTTTGTCAACACTGCAATCAACCATTACAAGAAAAATCTGAAACACGCTCGTGAGCTTGATATTGAAGATGTTGAAACCGAAAACCTGAAAGGGGAAAAAGTGCT
>JAASSU010000298.1 GCA_021767705.1 Bacteroidota bacterium | reverse complement strand
CGAGTGATTCGATCCGGATGGCATTTTGATGCTGAGTGGTATAACTTCCCGAAGAGACAATAATTTCCTCGGCGTGAATCACACTGGGGCTGAGTTTGATTTTAAGCGATTCAGAGTCGTCAGTTTGTAAGGATTACACCATCGGCTGAAATCCAAGATAAGTTACCTGCATCCTGTAGCTTCCATCAGGGAGGTTTTTAATTACAAAGTGGCCGTTTTCATCGCTGACTGCTCCTTTTTTCAGTTCAGGAAAATATAAATTAGCCCCGTCGAGCGGATTATTGTTTTTGGCATTGTAAATCTTGCCTTCAATGGTGTTTTGCGATAATGCCAGTTGCGATAGCACAAGCAATAGCGCTAATATGATTTTATTAAGCATAATACTCATTCTTAAAAATGTGATATAAATGAAATTGACTATTGAGCAGAGGTTGAATACCTGATTGATTACCCGGTTTTTAAAGCCTAAGTGTTCCATTTACCGGAAAATGAACCAGGAAAAACCATAATAAATAGTACTCAAACAACCTCTTAGCTGTAAAGATTTGATGGTAAATGTGATGTGGGTAACCTTTCCTTATGGTTATAAAAAAGCTGTGACTTACTGTTTCAGAACCAGTCTAATCAACTGGTATCAAAACAAGTAAACACGTTAATTATTAGCTTGAAATAGAGAAAGGTACCCGCTCAGGAAGCTGGTGGTCCGCGTTGGGTGAATGAGTTGAAGGCGCTGCTGAACAGCGGTTCAATGGTATTGAAAAAGAGTTTTCCCGTTAAGGTGCTGATTTTTTCTTTTTCAGGAACATCCTCCGGATGGTAGTATTGTGCAAAAACCTGGTCGCAAATCGGACATTCATCGCTGAGGTTAACAGCACCATGCTCGCTGTCGCATTCCGCATGCTGATGGTTATGAACAAACTCATGGATAGTATTGACCGATATCGGAAAGACGATCCAAATCAATAATATCCATGCAAATGTTTTCTTCTTAACCATGATGGGAACTGCTATGAACGAAGATCTTTAAGCGATTCGTTTAAGATCCGGCGAAGTTCATCTTCGTTGATGTCTTCCATTTTTTTGATGTAAAGACATGACTTCCCGGTTTTGAACTTCCCAAGCGATTCAGGATATTCCGGGTAGCCATCATTACTCATGATATAGACAGAGAGCGATGTTTTTCTTGGCGAGAAGCCCATCTCGAAAAAAACGCCTTCGCGTCCGGATTTGTACTTGTAGTGATAATCGCCAAACCCGATGATGCTTCCGCCCCACATTACCGGTTCTTTGCCGGAGATTTCCTTCATAATTTCAAGCATCTTAAAAGCATCCTTGCGGCGCTGCCCGTTTTCCACGCTGTTCAGGTATGTTTCCACATCAGTGTCTTGCGGTTTGGTTTTTAGCTCTGCCTTTGCCATAGTTAAATTTTTTAAATACAAACAATCCATTAGAATATTTTCGGATATTTCATCGGATCATACTCGTGCATGATGTTGTAGACCGCATCAAAAACATCCTCTGCATTAGGGTTGGAGAAGTAGTCCCCATCCGTGCTGTAGGCTGCGCGGTGGTCTTTGGCTGTCACCGTCACCGGCTTCGAATCGAGGTAAAAATAACCTTCCTGCTCTTCCATCACCTTGTTCATCATGTAAGCGGTGGCACCTCCCGGAACATCCTCATCAAAGAATACAATTTTGTTGGTTTTCTTCAAAGAGCCTTTGATGGTATGATGAATATCGAATGGGAGCAGCGACTGCACATCGATGAGCTCAACATCAATATCGAATTTTTTAAGCTGGTCGGCAGCATCCTGCGCAATCCTCACGCATGAGCCGTAGGTAACTACTGTTACGTCTTTTCCTTCCTGAAGGATTTCGGGCTCTCCGAGCGGCGTGGTATATTCTCCGATATTTTCAGGCTGTCTTTCGCGCAGGCGGTAGCCGTTGAGCGGCTCGATGATGAGCGCCGGGTCATCGCTTTGCAGCAAGGTGTTATAGAATCCTGCTGCTTGTGTCATATTTCGTGGCACGAGGACGTGCATTCCCCGGATGGAGTTGATGACCATGCTCAGCGGTGATCCGGAGTGCCAGATCCCTTCGAGGCGGTGGCCACGGGTGCTGACAATCAGCGGCGCTTTTTGTCCGCCCACCGTACGGTAACGCAGGGTGGCCAGGTCGTCAGAAAGGGTTTGCAAGGCATAGAGGAGGTAATCGAAATACTGCACCTCTGCAATCGGGCGCAAGCCGCGCATGGCCATACCTATGCCTTGACCCACGATGGTGGTTTCGCGGATGCCGGTGTCGGCCACACGGTCTTCCCCGTATTTTTCCTGGAGCCCTTCCAGTGTCTGGTTCACGCCGCCAATGCGTCCTACATCTTCACCAAAAATTAATGTTTCAGGATATTTGTTAAAGATGTAATCAAAATTATCCCGCAGGATTTCCCTTCCGGGAACCATTTTGGTGTCATCCGTAAATATTGGCTCCACCTTGTCCACCTTTAAGGCTGAATATTCTGTGTGACTTAGCAGGTGCGAACTGTAACGCTCGTACCCTTCTTTTTCTTCTTTTTCGAGCCACCGCGAAACATTTGTTTTGAGTGAGTTTTCGGGTTTGGTGCAACTGTCGCAAATCAGCCTGAGGATCTTTTTTCCTGATGACATAATGTCTTTCCGGCTGGGTTCCGCCACTTTTGAAAGGTCTTGTTTGATACTGTCGATTTTACTGGTTTTGGCGCATCGGCAGGTGGTGATATCCGTCATTTCCAGAAACTCACTGCGTTTCTTTTTCAAAGGGCCCATGAAGTTTTTCCAGGCGTTCTTTTTGGCTTCGCGGACGCGCTTGATGGCATCCTTCTCGATGCTGTCAAGCTCCTCATCGGTGGCGATATCGTTCTCCAATATCCATTTTCTCATCTGTACGATTCCGTCATGCTCTTTTTCCCATTCAAGTCGCTCTTTCGACTTATAACGTTCATGCGATCCGGAGGTGGAGTGCCCCTGTGGTTGGGTCAGTTCATAAACATGAATCAACGAAGGCATGTGGTTTTTCCGGGTATCTGAGGTAGCTTTTTCATAAACCTCGCACAGCGCCTCATAGTCCCAACCCTTTACTGTGTAAATCTTAAAGCCATTACCATTTTCGTTGGTTTCGAAACCGCGCATGATTTCTGAAATGCTTTCTTTGGTGGTTTGGTATTTTTTCTCCACGGAAATACCGTATCCGTCATCCCATACCGACATCACTATCGGGACTTGCAAAACGCCGGCAGCATTCATGGTTTCCCAAAAATGTCCTTCAGAAGTACTGGAGTCGCCAATAGTGCCAAAAGCCACTTCACCACCTCCTTTAGAGAATTTTTTCAGATGATCGAGGTTCTGGCTGTTTCTGAAAACCTTTGAGGCCTGCGCCAGTCCCAGCAAGCGGGGCATCTGGCCGGCAGTAGGGGAGATATCGGCCGAAACATTTTTCTGATTTACAAGGTCTTTCCAATCGCCTTTTTCATCAAGTGAGCGGGTGGCGAAGTGGTTATTCATCAGGCGGCCACCGTTACCGGGGTTGGCTTTCAAATCGGTATCCCCATAGAGCTGTGCGAAAAACTCTTCCAATGTCATGAGTCCGGCAGCCATCATAAATGTCTGGTCGCGGTAATAGCCCGAACGCCAGTCGCCATTCCTGAACGATTTGGCCATGGCAAGCTGCGGCACCTCTTTTCCATCACCAAAAATACCGAACTTCGCCTTACCGGTTAAGACTTCTTTTCGGCCGAGGAGGCTGGCCTGGCGGCTCTCATTTGCAATGCGATAGTCGTTTAGAACGTCTTTTTTTTCTGTGTATTTAGTTTTTGATTTAGTTGATTGTAAACTCATATTGGTGTTTTTATCTGAATCCGAAACAATGATTTTCCGAAAAGGTTTGCATCTGTTTTGGTGCCGAAGATAAAAAATAAGGCAACACCTGCACTGCCAGACAGGTGTTGCCTTGTGTAAAATTCAAGGG
>JAASSU010000297.1 GCA_021767705.1 Bacteroidota bacterium | reverse complement strand
TTGATAATGATTATTTAACTTTCAAAATAAAGATTTCTGATATAGCTTTGAAAAGGAAGTAAACCATTTAAAATTATTATTTTTGCAGCAGGCAGAGAGAAAGAAGAAGAATGAATAAAGATCAGAATCCACTTGACGGCCATAATAGTTTCGATTTACTTCGAAATCGTTTTGAGAATATGCTCAAAGCCAACGACAAGTATTTTTACGATGTCGATGATTTTGAGAACCTTATCGATTTCTATATTAGCCGTTCGAATAAAAAGCTAACCGAAGCAGCTATTGAGGAAGCACTTGAGCAGCATCCCAATCACAATACCTTTCTGCTTAAGAAGGCACAGCACTACATCTCGCTTGAGAAAAATGATGATGCCTTAAGGTTGCTGAATCATCTTGAAAAAATTGATCCTTACAACTCCGAAGTTTTCCTGATTAAAGGCGGTCTTTTCAGCCAGCTCAATAAGTTTAACAAGGCTATTGAGCAGTATGAAAAAGCACTGAATGAAGAAAATGCCACCGAGGTTTATACCAATATCGCCTATGAATTCGAAAACATGGGTAAGTATAACAAAGCGATAGATTACCTGAAAATGGCGCTGGATACCGATCCGGAAGATTATGGATTGCTTTATGAATTGTCTTTTTGCTACGAGATTACGCAAAAGCAGAGCGAAGGGATTCAATTTTTTGAAACATTTATTGACGAATACCCTTTCTCTCAGGAAGCTTGGTACAACCTCGGAATGCTTTACAGCTCTTCTGAGCTCTATGAGAAGGCGATAGAGGCTTATGATTATGCATTGGCCATCGACGAGTCTTTTCTTTCTGTTATCTTGAGCAAAGCACATGCACTTAATGCTGATGAAAAATACCTGGCATCCATCGACGCTTACAAAGAAGCTCTTAAACATGACAGCGATGATGCTTCCACCTTCTTTTTGATTGGTGAAAACTATGCCAGCCTCCAGGAATATCGTAAGGCCATTGATTATTATCAGCAATGTCTTAAAATCGACCCGAAGCACTCCGATGCATGGGCAAATATCGGGCTGTCAAAAAGTGAATTGGATCTTCCGGAGTCGGCGGTGCGATACATCAAGCAAGCTATTGACCTTGAGCCATACAATTCGGATTACTGGTCGATTCTGGCCTATGCTCATGGCCAGGCAGGGCATGTAAAAAAAGCCATCGAAGCTTATGAAAAAACCCTGCAGCTCGATGAAAGCCATCCCGAAATATGGCTTGATTATACCGACTTACTGATCGATAACGGGTTTATGCCCAAGGCCATCAAGGTGATCAGCCGTGCCCGTGAGCTGCATCCCAACGACGATGAATTGTTATACAGAAACGCAGCCTACCTGATGATTGCAGGAGAGCGTAAGAAAGCACTGAAACTCCTGGAAAAAGCCCTGAAAATCAACGTGGGGAATTTTTCCTTCTTCCTGGATTATGACCCTTCCTTCCGAATCAATGATGATGTTATTGAATTGATTGAGAAATACATAGAAAAATCAAAGAACTACTGAAATCACTACTCGATGAACGACACCTTACCATTTTTTTACCTGACAAATTAAAAGCTAAATGATTCAAAAATATATTTCACTTATTCTGAAAGGGGCTGCCCTGGGCTCGGCAAACGTTATCCCGGGCGTTTCAGGAGGAACCATCGCACTGGTTACAGGTATTTTCGAAAGACTGATCAATGCCATCAAGTCTTTTGACACCAAAGCCCTTAAGCTCATTTTTAAGGGCGACCTGAAAGGCTTCGCGCAACACACCGACCTAATTTTCTTAATCATGGTTTTTGGCGGTGTTGGCATTGCCATCATTTCTTTGGCCAGGATTTTTGAGTTTCTTTTTGCTAATTACCCTGTTCATATCTGGGCATTCTTCTTCGGGTTAATCATGGCCTCCGTTTATTACGTGGGCCAGCGTGTTGAAAAATGGAAAACAAGTACCATCATTTCTCTGGTGGCAGGCGCGGGCATTGCCCTGGCCATTTCGTTTATCAACCCGGCCTCAGAAAACAGCAGCTTTGTATACCTGATGCTCTGCGGCGTGGTAGCAATCTGCAGTATGATTTTGCCCGGACTCTCAGGGTCTTTCGTTTTGATTCTGATGGGGAATTATGAGCTTGTGGTTATTGAAGC
Organism: Bacteroidota bacterium; assembly: GCA_021767705.1. Classification (GTDB taxonomy): domain Bacteria; phylum Bacteroidota; class Bacteroidia; order Bacteroidales; family JAIPAH01; genus JAIPAH01. Next base: position 1,844 of record JAASSU010000297.1, on the reverse strand, counting down.
TATCAACGAAATGCGCATGGACATCCTGCTGCCAGTATTGCTGGGTGCCGTAGTTGGCCTTATAGCCTTCTCGCACTTGCTGTCATGGGTACTGAAGCATTTTCACGATCAAACCCTGGCTTCTTTAACAGGATTTATTTTTGGCTCGCTGGGAATTCTGTGGCCCTGGAAAAACGATGTTTACCTTACCAACGATATGGGCGAATACATTATCAGGAAAGGGGAAAAAGTTATCACCGGCTATCAGTATTATCTTCCTGAAGTAGCGAAAACCGACAACCTCATCGCTTTTGGACTTATCATAGCGGGCATCCTGGTGATTTACCTCATGGAAAAATCGGCAAACACTATCAGCGAAAAGGAATGAAAGAATACGGCCTTATCGGGAAATCTTTAAAGCACTCATTTTCTGAGAAATACTTTAACAGGAAATTTGAAGAGGATAAGACTGAGGCCGTTTATAGAAATATCGAAATAGAATCTGCAGACCTTTTACGCAATATCATCGAGAAAAACACCATGCTTCAAGGCCTGAATGTGACCATTCCTTTCAAAGAAGAGGTTATTCCTTTTCTGGATGAACTGAGTGATGATGCAAAAGCAATTCAGGCGGTAAACACCCTCAAAATAGAAAGACACCCCTACCTAAAGCTCACCGGTTTCAATACGGATCATATCGGGTTTCGGCAGTCGCTAAACCCCCTGCTTCAAAATAAATCGAGGATTAATGCCCTTGTGCTGGGTTCGGGCGGAGCTGCCAAAGCTGTTAAATATTCCCTGCACCTTTTGGGGATTGAGTTCGTGGTGGTGTCAAGAGCCCCGGAAGGCAATCAAATCCACTACAGTGAAATCGATCAGGAAATTATTGAAAGTCATAAGTTGATCATTAACACCACCCCTTTAGGGATGTATCCCGACAAGGAGTCTTATCCCGATCTGCCGTACGACTTCCTAAATGAAGGACATATCTGCTATGATTTAATTTACAATCCGCAAAAAACAGTGTTCCTTGAAAAAGCAGAAAAACAGGGTAGTAAAATCAAAAATGGCTATGAAATGCTGGTGCTGCAGGCGGAAGCCTCGTGGAAGATCTGGAATAAGCTAAAATCAATTCCTTCTGAGTAAAGCCTTGATTTTTCTGACAAACAACTGAGGAGAAATCGGCTTCCTGATAAAGTCATCAGCACCACAATCAAATACCCGCATCTCAAAATCATCCTGTTTTGATGCCGAAAGCAGAGCAATTCTTAAATCGCTTCTCAGGCTTCTTATGTAATGGATGGCGTCAAGATCATCCGTTCCGGGTGCGGAATCCAGAATTACCGCTGCCGGATTTTGGCTTTCAATGATCTTTATCGCTTCGGTGTTATTATGCGTAATATCCACCTGAAAGCCTTCTCCCCTAAGGAATGCCGAAAGCTCGTTCAGCCCGTTACTATCCCTTTCAACCAACAATAAGGAAGATGAGTTTGACATAGAATAAATTTTTGCTAAAATATATTTTACGTGTTAAGAAATTCTAAACTAATAATCATGTTATTGTAAATTTATTCAACCTTTAAGTACATTAACACAGAAAATATAAATCTCTCTTAGATATATCAGTGTAATAGTATTTTTATTTCCATAAAAGGAAAATGAAGATTATAAAATAAACTATCAATTTTTGTGATTCTTTAGGAGGTTAGAGCTTTTTTCCAGCCTACATAGATTTCTCCCTGCGATGCCTACGCTGTCGCTCAGCATCTTGGTACCAATGACAACTATGTTACAACAGGCTGTTTTTCATTTAATTGCATATTTAACTCTTTTGCCAGTCTTTCGAGTGACTTGCGTTTGTTTTT
>JAASSU010000059.1 GCA_021767705.1 Bacteroidota bacterium | reverse complement strand
TTCTGCCTGTGGGGTGGCGTCAAAATAACGGTCATAATCGATGGTTTCGTTGTTTACCTCCACGTGGTTATCGGGGGTGGTCTTCCAATCCATAAAATCAAGCAAGGGATGCGAATACTTTTGCAGCACACGGCGGTAATCGTCGATATGATCCAGGATGGATGCGGATACCGGAAATATCAGACCCTGCTGCGTAAACTGTTTCCGGGCTAAAACATGATGAATGATATAGCGATGAATCCGGCCGTTTCCATCCTGGAAAGGATGAATAAAAACAAAGCCAAAAGCTATGATTGTTGCGGCCAACACTGCGTCAAAATCTGATTCATTAAGTGTTTCATTGGTTTTCAGCAATCCTGCGATCAATTGTTCCAAATCTTGCCATCGTGCGGAAATATGTTCAGGAATAGGTTCACCGGTCGTACGTTCATGTTCCCCGATAAAGCCGCCCTTACGACGAAATCCCATTTTCACAAACCGCTTGTTCTCAATAACCAACTGTTGCAGTCGCAAAAGCTCTTCTTTGCTTAACGGGTTCTTTCCGGCTTCACCAATAGCTTTGCCCCAGCGGGCGGCGCGTTTGCTTTTCGGGCTCTCGCCCTCTATAGTAAATGAAGCTTTGGAATCTTTAAATAAAAGAAAAGCTGAAGCCCTTTGCAGGATATCCTTATGGAAATCCTTGAGGCTTTTCCTTTTCTCATGGGCCAGATTAGACTGAATGTAGCTTTCGAGCTTTTCTGTTTTAAAAATTAACGGACAAAAATCCCGGTTGCCCGGCAGGTTATTGATGATCCGGTGGCGCTTTGAGCGCGTTCCTTCAACACCAAATTGAAGGTTTATATCAAGTAAATCAGCAAATTTTATTTTTACAGATGCATCAGGTAAGTTTAATTTTTGATTGAAAAGCCATTCATAGAGAAACCAAATTTTCCGGCAGTAAATTCCTGTAGGTTCAGAGTTAATAATTGCTAATAATTTATATTCAGATAGTTCTTCAAACAATTTTTTAAAAAAGAGAATATTAATCCCCTCATACTTTAAAGCAAATACTAAATGCTTATATAAGGTGTCCTCAGGCTCATAAATTGGTTTAAAAATTCTCCAACCTTTCACATGATAGCTTCTGTTTTTCAGGCTAATCATAGAAATAGTTTCGGGTACCGCTACTTCCAACTGATATTTACTTATTATTGCTGCATACCCAACAATAACTCCTTTTTCAGGTGCGATTCGTCCATCAAAAACTGACGCTGTTTGCGAAAAACACATGCCTTTATATTATAATCATGAAAAATTAACGCTATAAAATTACGAAATATTTATGAAAAACAGACGCAAAATATTCTTTTTGTTTGCAAAAGGGTGTACTTTATTAAAAATAATTGCAAATAAAACCAACTGAAAAAGCCACTTCACCCTTGTTCATTATCGAACATTTTGTATTTTTAAACAAATTTTCGAAACGCCTTACCAAATTCAACTAAAATGGCAGAAAAATACGACCAAAAGATACTGATTGTAGACGACGACACGGATATTTTACTGGCTGCTAAACTCTTTCTAAAGCAGCATTTCCAGGTGGTACACACCGAAAAACAACCGGATAACATCCCTACGCTGATGAGCAATGAGAGTTATGACCTCATCCTGCTCGATATGAATTTCTCGCGCGGAGCTACCACCGGCCAGGAAGGGTTTCACTGGCTGAACAAAATTCTCGAGGTCGATCCGGCGGCTGTGGTCATCCTTATCACCGGGTATGGCGATATCGAACTGGCCGTTCAGGGCATCAAAGAGGGCGCAACCAACTTCCTGCTAAAGCCCTGGGACAATAAGAAACTTCTGGCCACCATCACCACCTCCCTTCAGTTGCGACAGTCGAAGGTAGAGCTCGAAGATCTGAAGAGCAAGCAGAAGGTGCTGCTCTCGGACCAGGACAGCCGCTATGGCACTATCATCGGGCAGTCGCGCGCCATGGAAAAAGTGATGAAAGACGTGAAAAAAGTGGCCCGCACCGATGCAAATGTTCTTATTCTGGGTGAGAACGGAACAGGAAAGGAAATGATAGCCCGGGCGCTTCATCGTTCTTCCCCAAGAAAAAATGAGGTGTTTATCGGGGTGGACCTGGGTGCCATCAGCGAAACTCTCTTTGAGAGTGAGCTTTTCGGGTACAAAAAGGGAGCCTTTACCGACGCCAAGGAAGACCGCGCGGGCCGTTTCGAAGCAGCATCCAAGGGAACGATTTTTCTGGATGAAATAGGCAACCTGAGCATGGGCTTGCAATCGAAGCTGTTGAGCGTCATACAAAACAAAACGGTTGTCAGGCTGGGAACCAACAAGGAAATCCCGATAGATGTGCGGCTGGTGTGCGCCACCAACATGCCGCTGTATCAGATGGTGAAAGAGAATAAGTTTCGCCAGGATTTGCTTTACCGCATCAATACCGTAGAAATCCACCTTCCGCCGCTGCGCGAGAGAACAGACGATATCCCATTGCTGGCCGATCACTTCTTGCAGGCTTATACCCGGAAGTATGGCATGCCCAGCAAGCGCATCCACCCCTCAGCACTAAAGCGCCTCGAAAATCACAACTGGCCCGGAAATATCAGGGAGTTGCAGCATGCCGTGGAGCGTGCGGTGATTATGAGCGACAGCAACACTTTACAGTCAAGCGATTTCTTCATTAACGAGAAAGAAGAAGCCGAAGGGCATGAGACTGTGGTGAATACCACCAACCTCGAAGAGACCGAAAAAATGCTTATCCGCAAGGTTATCGACAAGCATGGCGGAAACATCAGCAAGGCAGCCAAAGAGTTAGGGCTTACAAGGGCTTCACTGTATCGTAGAATTGAAAAATATGGTCTTTAAAAAATTCAGATTTCAGGTTGTCCTGAGGGTTTTACTCCTTGTGGCCACGCTCTTCCTGATTGTTTTCCTGTCGGATAATGAAAACCTTCGCATTACGATATTCATCCTCGGTGTTATCGGGGTCTTCCAGGTTTATGAGCTGATACGATTTGCCGAACGCACTAACCGCAGGCTGGCACAGTTTTTCCAGAGTATCCGGCATTCTGATTTTTCTACTTCCTATACCGACGAAAAGTTAGGGAAATCGTTTGAAAGCCTGAATACTGAATTCAATCAGGTGATTGACGAGTTTAAAAGAAACCGTGCCGAAAAGGTAGAGCAACACAATTATCTGCTCACGGTGGTTCAACACATTTCTATCGGTATCATTGCCTTTCACCCTGACGGAAAAGTGGATCTCTTTAACAACGCAGTAAAGAAACTGCTTAAAATCAACAATCTCCGAAACATTCATGATCTTGAAAACATCAAGAGTGGCTTTGCCAATCGTTTGCTTCATCTGAAAGCCGGGGAAAAAGTCTTAACAAAGCTGATTGTTGATGATGAAATCCTACAGATTTATGTTTCTGCAACACAACTGCGCTTGCGCGGAAAGGACCTAACGCTGGTTTCTTTGCAGGATATCCATGCTGAACTTGAGGAGAAAGAGATTGAGTCGTGGCAAAAGCTCATCAGGGTGCTGACCCATGAAATCATGAACTCCATCACCCCAATCTCTTCGCTGGTTTCTACGGTGGATGGTTTGCTGATCGATGAGTCGGATGACCACCTTAAGATGAATGAGCTTGATGAGGACGATGTGGGAAGTGTGCGCGAAGCCCTCACCACCATCCAAAACCGAAGCAAAGGGCTGCTCAACTTTGTGGATGTGTACCGCAACCTCACCCGCATCCCAAAACCAAACTTCAGGTATTTTAAGCTGGAAGAGGTGATGAAACAGAATGCCAGCCTTTTAAAACCCAAGTTTGAACAGTGGGACATCGCTTTTCATTATGAAGTGAAGCCTGAAAACATTATGGTTACCGCCGACCCGGATTTGATTGACCAGGTGATAATCAACCTGCTGGTTAATGCCATCGATGCCGTGAAAGAGACAGAGAACCCCAAAATCAACTGCAGTGCCTGGGTCAATAAAAACAGCAGAGTGGTTATTGAAATATCCGACAACGGGCATGGCATTAAACCCGACATCCTCGATAAAGTTTTCATGCCTTTTTACACTTCCAAAAAGAACGGTTCCGGCATCGGGCTCAGCCTCTCGCGCCAGATTATGCACCTTCATAAAGGCTCAATTGCAGTAAAATCGCGCCCTGACGAGGGAACCACATTTACTTTATCTTTCTGATGCGCTGAAAATCATTATCCTGATAAAGGAATTGATTTTACACCTAGCGATATTGTTTATCGCTATCCCAACGTCCTTTTGGGTGATCGAAAGCGTTTGCGTTGTTAATTTCGTCACAATAAACCCTCAATGCCATGACTAAACCCTAATTTTGTTAGCACTGATAAAAAAGAGGAATATGTCAAAAAACAGTTATAAAAGCAGACGCGATATCATTCGCTATATTAATCTGAAGCTTGCTTCGATGGGTCAGCCCATTTTCGACGACCAGAAAAATAACGATCACCAGGAAATCCTTGCCGACAAAAGGTTTCTGGATCTCACTGAAGACCTTATCGAAAACTATCGCAGCAAGGCGCGGTTAGTGTCGACGGTTTACACGCCGGTGGATCGCCGCATCCAGAATTTTATTGAAAAAACCTTGAGCGGCCTGAGCATTGCCGAAATACCAAAACTTCCGAACAACACCTTTGTTATCGATAAGCCCGGCATTGCCAGGGAGCTGAGCCTTCCGCCTCATAAAAATGAATACAGGAATGAGTTCTTACAGTCGTACCGCATCAAGCAAGGTGTCTTGCACAACCCAAGGTACGACCGGAGAACTACCAAGGGCTCGTTTCACATTGTTGAAAGCACCTTGCCGGTGCCTCCCGATAAAATTGAGGTTCCAAAGTCGGCCTTTCCAAATTTCCTGAGGGCGGCATTTAACCCACCTGAAGATTTGAACCAGCTTCCATTTACTTCCGACCAAAAGGAAAAAGCTTCCACTTTTGTTTCCTTCTTAACACGCCCCATTGTGAGTCCTGAAGTAAAAGGCGTCATGGATCGCAAGCGGATGGAGGTACGCTTTTTTGCTCCGGGAAGCTTAGTGAGCAACCTCGACTTTGTGGAGTCCATTTTCGGAAATGGCGGGAACCCAAGCAACCCGGCCTGCGATGCGGCCCTCGACCCCAAAGGGTGGAGCGGCCACACCGGTGCTATCATACTGGCACCACAGCTTACGCGAATGACCAAAAAAGAGCTCGGCTTACCGCACGTCACGGAAGCTACCGAAAGACAGCTAAAGGACGGCATTTGCTGGGAAAACCCTGAAGACCTCTACAACGATGGTAGTCCGTTTAAGCTCACCTGCCGCGATGCACAGGGCGTGGTGATTACACTCATTGGCGATAACTATTTCGGATATTCTAAAAAAGAAATCAAAACACAGCTCAGTTATGCTGCCAACCTGATGGGCCTTGCCGAAGAGGAGCACTCCGGCGGGGCCATTGCTTTCAGCAGAAAAAACCTGGGATACAGTTTTAACGGCAAGCTCTTCCTGGAAAAGTACCTGAAAAAGGACTTTTCTTTCAAGGAAGTGTCGGAAAACTATGCTGCTCTGATGGACATCAAGCCCGAGGGTTATGCCATTGACAAGAAATTCCCGAACATCTTTTACATTCCTGAGCATGCCAACATCGACCTGCATAACGGTTGTGTAAGCTGGAAAAATTCAGGCAAAGAGCAACGCATTCACCTGCAACCTGAGCATGTTTATATTCACCCTTCGGGCCATAAGTTGCACATGGAAAAACATCCTTCTGCACCCTCATGGCGACTGGTGAGCACTCAGCCAATGGGCACGTTCTGTCACAAGCCGAGCACCGTTTCGGGCGGAGGAAAATCGGAAATATCCAAATCATTGCTCAACGCGATTATTTACGGATCATTTTTCATCAACGATTTCGAAGAAGATTTCCAGGCTGCCGATGAACTGATTAAGCGCGATTATTCAGACCGCTGGAAGGAACCGGAAAAACACCCTAAGAAGTCGAGGCCCTTGCTCTCTGAAGAGCGCACACTGGGCTCTGTCATCAAGCTTTTGACGCCCAGCAGTCTTTACAGCGATGAGTACAATGATTTCCTGCGATCCATTCCAGCCCATGTAAAAACACTTGTGTTTTACGTCAAGCGATTCTATCGCCCTACGCGCACCAACGAAGACTGGCAGAATTTTTTCTCAACCGACATGATCAACGGCCGCAGAGGGCATGAGTTGCTTTTCAACAATCGGAAAATCAGTGCCAGCTACCTGCGTGTTGGGTTCGCTGACGACAACTCGTGGTATCTGCATAAGTTGCGTGCCGACTTTATTGCTTCTGCAAAAATACAGATGGAAGACGATATCACGGCCTCCATTACCTTGCCGGTGAAGCACTTCAATCACCTCGATGAGCGTTACGACAACCCGTCGGTAAAAATTGTGGAAAACTGCGAGAACAAGTTTTTCCAGCGCCCGGATGAGGCTGTGAACAGGGGCTATGATAAAGAAGCCGAAGCCGACCTGTCACTTCGCAACAATTTCACCTCAAACTATGAACCGCTCTCTTCTGAAGACGGCGAGCAGCTCCTGTCAGATGCTATCAACTTTGACCTCTATACCGAGCCCATCAAGAAATTGATTAAGGAGGGTAGTGAGGATAAATCAGGACAGTATTTCATTAGTCCGTCGCACCCAAGAATTGTGGATGGCCGTCCGTCGAAAAACCCGCGCTACCTGCAAACTCGTCCGGATTTAGTCAACCCCATCGACGATTATCTTGCGGATGTGGGTATGCGTTTTTATAACAAGATACCGTTAAGCGATCCGGTGCACTACCCTATTAACGCGGTACTTCCGGGGCGCCGAAACAACCCGCCCGAAAAGAAAAGCGGTATTCGCGGACTGAGTGTGTACAACCCTATTCATTACCAGGAACTCCCTGAGCTGTTTATGGATTTTGTGTGCAGCCTTACCGGGAAATCCCCTTCCACCACCGGTGCCGGTTCTGAAGGGGCACTCACCAAAGGGCCTTTCAACATGTTGAGCCCGGTTACCGACCTCAACAATGCGCTCTTGTCTTATATCCTTACGGGATATCAAGGCTTTACGAGCGCCGCCGGTTATGTGGGTACTGAAAGCCGCTTCGACCATGATATCTCTCTTTTGATTCCGGAGCTTTGGAGCCGTATTGCTGTGGAAGATCGCAATCCTGAAAAGCTCATCAAAGAAGGTTCGCTCGAAAAGCTGGAAGATTTTGAGTATGATGGAAAAACGATTAAAGCCTCCCGTCTCGGATATCGCATCACTGAGATATTTGCTTTCAATCACCTGAAAAGCATTTTCGATGAACCACAGGCCGTTTTCAAAGAGGAGATGCTGCGACCTGAGAAGCAAAGCATGGAAGCGTTTGCTGACGGTGTCAACAATATTGTGGAGGCGCAGGAACGCGTTGCCAAAAACTACTTTATTGATGGCAGCGTAAACAGCGCTATCCCGCCTCTGAAGGCACTGCTCCACATTATGGCCTACGGTCATTACGAAGGAAAAGACGTGAGCGATCCGGAAATCAGGAAACTTTTTGAACGTGATTATGTGCTTCAATCTGACTGGTACAAGGAGAGGTTAAAGCGCAAGCAAACAGCCGATTTGAGGTTCTATGAAAAAGAACTGGAATATCTCAAAAAGTTCATCGAAGATCCGGTAAATAAAGAGTATGTTGAAAAGATGAAACTCGAAGATGTGCTTAATGAAACCCGTGTAAGAATCAAGTATATGAACTCTAAGGAATATCTTGATTTTCTGCATGGTACCATCGGACTGGATCCGCTGCACAAGAAATAAATTTTCACTACTGCCAATAAACGAAACCCTCTGCATTAGTTTGCAGGGGGTTTTTTAGATGATTTCAACACCAGTTTTCATAATACTGTTTAAAAACCCCGATTTATCACTTGACCCGTCTATCAGCACAGGTTCTATGCGATCATCCACTTTTCTTCTTAGTTTCCAGAGAACAGGCATAATTTCAAAAAAGTCTCCCTCAATATTGTTAACAATTACTGCTACATCAATATCACTGTCTTCAGAGCTTTTTCCTGTTGCATAAGAACCATACAAATACACCTTGTCATGCGGAAAGTGTTTATCCAACAGTTTCTTGTATTTTCTGGTGATTTCTATAGCTTCTTTTTTACCCATTCTTGTATATCTTCTGTGTTTTGGATGATTTCTTTGCATCTTGATTCTGTTAAGCTTTTCATCAACCTTTCTTTATGTGATGGATACCTGGCTTCAATATTCAATGGCTCAACAACATCAAGAAAACCCTTTTGTTCCTCTGAGAGCAAATGATAAAAGTCCCCTTTTTTTTGCAAGTACAGTTAAATTATGAATATATGGCAAAGGATTTTCAGGATATTTATTCACAAACATAGCCTTGAATATTTTTTCAATAGTTTGATGGCACATAAAACCTACATAGAGAAACCTTCTACTTTCAAGCATTGCTTTAGCTGTCTCAAAATCATAATCGGACAAATCAATTCAATAAACTACTTTATCATCCATACAAGTGATTTGATACAAATATAATACTAGAGATGCACTAAAAACAGATTCCGGAAGGAAATATAATCCCAAACCCTCCAAACAGTTAACAATAACAACTGTTAACTACGTAAAAACAATAAAACATGAATAAAAAAGACGCTAAAACCACTTATCCGATACACGAATTACTGAAGCAGCGATGGAGCCCACGGGCTTTTGCTGATAAACCTGTTGAAAAGCAGAAGCTCCGCTCACTTTTTGAGGCAGCACGGTGGTCGCCCTCCAGCTATAACCAGCAGCCGTGGCGGTTTATTCTCGGACAAAACGGAGATGATAGTTACAAGAAAATAATGGATGCCCTGGTGGAGTTTAATCAAAAATGGGCTTCCTCCGCTCCGGTGCTGGTCGCCGTTATTGGCCGAACAATCAACAACATTGGCGAGGGAAAGAATGCTGTTTTTCAGTATGATGCCGGACAAGCAGTAGCGCACCTTTCGGTGGAAGCAATGAACCAGGGGCTTTATGTACACCAAATGGGAGGGTTTGATCGAAAGAAAACTGCGGCTCATTTCGGTGTTCCCGAAGAATACAAGCCTGTTACTGTGCTGGCCATTGGTTATATCGGAAACCCTGATCAGCTTGAAGGAGGATTAAAAAACTCAGAATTGGCCGAAAGAGACCGTTTCGACTTTGATGACTTTGTTTTTTCCGGTAATTTTGGAGAAAAATCCGGGTTGTTTGAATAATCTATTTAAAATGAAATACTTCGCACTGACATTTGTCTTTTTGGCCATCACTTTATCAGGATGTAATACTCCTAAGAAAAATAACGAGCAGAAAAAAGAAGAACCCAGCTTTTATGAGCGGCAAGCTGTAGTTCCTTCGTTTAATGCTGATTCGGCATTCCGTTATGTCAAAGCTCAGACTGATTTGGGGCCACGGGTCCCGAATACCAAGGCTCACAAAAAAGGGGCAGAATACCTTGAAAAAAAGTTACGTCAGTTTGCCGACACCGTATTGGTTCAGGAGGCAAAGGTCAGGGCTTATAACAACGATATCCTGAATATCTACAACATTATTGGTTCGTTTCACCCGGAAAAGAAAAAGCGTGTCCTTTTGTGCGCTCATTGGGACTCCCGGCCTTACGCCGACCATGACCCCAATGAGGATAACCACTGGGAACCCATCTCAGGGGCCAACGACGGGGCCAGCGGTGTGGGTGTGCTCTTAGAAATCGCCCGCCTGATGAAAGATATGCCCCCGGATATCGGTATTGACATTATCTTTTTCGATGCTGAAGATTACGGCCCGCCACAGTCGAAGCAATCAAGCAAACAAGATACATGGGGCTTAGGCTCTCAATACTGGGCCCGCAACCCACACCGCTTTGGATACAAAGCTAATTACGGTATCCTGCTGGATATGGTCGGTGCTGAAAACGCCCGGTTCACGAAAGAAAGATTCTCGATGTATTATGCTGAACATGTTGTTGAGAAAGTATGGACCATGGCTTCTAAATTGGGCTACTCAAACTACTTCATAGACGAAGAAGGAGGCATGATCAACGATGATCATTACTACATCAACCAAATTATCGGCATTCCCACCATCGATATCATCCACCTGGATCCGAACTCATCAAACGGCAGCTTTTTCGAGCACTGGCACACCAAGGAAGACACCATCGATAAGATCGATCCGGAAACCCTCCGCGTGGTGGGTGATGTGGTGTTAAATGTGATTTACAGGGAGTAAACTATTCTTGAATCCATCAATAATAAAAACATCCCATGAAAATTCGCTTTTCATGGGATGTTTTTTATCTACAGCATATCATTCGCCAAGTTCGCCAGCTCTGAGCGTTCGCCTTTTTCGAGCCTGACGTGAGCAAAAATCTGGTGGTTCTTGATCTTGTCTATCAGGTACGACAAGCCATTACTTTGAGAATCGAGGTAGGGCGTATCGATCTGATAAATATCACCGGTGAAAATGATTTTTGTGTTTTCGCCTGCCCTGGTAATTATCGTTTTTACTTCATGAGGAGTCAGGTTCTGGGCTTCATCCACAATAAAAATAATATTGGATAAGCTGCGGCCCCGGATGTAGGCCAGCGGCGAAATCAGCAGCTTCTCGCTTTCCAGTAGTGAGTCGATCTTTTTGTACATCTGATCATTTTCATTGTACTGGTTTTTGATAAATTTCAGGTTATCGTACAAAGGCTCCATGTAAGGCCCTATTTTCTCTTTGGCATCACCAGGAAGGAAGCCGATATCCTTGTTGCTTAAGGGCACGATAGGTCGTGCAAGGTAAATCTGTTTAAATTCAGAACGTTGTTCTAAAGCTCCTGCTAAAGCCAGCAGCGTTTTTCCGGTGCCGGCAACACCCTGAAGCGTGACGAGCTTCACATTCTTGTTAAGGATGGCATGCATGGCGAACACCTGCTCTGCATTGCGCGGAGTGATACGCATGGTGGAATGCTTCTCAACATGCTCCAAAAGCTGTGTTTCGGGGTTATAAAAAGTCATTACCGACTGGTTGGTAGGTGTTCGAAGAATATAATAATGGTTCGCTATGGGGGTTTCAATGCCGGCTTTGGAAGGTTCGGCAGTGCCTTCCTGGTATATCTGGTCAATTACCGCCTTATCCACATTGTCAAGCATTTCCCTTCCGGTGTAAAGCCCTTCCACATCTTTTACCTTCCCGGTTTCAAAGTCTTCTGAGGCCAGGTTGAGCGATTTGGCTTTGATGCGAAGGTTGATATCTTTCGTCACCAATACTGTTCGCTTTCGCGGATATTTTTTACTGATCGTCAGTGCTGCATTGATAATGCGATGATCGGCCTTATCTGCCCCGAAAATTTTTATCGCGCTGCTGTCGGTTCCGTTTTCGTGCATAATCACCTTCAGCTTTCCTTTACCCTCACCCAACGAAACCCAATCCTGAAGCGAATGATCCTGCGAAAGGCGGTCGATTATCCGGATAAACTCACGCGCTTCATAATTTTTTGTCTCGTGCCCTTTCTTAAAATTATCCAGCTCCTCAAGCACAGTGATGGGAATAGCCACATCATTATCTTCAAAGCTTAGTATGGATGAGTGGTTGTAGAGAATGACCGAAGTGTCGATAACGAAAATCTTCTTTTGTCTGGATTTTATCATAACGGTAGTTTTGAAATGGTGTTATAAAATTAAACATTTCGGCGTGCAATTCCATTTCGCGAGTATTAAATTTCGTCACTTTGTTTCAGATTGCTACTTTTATACCATAAAACGACTGATGATGAGTAAAACTGATAAAAAGCTTTTTCTTTTAGATGCGATGGCCCTGATTTATCGCGCCTATTTTGCATTAAACCGTAACCCCCGTATCAACTCTAAAGGACTGAACACGTCTGCTATGCTGGGCTTTACCAACACTCTTTACGACGTAATTAAAAACGAGGATCCCACATACATCGGAGTAGCCTTCGACTCTTACGCCCCTACACTTCGGCATGATGACTATTCAGATTACAAAGCCAACCGGGAAGATATTCCCGAAGATATTGCCTTGTCTATTCCTTACATCAAAGAAATTATCAAAGGATTTAACATCCCGATTATCGAAAAGGAAGGCTACGAAGCGGATGACATTATAGGAACCCTTGCCAAAAAAGCTGAAAAGGAAGGTTTCACCACTTACATGATGACTCCCGATAAGGATTTCGGACAACTGGTTTCTGAAAATATTTTCATGTATAAGCCTTCATACAAAGGCAGTGGAGTAGATATTTTGGGGATTGAGGAAGTTAAAAAGAAGTTTAATATCCGTTTTCCGGAACAGGTTATCGATATGCTGGGGCTTTGGGGCGACTCTTCTGATAATATCCCGGGTGTGCCCGGAATCGGCGAAAAAACCGCCAGTCAGCTCCTTCAGCAGTTCGACACCATTGAAGACATGATTGCCCATCCTGAGAAGATTGAAAAGGAACGCATCCGGAGAAAGATTGAAGAGCACGCCGATCAGGCCAAAATGTCGAAGCAACTGGCTACCATCATTCTTGATGCGCCGATAGAATTTGAGGCAGAGCAGCTTAAAATATCTGAACCTGACATTACAAGGCTGAAAGAAATTTTTGATGACCTGGAATTCCGCAATTTTACCAAACGCCTGTTTGGTGATATCAAAAAAAGTGGCGGTGATCAACCCGACCTGTTTTCAAACCTCTCTGAGGAAGATGTTGAGGAAGCAAAGGAGGAAACCGCCTATAAAACCATTGAAGACACCGAGCATCAATACCATTTGACCGATACGAAAGAAAAGCGCGCTAAACTTATAAAGAGCCTCGAAAATGCGGATGAGTTTTGTTTCGACACCGAAACCACAGGTCTTGAGGTGACAAGTGCAGAACTGATTGGCATTGCTTTTTCAGTAAAAAAAGGAGAAGCCTTTTATGTTCCTCTTCCTGAGAAAAAAGAAGACGGCATAAAAGTGCTGGAAGAGTTCAGGGACGTTTTTACGAACGATAAGATTTTGAAGATCGGTCAGAACCTGAAGTTCGACAACAGCATCATGAAGTGGTATGGACTTGAAGTCTCCGGACCGTATTTCGACACCATGCTGGCCCATTACCTTATCGAGCCCGAGCAGCGCCACAACATGGATTACCTCGCCGAAACTTACCTGAACTACAAGCCGGTTTCTTATGAAAGCCTTGCCGGGAAAAAAGGAAAAAACCAGAAAACCCTTAAACAGGTCGATCCGGAAAAGCTACTGGATTATGCCGCCGAGGATGCCGACATTACTTTACAGTTGAAGCAGGTTTTTAAGCCTTTGTTGAAAGAAAATAACGTCGTCAAGCTTTATCAGGATATTGAAATTCCGCTAATAGAAGTGCTGGCGGATATGGAAGCCACCGGCGTACGGTTAAATACCGATGCGATTGAAGAGATATCAGGCAAACTGGCTAAAGATATCGAAGAAATACAGCAAAAAATCTACGACCAGGCCGGCGAGGAATTTAATATCGGTTCTCCGAAACAGCTTGGAGTGGTCCTTTACGAAAAAATCAAAGTCACCGAGAAACCCAAACTGACCAAAACAAAGCAATATTCTACGAGCGAGGATGTGCTGCGCAAAATGTCGGACAAGCACCCGATTATCACGGACATTCTGGAATACCGCCAGCTTACCAAGCTGAAAAACACTTACGTTGATGCGCTTCCCGGACTGATTAACCCCTTAACCGGAAGGATACACACCTCCTACAATCAAACCGTAACCGCTACCGGACGCCTCAGCTCCACTAATCCAAACCTGCAGAATATCCCCATCCGAACGGAACGCGGACGCGAAATCCGAAAAGCTTTTGTGCCGCGCGATGAAAACCATGTGCTGCTGGCCGCCGACTACTCACAGATTGAGCTGCGGATTATGGCTTCGCTCAGCGGCGATGAAAACCTTATCGAAGCATTTAACAACGATTTGGATATCCACGCCGCCACCGCAGCACGCGTCTATGGAGTTACGCTTGATGAGGTGACCCAAGACATGCGCCGTAAAGCCAAAACAGCCAACTTTGGTATCATCTATGGCATTTCCGCTTTTGGGCTGTCAGAGCGCCTGAATATCCCCCGTAAGGAAGCCAGCGAAATAATCAAAACCTATTTCGAGCAATATCCGGCCGTAAAGAAATACATGGACGAAAGTATCCAATTTGCTAAAGATCATGGTTATGTGGAAACCATTATGAAACGCCGGAGATATCTTCGTGATATCCATTCAGGAAACTCCGTTGTTAGAAGCGTTGCCGAGCGTAACGCCATCAATGCCCCGATCCAGGGCTCTTCGGCCGATATGATCAAAATTGCCATGATCGACATATTTAAGGAGCTTCAAAAGCAGAAGCTGAAAACCAAAATGATCCTGCAGGTACACGATGAATTGGTTTTTGACACCCCTAAAGATGAAGTGGAAAAGGTGTCTGCGTTAGTTGAGGAGAAAATGAAAAAAGCCATGAAACTGAAAGTGCCGGTAGTTGTTGACTACAACACAGGCGAAAACTGGTTGGAAGCGCATTGATTTTAATGTAAATTTGTAATAAATAAATAATTATGACACAAATTACAGTTAATATTAAGGATAAAAGTAAAAAACCTTTATTAATCCAGCTTTTGAAACAGCTTGACTTCGTGGATATCGTTGATGAAGAAAAAACTGTAAAGTTTAGAAACCATAATCTTTTTGATTCTGCTGGTATATGGGAAGATAGAGATGTTTCTTCAAAGCAAATAAGAAGTGAAGCATGGAAGAGGATGAAATAGTCTTGTGCGATACAGACATAATCATAGAGCTCTACAAAAATAACAGTGAGGTAATTCAGGTTTTACAAAAAATAGGGCAGCGTAATATTGCTATTAGCACTATCACTGCTGGTGAGCTCATTTATGGTGCATTAAATAAAAAAGAGATGAATAAAATCATCAAAGACATTGAAAGTCTGAACAATATTAATATTGACTATGATATTTGCTCTACTTTTATTCAGCTAATGAAAAAGTACTCATTAAGTCATAACCTCAGTTTGCCAGACGGATTCATTGCGGCAACAGCGATTGAAAGAAATTTAGCCCTCTTTACTCTTAATAAAAAGGACTTTCGCTTTATCAAAGAGCTTAAACTGTTTTAAGCCAATGCCCTCATTTTTCACATTATGACTATTTTTGCCGGAAATTAAAAGAAAGGCATCAAAGTGAGGATTGCATCATTAGTTTCGGGAGGCGTTGACAGTTCGGTTACCATTCCTTTGCTTATTGAGCAGGGCTACAAACCAACCATTTTTTACATCAAGATAGG
>JAASSU010000058.1 GCA_021767705.1 Bacteroidota bacterium | reverse complement strand
ACGGAACCGGCGACGACAACGTGCACTATCAGAATGCCGAGCTGCTGCTGAACGAGCTGATAAAGCATAACAAGCAGTTTGATTTTATGCCCTATCCGAACAGGACACATAGTTTTAGAGAAGGCGAAGGCACGTTTAAGCACCTTTCGACCTTGTATACCAATTTTTTGAAAGAAAACTGTCCTCCGGGAGGGAGGTAGGGTTAAATTGGCTTGTAAGCCGATTTTCAAACTTACCAGAAAACATGAGTTTAACACCCTCTTTTATGGGGGTGTTAACTGTGAAAATCAGTATAATCTGTTCAATCAGTGTGCTATCATCAAAGAAATAGAACACTGATTTTACTGATGAAACAAACTCTCAAACCCACTACTTCTTTCCCGGATACAGGTGCACGATCTTTTTCGTTTCGAAAAAGGGTTCTTCAAAAAGTTGGTCGATGGGCTGGATGTCTTTTTTCCAGTTGATTTGCTTGAGTTCGTCTTCGAAGTCGCCGCCCTTGAGATAGATGATGCCGTTGGGGATGCGGTTGAACTGGTTTTCACGGTCGATTTTGGCTTTGGTCCACTGAAAGAAGCGCGGCAGGTTGGTCACGGCACGGCTGGTGATAAAGTCGAACTCCTCTTTAAGCTTTTCGCCGCGGGCCTGGCGGGCTTCCACATTTTCGAGCTTCAGCGAGTCGGCCACCGCCTCCACCACCTTGATTTTCTTCCCGATCGAATCAATCAGCAGGAACTGCGTATCCGGAAAAAGAATCGCCAGCGGGATGCCCGGAAAGCCGCCACCGGTGCCCACATCCAGCACGGTGGTGCCGGGAGCGAAATCAACGATTTTGGCAATACTCAGCGAATGCAGGATGTGCCGCTCGTTGATGTGGTCTATGTCCTTGCGCGAAATGACGTTGATTTTCTCGTTCCAGCTCCTGTAAAGCCCTTCCAGTTTATTTAGCTGCTCAAGCTTTTGCCCATCTAATTCCGTAAAATATTTTGTAAAAATGTCCATCCTGGTCTTCTTTTATCAGCAAGCTGCAAATTTCGCAATAATTCACGAAAGGATACAGGTTTTCAAGAGTTGCTTGTTAGCAACCCGATTAATCAGAGCAATGTTATGGTTTATCAAACAATTATATTTGTTGAAGAAAACAAACTTTTTTAAGTACCGTTTTTATTTTTTGAATCGCAGCATATGAACAGATATATCTCGCTCATCTTTTTGATTTTTGTACTGAATGTGCAATCGCAAACCAATTTCGAAGCACGTGAGAATTACATCGATAAATATAAGGACATTGCCATTGAGGAAATGAATCAATTTGCTATTCCGGCCTCGGTTAAAATGGCGCAGGCGCTGCTGGAATCCAATGCAGGAAGAAGTCGTCTGGCCACCAAGGCCAACAACCATTTCGGTATAAAATGCCACAGCGGATGGCAGGGCAAAACCATCCGCAAAACGGATGATAAGTTCAATGAGTGCTTTAGAAAGTATGATGATCCGGCCTTTTCTTATCGCGATCATTCGCTGTTTTTATCCGGGCGCTCGCGTTACGCCGACCTTTTTGAGCTGGAGATTGATGATTACAAAGGCTGGTGCCGTGGACTAAGAAAGGCGGGCTATGCTACTAACCCACAATATGCCCGGTTGTTGATTCACCTGATTGAGGATCACAAACTTTACAAGCTCGATAAATATTACGATCCGCAACCCGTGGCTTACCGCCGTCCGCTGGAAGCGGTGCCTGTTCCTACCTACAACAAGTTTGATGTGCTCGACAGTATCAACGGCCGTAAAATCCTTGAAAATAACGGGAAAGAACTGGTTGTCGCCAATGAAAAAGACTCTTACCTCTCTGTGGCGCAGGATCTTGATGTCCAACTTAACAACCTGAAGTATTATAACGACCTTGTAGTAGTCAATGACCTGCGGGCCGAGAATTTTGTCTACCTCGAAAGAAAGCGCTGGCGCAGCAAGAACTACAAGCACCACATCGTAAGACAAAACGAAACGTGGCACTCTATCGCACAGCTTTATGGCATCAGGTTGCCCTGGCTGCATTTCTACAACTGGGGAAACGCAAAGCTGCAGCCCGGCGAAAAAATCAGGCTGAAGATTTTCTGAACATATTAGATTAGCTTATCTTTATGACAAAAATGGGGACGATGATGCGTTTGCTTTTAGCTTTTTTTATTGTTTTTCCTTTGATTATTTCGGGGCAGATTATTCCTGATGACCGTACTTTTAACTGGTCAGTGGCCGGACAAGAGGCCGGATTTGCTGATCCGCAAAACCAGGTCAGCGTAATGGATTTTGGAGCGGCGGGCGATGGAAGCGCGAACGATGCGCCGGCAATCCAGGAGGCCATGGATAGCTTTGACGGAGAACCCGGAATTGTTTTTCTCCCCGAAGGCCAGTTTCTTTTGCAGGATGCACTGCAAATCCCTTCCGGGATAGTAATGCGGGGTGTTGACTCGCTGTCCACTCATCTTCTTATAGATTTTTCGGGCGAGCCACAACACGCCCTCCGGGTTTCCGGACAAAGCGTATCGGAGTTTCAGCCTGTGATTTCAGGGTACCAGAAGGAGAGTGCGAAGATAGTTGTTGAGCAACCTGATGTTTTTTCTGCGGGAGATTTTGGAGAAATGCTCCAGGAGAATGGCGACTGGGACACCGAGCCGGCCTCCTGGGCTGAGCAGTCGGTAGGACAGATGCTGACCATCGAAGCGGTCTTGGGAGATACGCTATTCCTGCAAAGGCCGCTGCGAATTGATTTCGACGAAACCCTCGATCCAAAAATCCGGAAAGTGTCGCCAAAGGAAAATGTTGCTATCGAAAACCTGCGAATCGAGCGCCTGGACGAGCCTGCCGAAGGTGCCGGATCAAATATTTACATCAATTTTGCCAAAGCAATCCGCATCAGCGATATTGAGAGCGACAAAAGCGTGGGAAGCCACATCGCCGTCTACCGTTCCGGACAAGTATTGCTGGAAGGGAGTTACATCCATCATGCATTTACATACGATGGCGCTGGCACCCGTGGTTACGGCATTACACTGCACATGCATTCCGGCGAATGCCTGGTGGAGAACAATGTTTTTGAACACCTTCGCCATGCCATGATGGTCAAAACCGGTGCCAACGGCAATGTCTTTGGATACAACTATTCGATTGATCCGTACCGCTCAGAGACCATCCACGATTATTCGGGCGATGTCTCGCTGCACGGGCATTACGCTTTTGCCAACCTCTTCGAAGGGAACCTGGTGCAGAATATTATCATCGATCATTACTGGGGGCCTTCCGGTCCGCTCAACACCTTTTTCAGGAACCGGGCGGAGCTGTACGGGTTTATCATCACCTCAAGCGATAATCCGACCGATCAGCAGAATATTGCCGGACAGGAAATCACCAATACCAATTTCCTTTACGGGATGTACACCGTCAGCGGTGAGGATCATTTTGAGTACGGAAATTACGTTACGGGCGAGGTGCTGCCCTTTGAAACGGATTCCCTTCCGGATACTTCTTACTACAAAACTTCCATCCCCGAATTCTGGACTGACGACATACCATGGCCTTCCATCGGCATTCCCCTCACTCCCAATGAGTGGGATATTCCGGCCAAAAGCCGCTACCTCGGACTCAACACCTCCAGTGAGATTCAGCAGACCACACTGGAAGTCTACCCCAATCCGGTGAGCAACCGGCTCTTTATCAGGAATGCGGATAAGGTTTTGGATGTCCGGGTTTTTAACCTGTCGGGTACAATGATTCATTTTCAAAAAACTGTGTCAGAATTTATAGATGTTTCCGGGTTTGAGGCCGGCGTTTATTTGTTTGAGTTTCAAACTAAAAATTCTGCAATAGTTAAGAAGGTGTTGGTCAGGTAGGAGGGTGAGTTCATTTGGGTGTGGTATAAAACTGGAGTTGCTATGTTTAGTTTTTAGGTTTGGTAAGTTTAAGGGGGTGGCTCGAGGTTTCTATAAAAGTTACTGGAAGTGCACTTTAGTGTATTTTGAAATCATTGATACATGCAGCTAAGGGAGGTGTTTTTTTTTATCGTAACTGCGCGGCAATCTAAAATTTTCCCTATCGCCCCGCCCCGTAACTCATCAGGGGTTACAATATGAGATTATGCCAGTGGCACTTTTGGGCTTATATTGGTGCTCCATCGTTTTATTTGGTTAACGACTTAAATTAACCACAGGAAAGCGAGTACCCACAATGCTACAGGCATAGGGCTTTCCAGTCCTGCGACGGGATTCAAATATCAACCTTTAGTGTAATTTGTCTATGGTCACCTTTACTTAAGTAGATGCCATTATACGGATACGTAAAGTTATCTTCATCGTAGTAGATAAACACCGAATACTCGTTGCTGTATTTAACATTCGCCGGCACCCGTTCGAAGGTCACTTCACCGGAGCTGTCGGTTGTACCCTGGTACCAGGCTTCTTCCTGCATCTGCTCATAGGTGTAGTCGTTGTAACGGAAGTGCGGAATCAAAGCGACTTGGATGCCTTCTATGATTTCATCCTGCATGTCCGTTACGGTGAAGGTGAGAGTGCCGGAATAAGCGACAGGAGTAGCCTCAATAGTTTTTCTTTCACCGGCTACAACCTGGAAATACCTTACTTCCCAGTAGGTGCGATTGTCAAAACGGGCTGTTACCATATACCGGTATTCATCAGGCAGTAGCTTGCCTACATTACAAATACCTGAAGCGTTGGTGGAATCCTCGAAAATGACCCCGTTCTGATTTTCTTCCGGTGAATAAATTCTTACTTCAGCCCCTGAAAGCGGGTCATTGTTTAAATCCACCGCTTTTATTTTTACCTTTCCGCTGTCGCCTAAATCGTCTTTCTCCTCACAGGACAGCAGTGAGACTGCAAGGAGGAGAAAAATAAGTGTTCGTTTTTGCATGGTTTGTGTTTTATTTAATAAACATTTGTTTTATTCATACCTAAATTCCCATGAATTTGCTTCTAATTTTATAGCAGAGTAATTTAAAAGCCAAAAGCCACGTTATCGATACTTTTAATATTTGTATTATGGATATTCAATAGTCCAGTTTCTACGTTTTAAATCCTGTAATGATAAATCGTAACGCTTTAAGATACTATATTCACTTCTTATCTTTTCCCAATTATAAGCATCAACTGTATCCTTACTTAAAACAAACACAATAAGAGTATCACTTTCTACTTTATCTTCCCAGTCTGTTCTACTTTCTATTCCACCATTTTGTGTGTTGGGATATATCATAACCAGCCTCGGCTTTTCCAAACTTAAGGTCGTATCCGGATAATTATATCCCGCATAAACTTGTATGGTATCATTTGTATTGTTGTGTACTCTAATAAAATTAGTATGGTCTGCAAGTTTCTCGCAGCTATAACCGCAAAGTATTATTGACAATAAAAATAAGATATTCATTTTCATGTTTTTAAATATTAAAATTAGAAAAACAACCACCACATAAAGGGTAATGGCGGGTGTGCAAACATCCAATACCAATTGGGATTATACTCTCTTGGGTATTCATTATCATTCCATGGCAAGGCCGTTAATGCTCCACTATCATGATTATTAAAATATCGGAATGCCATTCTGTTTGCTTGGGTCTCGTACCACTCCCTATTATGGTCATTAATTCCCATATCTTCTAAACCAGAACCAATTAAACTTGGTAAAGCAACGTGCGTCAAATATAAAGGACCAACTAATCTACTTTGTAACGTGTGTCCGTATTCGTGCCTAAATATATCGCTAACATTGGGGTCTGCAACAATATTTTTAGAGTTAATATATGGGCCTAAAGTAAATCCCCACCTCACACCAGCAGAAGGGTCGTCATCATTAACCAAAGTTGCACCACCATAATAATCTACATTATCTACTTGTCCTAACCAATTCCGCGAATGTGATGCAGCTTTACCAAGCACTGTTTGAGGAATTTCCCATGTCCATCTAGAAAGTAATTGTATTCCCCTTCCTACAATAGTGCGGTTAGGGTCAGTTTTAAATCCTCCAATGTCTATTTTCCATGCCTTATTTGTCGCAGACCAGGGAGCAGTCGGATCAAAATCCCGCCAGGCATTTTGTCTCGCATTACTACTGATTGGGTCTAAACCACCATCAATAAAGGCCGTTTTTAATAAGTCCCCTGCAAATGTCAAGATTGTACCTATAAAGAATTCTCCATCTGGGTCTTTATATTTGAGTGGATTATTCAGCACATAGCTATAGCGATTGTAATTTTGCGGGTTATCAGGGGATTGGATGACAGGATCGGGGCTGAGGAAGCGGCCTAACTTGGGGTCGTAAACTCTACCGTTCATATTTATCAGCCCAAATCTATCCAGATGTTGAAGGCCGGTGAAACCCCGGTCAAAGATGTGGGAGGTGGGGACATTATTATACGACCAGTCGTCCGGGTTGCGGCGTTGGCCCCAGGCGTCGAAACTCAATCTCTCCTTTATGTTTCCTTCTTCGTCGGTAATTACTTGAGGTGAACCCAAATAATCGGAATAGACATAGTAAAGGCTATCCTTGTCATCGTTCCTTTTTACATAAACCGCGCCTTTCATATAATGTAATTCTCTTACCAGCCCATCAGCATATACCTCCTTTTCATAACCTTTTGTTATATAGTATTTTGTTTTTTGAACTGAGCCATTCTTTTTTAATAGGGTCTTCTTTCTTTGCCGGTTAGGACCATACACGACTTCATATTTATACGCTCCTTCTTCAATTGTCTGAATTTTGTTGAAAGATGTGTAAGCTATACTTTGATTATCTATAGAAGAAGGATCCTTTTCAGGAGCTACGGAAGTTACAGCATGGGGCGGGGCACCATCTTCGCCATATTTCATCTCTCCCATATCGGATTTATGGGCTATATTCCCCTCGTTTGAATAAACCAGCTTTATAGGATCGCGATCCGATATTTTGACTGCGAATTAACCGGTCATTTTGATCATAATGGAAGGATTCTCCTATATCTGATGCTGGAATCAAGTTGGTACGATTACTCAGGTTCTTCCATGCATAATTGAATGTATAGTCCTGTTCCATTATACCCTCCGTAATGAAATTATCCGGATACCCATATTGATCATATTCTTTCATTGTTGATTTTCCATTTCCTCTTTCAAATTTTTCTAACTGATCAAATTCGTTGTAATCTAATGCTTCAAATATTTCCTTTTCTCTTGAAGATATTCTTGTATTAACCGTATAACCATTTCCATCCAATTTATTTGTAACACTAAATCCCGATGGATATGTTACTTTATTCTGCCTTCCAAAAATATCATAATCATAAGTGATTTCAAAGGCTTTACTGGTAATCTTCTCAATAATTTTCTTTATTCGGCTCAAATCATCATATTTATACTCCTTTGAAGTACCATTGTATGCCGTGACTGAAGATAGTTTGCCCAAACCATTCGCTGATTCATCATACACATATTCTATTGTTCCATCTTCACAATCTTTTTGGGTCATTCTACCTAGGTTATCATACTCATAAGACTTTATATCTCCTTTAGGCGTCTCTTTTTCTATCAACTGACCTAAAGCATTGTATACATAATGATATTGCCCGGCATCCGGGTCATCCATCAGGATTTTGTTCCCATTCGGATTATATTCGTAATGTAGCGTATTATCATAAGTAACGACATTTTTCTTTAGCCCGGAACTATAATAGGTGTAATCAACCGTGCCACTATTTTTGGTAACTTTGCTAACCTTACCCAAAGCATTCTTATCCTTTGTGATAAATTGACCGGTCGTTATGTTTTTCTTTGTCGTAGAACGCCCATCATAGGTATATTCTATTTCTGAATTTGGTTTGTCAATATAAGAAGGTCTTTGCAGCGCATCATATTGGTAGGATATCCATAATGGAGTAGCGTTGGCTGCATAGGGTTGAGATTGCTTTTTCTTTTTCCCTAAATTATTATATTCAATATCCTTATACCGTTTAGAACCATCGAACATATGATCAACGATACGCAATTCTCTACCTAAAAAATCATAATACACTTTTTTTTCATCCTGACCGGAAGTTTGTGACCATGTATAGTAAAGCGATTTGGGCGGGGTATCTTCATCTTCCGCATCCACCCATCGCAAAACATTAACATTCACCACCTGGTCAGGGTTTACTTTTTTCTCCAACCTACCGAAACTATCATAATAATACTCTGTTACTAGTCCATTAATATTTGTTTCCGTTTTTTTTCTCCCAATAACAGGATAATAAGTGTATTCCTCAGCAAATGTCTTACCGTTTTCTTCCTGCCATTTTTTAGTTAAGAACCTGTGATTATAATCCCCACCGTATTCATATTCTGTTACGGTAGCTGCTATATTAGCATCATTCGGTACCTTCACCGTTTTCTTAGTAACATTTCCGTATTCATCGTATTTATTAAACTCCTTTATTACCATCAAATGCGCATAACCTTGGGGTGGCTCATTCCATGTTTTATTAAGCCGGGGGTTGAAGCCATCATTATAGCTGTATTTTTGAACATGAATATCATCGGAATTATCATCTGGACTTGTTTTAGTAGTAGTCTTACTTGTAACCAACCCAATATTCCAGTTTTCGATATCAGCATCTTTATAAATATATTCTGTTTTTTTCGAATAATCGAAATTATCACTGTCTAATTCCAGTTCCTGTTTGTCATGCCACACCTGTTTTCCGGTAACATTGCCATAGGAAATATCCGCGTTTGAATAATGTTTTTGCTTCCTGATAGTCCTTTTAATATCGCCCTGCAAATCAAATTCTTTCTTTAGAATCTTCTCGGTATAAGGAAATATTCGTTTATCACCAAAATGCTCCACGGCATTTGTATAAGTTTTTTCCTGGATCACATTGGAGCCGGAATAGACACGTTTTTCCTTAGGAAAGGTGTAATAATAAGTTGAATTATAATCATATTCCTGTTCTACTTTTCTTCCGGTATTTTCATCTATTCGGGTAGTTTTGGCAAACCCCAGGAACCCCTTCCCTTTATTGTGTACCTTAGCTCCTTCAAACTGGTAATTAGTTATACGTTGCCCGCCTATTCCATCATCTTTACGCATTTGGTGACAAACATACCAGGCAGGTTGTATGTCTGTTACCGGCCAGGAAGCATTTTCCTGTTTTGTGTAAAACTCTCCTTTTGATAGCGTTTCATAAAAAAAATTGGATTCAATATTGTGTGGATTATTAATATTATGAACCAAATTGCTTTGCTCATTTTTATGAAAGAAAATGATCTTTTTTGGATCATTATGGCCCGCAACATCAATAAAACAATCCTTTTTTGAATCTCCATTAAAATCAAAGTTACTATTAATATTGTCATACCATGGCATTAAGTCCAAATCGTCATAATAATTCTCCTCTTTAATAAAATTTTTTCCTTTTGAATAGTATATGTTATACCATGTACCTTGTGGAACATCCCAATCAAAATACACTTCAAGAATATCATCTTTGCCGTCTCCGTTAAAATCAGCTACCTGATATACATCATCACTAATACTCTCATCAGGGTCAACTGAAGCATGTAAGGGACAGTTGCCTGTAACCCATTCATCTTTTCCATTAAAATAATGTAATGCCCAATCATGATCGGGGTTAGTATATGCAAATGTTAGTAAATCAGTTATTCCATCTCCATTAAAGTCACCCACACGTAACCGGTGCCATTTGGTTGGGAAACCGGTTTCATATACCAAACTTAAGCTCTCCGCTCCATCATATTCGTATATTCCTGTTGAGTCGTTGGTAGTATTAATTAGCAAATCAGTTTTCCCATCTGCTGTAAAATCGCCAATTTCAATTTGGTTTAAGGTAGTATTGGGTCTATAAAAGTAATACATCAATACTTTATGTATGTAATTGCCATTATATTCCCATGATTCAAGAATATTAGCTGTATTGTTTTCATCACCGGTTTTTCTTACATTTAGGAGTTCCATTCTCCCATTACCGTTAAAATCCCCAATCCTAAAATACTCTCCTTTATTTATCAGTTTAGTGGCTCCGACCGTAAAATTATCTCCCGTTGAAAAAAGAAATTCTATTTTATTAGTATATTCATTCTCAGGTGTAATCTTAATTAAATCGCTCATATCGTCAGCATTTAGGTCACCTCCAGGTAAAAAGTTTGGATTTGAATTCAATGAACCCATTTCAATTTCGTTAAATGTAATACCATCGTTTTGCGAATAGTTAACAGACCAATTTTCATACACCTTATTTCCATTATTGTCATACGAATAATACATGTGTACAATATCTGTTTTTCCATCTCCATTAAAGTCTCCAAATGTTTTTTCTGATGAAAAATCAGGGTTTGAAATATTGGTTGTGTTGACTGTAAAATCATTTTGTTCAGTTCCCCATTCAAATGTGGTAGAATTAAAATGCATATTCCCATTTTTTCCGTACATAACAATATTTTCCATCCTTAACTTAGTTCCATTCGAATTATAAGAAAATTCGTATTTCTTATAAATAATGTTATTTACAGTGATTTTAATTGATGATAGTCTTTTGTCTAATTCAACCAAATTTCCATAGATATAGACATCGTTTTGCTGTTCTCTATTAGCATAGTTAAATGTGACTTCTACATTCGAGTAACTAATTTTCTTTATTAGTCCCTTTCCACCTTCTTCATAATAGGTGTAATTTATTTCGTTGCCATTTCGGTCAGCTATTTTATTTGCATAGCAATAAAGGAAGTTTGGCAAAATATTTTGCCCTTCTATTCTTGAGTCATTAGTATTCCCATAGTGAAAAATTTTTCCGTTTTTTGCATAAACTTTAAAATAATCGGGGTCATTTGATTCATCCGAATTATACGAAATAATTTTGGCGAAGGTCTCTCTTTCTGTCCGGTATTCTGTCATATCATTTCCATATTCGCCTTCAATAGCTATTAACCTTTGACCATCCAATGAATATTTATCATTGCCATTGAAATTAATCCCATCAATGAATCCATCATTGTATAGGTTAGTTGCGGTTCTCTCTATCATAGAAATTCCATCTATTGACCAACCAACTCCCAAAGCTCCATCTCTGTTATTAAAGCTATTATAATTTAAGGATATATCAGGCATCAAGCCCCCAATTCCCTTGGGTAAGTCTATTGGTAAGTGATAAGTAGCTCCTCCTGAATTCGAAACTCCAGCATCTGCATGCATAGTTCCTACAACTCCGTTATCATCGGGATCAGGGCCACCGGTTTCTCCTCCTTCGGGTGGGAATACCAAAAACGGATTGGTTTTCGCCCGGTAGGTTTCTGTTCCATTTGCCTGATAGTGAAAGCCCGGTTCCATTTTAACAAAGTCGCGGGCTTCAAAAATATGGCTTCCCGTAATTTCAGTGTTAAGGGTAAAACTTTCGTCCTGGTGCAGGGTTTGGGCAATGAGAAGTACAGGTAAACTAAATAGAGATATTAGTAGTAAGAGGAGATGGCGTTTCATAATTTATTTTTTTAGGATTTTGATGGTTTTCTTGATGTCTTCTTTACGTGCGTGAAGTTTCAGGAAGTACATGCCGGCTTTTGCATTGCTCAGATCGATGTCGGTCTGTTTCACCATAGAACCTTCCAGTTGTTTTTTACCGCTCATGTCGTAGAGTGTGTACCTCACTTTGCCTTCAAGGTTCGTGGTCAGGTGCACCCTGCCCTTTGTTGGGTTAGGAAAGGCTTTTACGTTGTAGCTGGCAGATTCTTCGTTGATTTCAGCCGCTTTTTTCATTTCGAAGACATAGACATTGTTTAGGGTGGTATCAGCACTTTCCTTTTCCGTTGCTTTTTTAAGCGTCACTACCGCAGATGTTCTGTTTCCGTTAGCATCATAGCCATAGCTCACAGATGATTGCGAAAAGGAAAGTACCGGGAGCATGATGAATAAAATACCGCTTATTGATAAAACCAGTTTACTTTTCATTTTTCAGGGCTTTAAATTCTTCAATAAGTTGGTTCATCTGCTCTTGTTGTTTTTCTATCGTCTTTTGCTGCTCAATGGTATAAAGGGTCAGTTCCTCGATTTTTTCCAGCAGCTTGGCGTTCAATTCCGAGACGTTTACACCCTTAGCTTTAACTTCTTCATCACCGGGGATTCCGGGTAGCTTTTGTTGAATACGGATGTAGTTTTCCAATGATTCCAGTGAGCGAAGGTTATACTCATCACTAAACACATGGTCGGCCCAAACATCTTGAACCACCAGTACTTCTTTGGCCTTGATTCTTCCATTGACCTTGAGGTTGGAAGTACTTGATTGAGTCCCAATTTCGACATCATTTTCCACTTTTAGCTGTGAGGCATCTACAAGCCCACTGACCGTTAAATCCGATGATACCTCCGCAGTACTAAATTGCGCGTTATTGGTTACCACCAACTCATCGGCTTGCACACTGCCATTCATATAAATCTCCTGATTATCATGGAGCGACATCAATTCATAGCTCCCGCTGTAAATACCGAGGGAACTGTTATACAGGACTATATTCTCCATTTCTACATTGGTTAGGTAAGCATCCTGGTTGATGAGTTTGCCATTGATATCAAGGTCCCCGGAAAACAGTCCATTACCCCCTCTGTACATATCCGAAGCAATTGTTCCGTCCACATCCAGCTCATAATAAGGATTGGAAGTGTTGATGCCAACATTACCTGAGGAGTAATATATTTCGGAGCCATCGCGCACCCAGGGTGAAAGATTTAATGAATTTGGATCTACCCATTGGGTGTTCCCATCACTATCAATACTCTGGAGTATATCTCCCTGTTCGGCACTGTATGACATAGCAAATTTCTCCGTGCGTGTTTCCCCGGCAACGTCCAGCATGGATGCGGGTGTATCCGTACCTATCCCAACTGCTATCCGATCCTTATCCATTATTGTCATAAGGGTTTTTCCTTGCGGAACAGTTCGGCTTTTCCTAATAAAACTGAGGCTGGTGTTTCTTGCATCGTTGGAGAGATTTATATAATTCTCCGGCTCAGGCATAAAAAGCGAGTCGTTAAATGCTATTGGGGAATCAATTGTTAGCATTGTATCAGGCATATATGGTGAGGAATTGGGAGGGTAGTACATTTTGCTGTCAATTAGATTTCCATCTTTAAATATCGGAATATAACCAGTCGTGGGCTTCTTTTCTCTTAGTTTATTCGAATCCTGTGAGTAAGTCAAATTCCACCCAAGTAGGTGAAATACGATAAGTAGTAATGTTGTTTGTTGTTTCATTTTAGTCAGGTTTTTGATTTGAAAGGCTAAATTAAAATGGGTTTAACCAAAAGTGGGGGACAAAACTGACAAAAATTCCGACAATTTTGTCGCTAAATTCCGACATTTTTGTCTATAACCTTTCATATTATAGCGTATATCAATAGCTACAAGAGGGAAAGTGTCAAAACATCCGTCAAGATGATTTAATGAAGTGAATTTTTGTTGATGTTAGGCGCATATGGCCATAGCATGTGGTTCTTCCAAACTTAAGGAAGAAAAAACATTAATACGTTTGTGTTTTTTATAAATGAGGAAAGTGTACCAAGAATTACGATAATACCACGGTTAGTAAACCTGTTTGATTTGTCATTATATGAGCTCCTCGAAAAAATAATAATTTAGAGAAGATAAAGAAAAAATCCAATCTCCCCCCGTTACATATCATTACGAGCAGTGCCATCAAGAAATTGCCTGGTTAAAAAAGCGAATCAGACAACTGGAATCGGATAAAACATTTTTGAAGCACTTATTAGAAAATCAATCATTTTATATTCAAGCGTCACAAAAGCATTAGCAGGCATCCTTAAAGGTTAAATTTGTTACCTGTTATGTTAATTCCAATGAATTACAATTCTATCACTTTCGAACTAAAGCTTTGTTGCGAAATGAGTTGGGTAGGTCAGGCAAAGTTATTTTGTGCTATAACAAGGTAAAAAACACAGGCATAGCCATAGCTACGGCGAGGCTTTTGCAGTTATCGGGCAACCAAACAAATCTGACTGTATAAGTTATTTCACAAACAACTAAGCTATAACCCCCCAACCTACGGCAACAGATATTTTACCAGCTTCTTCTCGTTTCCGGCGATGACGGTTGTTTTGCCGTATCTTTTGAGCTGACCCACAGCGCACGAAGTGGTGGTTTCCGGTCCGGAGATGTCTTCAACAAGCCCGTCTTTTGTTATCAGGTAGCATTTCGAATCGGACAAAGAGGTGAACTTCAGAGCGGTATTGTTCCTGTAGCTGATGATTTCGGGCTGTGTGTACACGTGGTCGCCGAAATTGTTTTCGTACAGCACATTCTTAAACCGGTCGTAAATCACCACTCTTCCTTTGTCGAAATATATAAAGTCGTAGTGGCGGTCATCGTTAAATCGCTCATAAAAGAAGTAATGGTCGTTCGAGAATTGCTCGAACTTTGTTTCGGAGGTGCGTCCGTTGAGTTTAATATATTTCAGGGCACCGCTGATTCCGGTGGTGATAAAGGGAGCCTTGCTGTTAGTTCGGTTCACGAATATCCGCGAATGGTAAGCGTTTACGATTTTGTCGCGCATGCTCACACGGGTGTTTCCGCGGCGGTTGGTAATGAGCAGCTTACCGTTTTTGGCGGTGGTAATAAGGTAGTCGCGGCCGGCAAAAACCAGGTGCTGCACCGGGGTAACCACCTCTCCGGGTGCTCTTGGTTTTTCCCATCCGGCTACTTCCTGGCCTTCAATATCGTAGGCGTAAATCTTTTGGTCGGCAGCGGCCAGCATCAGGCGGTAGCCGTTGTAGTTAAAGACCGCCACCGGATTGGTGGCCTTTGCATCAATCTTTACCGGATAATTTCCTACATCACGTCCCAGCACATCAATCAGGTAAAGGTGGTTTTCGGTGTTGAGAAGATACTGCACCTTGTTGTTGCTGTAGGCGTCCACCTCATGGACTTTCCCCAGTGGTCTTCCCGATAAGGTATGTTTCCACAGGATTTTGCCATCGTGGCTGATAAAATACATGTTGTTGAGCGCATCGAAAGCGATGATTCTTTTTTCGGAACTTAAGTGGTCGTTCACTATCTGGGGTGTGCCGATGACCTCTGCATCCAGCTTCAGCTCCCAGCTGCTCTCTTGTGTGGATCGGAGCTTCTCGCCTGAGCTGGCGTAGATGCTGGTGAAGTGGTATTTCCCGGTGTTGGAAAACTCCGCTGTAAACCCGGCGATATTTTCCAGGGCCGAGGTGTTTTCGCGGTAAGCCTTTTCGATATTTTCGTTCATACCTGAAGCCAGTTGCATGGCCGGCTGCATCCGGGCATAAACCATCAGGTTAGCATTGCCTGAAAAGCCGTTCGACAACGAGGAGAAGGTGTCATCGTTAGCCAGCACGTCATTGTT
>JAASSU010000296.1 GCA_021767705.1 Bacteroidota bacterium | reverse complement strand
GCACAAAATTCAAACACGAATTTTTAAAAGAAACCTGCTTATTGTTTACATTTGCTCTATAAACCAAAACACGTAATCATGGAAAATAAACCACGTTCGCTTAATTCAAATGCCTTGTATTTCGGCGTCTTAACAGGATTGGCTCTTATAATTTACTCTTTGGTGTTATACATATTCAATAAACAAGGTAACCAGGAGCTGGGCTATGTGAATATGTTATTTCTTGCAGCCGGTATGTTTTTTACAGCCAAATCTTACAGGGATAATGCGCAGGAAGGCTTTATTTCGTACGGCAGGGCGCTTGGTGTGAGTGTCCTTACCGCATTTTATGCTTCGGTCTTGCTCGCAATATATCTTTACGTCTTTTTTGCTTATATTGATCCTGAAGCAATTAAGCCTATTCTGGAAGCTACTGAAAATGAAATGTATAAGCAGGGGATGGAAGGCCAGGAGCTGGACAATGCCATGGAGATGACCCGGAAATTTATGAAACCCGGACTTATGGCAGGCATGGCGGTTCTTACGAATACATTCTGGGGAACAATCATTTCACTGATTACTTCTATTTTTGTAAAAAAAGAACAGAAAATATAGTTTGATGGATGTATCGGTGGTAGTGCCTCTTTTTAATGAGGAGGAGTCGTTGGAGGAATTAGTTGGTTGGATTGATAAAGTATGCACAAAGAATGACCTCGCCTGTGAGGTCATTCTGATTGATGATGGCAGCACAGATAAATCGTGGGAGAAGGTAGAAGCCTTGTCGGAGGCCTATTTTGCTGTGAAGGGGATTAAATTCAGAAGAAATTACGGGAAATCGGCAGCACTCAATGTAGGATTTGAAGCGGCTGAAGGCGATGTGGTCATTACGATGGATGCCGACCTTCAGGATAACCCCGATGAGATTCCCGGCCTTTACCAGATGATAAAAAAAGAAGGGTATCATCTTGTTTCAGGGTGGAAAAAGAAAAGGAAGGATCCGCTGAATAAACGCATCCCATCGAAGTTTTTTAACCTCTTTACGCAGAAAGTGTCGGGTATTAAGCTGCACGATTTTAACTGTGGTTTAAAAGCTTACGATATCCAGGTGGTGAAAAACATTGAGGTTTATGGTGAGATGCACCGCTATATTCCTGTGATTGCCAAGTGGCATGGCTTTAACAGGATAGGGGAGAAGGTGGTGAAGCATCTGCCGCGAAAGTATGGGGAGACGAAATTTGGGATTGAACGTTTTATGAAGGGCTTTCTCGACCTGCTGTCGATCATGTTTGTTTCGAAGTTTGGAAAACGCCCCATGCACCTGTTCGGCACCCTCGGAACACTGCTGTTCACCATAGGGTTTGCCATTGCCGGATACCTTACTTACGCCAAAGTAGTGATGAACGAATACAATATGACCGAGCGTCCGCTGTTCTACCTCGGGCTTTTGTCGATGGTTATTGGCAGCCAATTATTTATGACTGGCTTCCTGGCCGAACTGCTTTCGCGCAATAACCCGGATAAGAACATATACAGCATCGAAAAGAAACAAGGCTTTCGCAAGAAAAAGTCTGTAAACGTCTAAAGTTATGGGCAGAAAGGTTTGTATCGTCGGTACTGCACATCCTTTTCGCGGAGGGATGGCCGATTTTAACCATCGGCTGGCGCAGGCGTTTCAGCAGAACGGAGATGAGGTGGAGATCATAAACTTTACAACACAATACCCGGCTTTTCTTTTTCCCGGAAAAACACAGCTCTCTGATGACCAGCCACCTGAAAACCTAAAAATCGAGCGAAAGCTCAGTTCCGTAAATCCCATATCATGGATAGCAGTCGGGCGAAAAATCCGGAGGATGAACCCCGATATCCTGATGGTCAACTATTGGCTGCCATTGATGGCTCCTGCCTTCGGTACACTCCTCAGGTTTGCAGGCAGCAGCAGAAAAACAAGGGTATTGTCGGTAGTACATAATATAATACCTCACGAAAAAAGAATCGGGGATTTTTGGTTTTCAAAGTATTTCAGCTCGGCAGTAGATGGTTTTCTGACCTTATCAAAATCAGTGTTGCGCGATTTGGACTCTTTTGATAGAAAGAAACCACGACGGTTTAACCCGCATCCGCTCTACGACCACTATGGGCAGGGCCATGACCGCCGGCTGGCAAAGCTGCAGCTCGGGTTAAACCCTGAGAAGCGGCACCTGCTCTTTTTTGGATTTATCCGCGATTATAAAGGTCTTGACCTACTGCTGAAGGCGATGAAGCCTTTGCAGGAAAACCTGAAGGATTTGGAATTGGTGGTGGCTGGTGAGTTTTATTCCAACCCCGACTTCTATCACAAGCAGATTCAGGACTTAGGAATAGAAGCGAGTGTTCGGTTGCACACCGACTTTATTTCTTCTGAGAGGGTGGGGCTCTATTTCAGTGCCGCTGATCTGGTGGTCCAGCCCTACAAGTCGGCCACCCAAAGCGGTGTGACACAAATTGCCTATCATTTTAATAAGCCGATGGTGGTTACAAATGTGGGTGGATTGGGCGAGTTGGTTCCCCATGGTATTGCCGGGCTTGTTGCCAAACCTGATCCGGAGGCCATTGCACAAGCCGTGGAGAATTATTTTAATGATTACCAGGAGAGTACCTTGGTAGAAAATATCAAAGAAATCAAGAAAATGTACTCCTGGGAAAAGCTGATTGAGAAAATCAATCAACTGGATGAAGAAGTGCTGAAGCAGAAAAACAAAAGCTGATGAAAGAAATGCAAAAGGCCATTCAAGATTCTGTCATTGTAAAGCAGAAGATACTGGAGCAAGAGCAATTACTTGCCGAAATACAAAAGGTTATTAAACTGATTGTAGATGGTTATCGCACTGGAAAAAAAGTATTGTTGTGTGGGAATGGTGGAAGTGCCTCCGATGCTCAACACATTGCCGCGGAGCTGACAGGCAGGTTTTATTTTGACAGAAAACCCTTGGATGCTGAAGCTTTGACGGCCAATACGAGCCACCTTACTGCCGTTGGGAATGATTATTCTTTTGATGAAATATATGCGCGGCTGGTGGAGGCAAAAGGCCATCCGGGTGATATTTTAATAGGCCTTTCCACCTCGGGAAATTCGCCCAATGTGGTTGCTGCCATTCAAAAGGGAAATGAATTGGGCATGAAAACTGTCGCCCTCACAGGAGAAAGCGGCGGAAAGCTAAAAAGCCTTGCCACGTTTCTGCTGAATGTACCATCCTCAGACACGCCCCGGATTCAGGAGGCGCATATCCTTCTTGCACACATCATTTGCGAGCAGGTAGAGAAGCAATTGTTTGAAAGAAAATAAATAGTCTATGCAGCCTGCTGACATACCACTTAAACTCACCCAAAGCTCTGCATTATTTCTTGATCGCGACGGGGTAATCAATCGCAGATTGGTCGGGGAATATGTCAGGAAATGGGAAGAGTTTGAATTTCTTCCGGGCGTTTTGCAGGCACTAAAAGTCATGAGCTCAATCTTTCACCGGATTTTTATTGTAACCAACCAACAGGGAATTGGTAAAAAGCTGATGACCGAAGACGATTTGTTTCTTATCCATAAAAACATGGAGGAGGCTATTCTGAACGTCGGCGGACGAATTGACCGGATATATCATTGTCCTGATTTGGCGGATTCCGGATCTGATTTTCGGAAACCGCGGCCCGGCATGGCCTTTCTGGCTAAAGCGGACTTCCCTGATGTGGACATCCCATCGTCGGTGATGGTGGGTGATAGTGAGAGCGACATTGGATTTGCCAAAAACGCCGGCATGCAATCGGTATTTATTGCCCCACAACCGATTGAAAAACGAAAGTTGAGCCCTGAACCCACCCTCGTGATGAAAGATTTATTATCTTTCGCCCTTTTAATTCAGGAACAGTACAAAATAAGCTGATTTTGACACCATTATCGATATTTCTGAGTTTCGCGGTATACACTGCGCTTTTATTGGTTATTTCGGCCATCACCAGCCGTAATGCCGACACGCAATCCTACTTCCTCGGAAACAGGCAATCG
>JAASSU010000295.1 GCA_021767705.1 Bacteroidota bacterium | reverse complement strand
CATCCTTTTGTCAGGAGAGCCTTTCCACTGCAAGCGTTTTGCCAACTCCATCAGCAAGCGCATCAACAAGCTGGCACCTGTGTCTGTCTATCCTAACGAGGACGTCATCGAAGCCATGGCCATGAACGGCCTGCGCCTCCTCAAAGGTGAAGCAGAGGTGAAAGAATATTAAGATTGGTTTAACAGGTTGTGTAATCCTACTTCCACTATTGCCAAAAGTGGATAAAAGGCCTCAGAAATTTCTATATTGGCTTTGTAATGTTCAATTGCCAGATTGAAGCTGTTGTTATGCTTTCGAAGATATGGAGTCAATCTATCGTGTGAAAATATTCGCTCGATTGCTTTTCGTTCCATATTTTTTGTGTATTTGTTATGTCGTCCCGGTAATTCCTCTCCCAGTCCTTATGCTGGTGATGAAGCCGGGTTTTTTGTTTCTATTACCCTCAAAGATAATAATTTATTTTCGGACTTATAGAATTCTCTCTTTTCTCTATACAATGGGGGATAACATAATTAAAAACCCAAACCTGAAATCAGACTGGGATTTTTTGTTCTGTTTAGCTACTCTATTATTAGCTTTTGCGTAATGTTAAAAGATTGGCCTTGAATATGTAAGAAATACACACCGCTATTGAGCCCTGAAGTCTTAATTGTAAATTCATTTCCTGTTCCGGATAATTGCTTAACCAGGTTTCCCTTTAAGTTGTATACCTTGATTTTTATCAGTTCATAAAGGGTGTTTGGTATTCGAATATTTACACGCTCTGAAGCGGGATTGGGGTAAATGGATACCTTTTCCTCTTTTATATCATTTACGCTAGTTGTCTTCTCCAATTGAAACCAGTTCAGGTTATGCTCGCCCTGAACCACATACAGGCGGATGTTATAATATCCTTCTTCAAGGTAAACAGGACCACTTGTTTGGGTTTCCCAGTCCTGCCATCCGCCGGTGTTACTAAAGCCAATCGTATCCAAAGAATTGATGGTTTCACCAACTACCGTCTGAAATGCCAGCTTTGCCGTCGACCATTCCGTACCTATTCTGTAGTTTATGTGGTAATTCCCATCGCTTAACACATGAACCCTGTATTCAAGGTAGTCTCCGGCATTGGCATAGCCTGTATTCTGTCCTCCCTCACTGCAGCTTTCCAGGGCTAATCCATTATTGATATAAAAATCTTCAGCTTCTATCTTTCCTGAAATCACATGGTAAACAACCTCCAGATTATTAGCAACAGTCATATCCGAAAACGCGGATAAGGGTTGTGATTCACTCTCGATTGCAGTTCCGTTGCATGAAATAGCCAGAATATCATCGGAAAATAATTCCTCATCATGTGTCAGCTCCAGAACATAGCCTGATTCACTGCTTACTCCTGCAGTAATGATACTCACCTCACTATCGTTTACGGTAAATTCAAAATCCTCCGGCAATATATTCGCTGATTCTGTGGTAATAGCTTTATTAACATCGATGAAAATACTGCTTCCGGATAATGAGGTTTTGGCCGACATAAAACGGAATTCAATTTCATCCGTTTCCTTAGGACCTTTTAAATTGAAATAGCTCAGGTTAGAGCCTTCCTTCTCAATATAAAACCTTAGCTTAATTTCCCCTTCAGGGATAATGATATCTTGAAATTCTGTTGATTCCCAGTTTTGCCAACCCCCTGTGGCTGGCAACGATAACACATCAGAAACCCTGACGCCATTTGCTTCGAGATAAAAATCTGATCCCGAAGTATGGCCCGAAGCAGAATGCACCTCCAGAGTGTAAGCTGCTGTGGAGTCTGCCTCCAGCGTATACATCATCCATTCATCGTCTTCGGTCCAACCCACATTATAACCGTTTGTTGTTCCGGCCTCATCAGCGCATTCCTCAATGTCCACGCCATCGCTTCTATAGCTCCAACCATTGTTCCAGGCAGTCCATTCGCCGCCGTAATAAGCAATATCTTTATCCTCATAGGCAAAGCCATGTCTTCCTAAATCATAATCAGAAAAGAAAATTGGTTCTGTCAGCTTGTTTTCTGTATACGGTAAGGTTTCATCGGAATGAGGCTGACGAATCATGGCATCAATCACATCATACTTTACCTCACAATTTT
This sequence comes from Bacteroidota bacterium, assembly GCA_021767705.1. Taxonomy (GTDB): domain Bacteria; phylum Bacteroidota; class Bacteroidia; order Bacteroidales; family JAIPAH01; genus JAIPAH01. The sequence continues at coordinate 1,905 of JAASSU010000295.1, read as the reverse complement.
CAATCTTTTGACTCTCAGTCCAATCCATAACTGCATTAAAAACCTGATCTTCAGATAAAGTCAAATTCAGTTCCCCTTTCCATACTTTCACAAGCGTATCGTAACTACCGGGCAACTCAACCGCCAAAACATTGTTGAGACCGTTCTTTTTAACAGGCCACCACGACCAGCCAATGTTATTACTTTCGCATAAATCAATCAGATCGGTAAACCATGCGTTGCCGTTTTCTCCTGACTCACCCATCCAAAGAGGGACGTCATACTGATCTCTTAACTCCAAAATCCAATCCAGGTCGCTCGGCCCTGTCCCGCTCCAATATTTATGAAAGCTATACACCATGTTATCGTCCCACGGAGGCGTAAGTCCATTAAAATCATTGGCAAATGAATTTCCTTCAATAAAAATGATGTGATTGGTGTCGACCTCCCTTATCGCTTCTGTGATATCCTCAAACAAATCCCGCAAAGGTTGATTATTAGGTGGCAAATCCCAGTTAGTTTCATTGATTAAATCATACCCTCCAATCCAGGGTTCGTTGCTATAGCGCTCAGCCAGTTTTTGCCACAAAGCCACAGTTTTGTTCTTGTTTTCCTGACTTTCCCATAGCGATGGTTTAGAAGGATCATAATCACAAATATCGGCATTCGCACCTTGTCCACCAGGAGCTCCATGCAAATCAAGGATAAGGTACATCTCGTTTTCAGCACACCAAGTGAGTAAGGAATCTGTCATGGCAAACCCCTTTTCAAGCCATGTGTTTTCCCCTGAAACCGGCTCATCTTCAATAGGTAGTGTAAAAAGCTTATAATGTAATGCCACCCTTACGCTATTAAACCCCCAGGTTTTCATTGAGTCTACGTCGGTGCGGGTGAAGTGGTTTTCATGCCAGGTATCAAAAAACGAATCGGTATTGGCAGTTCCCATCTCTTCAATCAGCTTAGCCCTGATTTCATGCTGAGTTCCCAGGTTATATTCCCCTTCCGTCTTCATCATGTAACCTTCCATCAACATCCAGTTACCAGTGCCAATGCCTCTCAATATTACATTCTCTCCTTGTCCGTTTACAATGTCTTTCCCGTTGGTATGTAAATACCCTTGCGGGAATGCAAATAAAGGAAGAAAGGCTATCAATAATAGTAATTGTTTTCTGTTTTTCATGCTTGTAGTATAAACCGTAGTTGAATAAACCGACGTCAAACATAATTCTTTATTCCTGAATCGACTGTTAAAAACACAGTTTTTCCATCTCTATCCTCTGAAGAAACTACTGTTTCCTGAACCGACTTTTCATCTCAGTTCCTTTGCTCTGCAATCAAAAACTCTATTGTGCCGCCATTTAAAATATCACTGTGGTATAGCTTCAGATCTTTAACAGGATTTCCGTTTAGCAATACTTCCTTTACGTAGACATTTTCTTTTCCCTGATTATTTCTTACGATGCTCAGTCATTCACCCCTTTCCTGATGAAATATTGCACTAAACCGTGATTTGGAATGGTAAACGCTTCCGCGGATGTTTTTGACACCAGGTTACAGATTTAATTCGCCTGCGAGTGGCAGTATAAGATTATCTTCAGGATCAGAAGGGTCTGTACCACTAAATTAAGTATGTCTGAAACAGATAACTATATTGCCTCATACACTACTAAAACAAGTTATAAATAAAACCCCCGCCAGCTACTGATAGCTAATGCCGGGGTAATTAATTTCTGTTTATTCCCTTTGTCTCTCAGTCTGCATTTTGCCCTTTCGCCAACTCTCCTTCGCCCGCTCGCCAACTCTCCAGCTCGCCAACTCGTCATTTTTACCTGACAATGGTCACGGTCCCATACCGTTTTCCTGAACCCAGGGTGGAGGTGCCCACCTCGTCGCCTTGCCATACCGTTCCGTCTTCAAACATCGCTT
>JAASSU010000294.1 GCA_021767705.1 Bacteroidota bacterium | reverse complement strand
ACAGCAATATTATTGAGGAGCAACGGTACATCCTTATTCTTGACGGACTGAAAGTCACCATTATCATTTCAATTCTGGCTACGCTTTTTGGCACCTTGCTGGGTAGCCTTGTTTGCTACATGCGGATGTCGAAAAACCGCCTGCTGCAAGGAGTTTCCGGTGTTTACATCTCTATTCTCAGAGGCACACCTGTGCTGGTGGTTTTGATGATTATTTTCTACGTCGTCTTTGCCTCAGTGGATATCGATCCGGTGGCCGTGGCCATTATTGCCTTCGGGTTAAACTTTGCGGCTTACGTTTCGGAAATGTTCCGTACAGGCATTGAGAGCATCGACCGTGGGCAGACAGAGGCCGGCATTGCACTGGGATTCACGAAAGTAAAAACATTTATCCATATTGTGATGCCGCAAGCGGTGCAACGCATTTTGCCAGTCTATAAAGGCGAAATGATCGCCCTGGTAAAAATGACCTCTATTGTAGGATACATCGCCGTACAGGACCTCACCAAAGCCGGTGACATGATCAGGAGCCGGACCTTCGACGCCTTCTTCCCACTTATCATGGTGGCCGTACTTTACTTTCTGATTTCATGGCTGTTATTAGTTGCCCTGGGCTATGCAGAAAAGAAAACTAACCCCAAACTTCAAAAAGCAGGAGGTAAATCATGATTAGAGTAGAACACTTATCCAAGAAATTTGGTGACCTCACCGTTCTGAAAGACATCAACGTAGAGATGAAAAAAGGCGAGGTAATCTCTATCATCGGACCATCCGGAACTGGGAAAAGTACATTCTTGCGGTGCCTGAACCTTCTGGACGCGCCCACGTCAGGAAAGATATTTATTGATGAACAGGATATCCTGGATCCAAAAGCCAATGTTCCATTGTTACGCCAAAAAATGGGGATGGTATTTCAGGGGTTTAACCTGTTTAACCATCTCACTGTGTTGGATAACCTCACTATCGGCCCGATAAAACTTCTGGGCAAGTCACAGGCTGAAGCTGAAGAAAAAGGAATTGAGCTCCTTAAGCTGGTGGGTCTGGCCGAGAAAGCCGGCAATTTTGCTGACGAGCTCTCCGGCGGACAGAAACAACGTGTAGCTATTGCACGATGCTTGTCGATGGATCCGGAGATTATCCTTTTTGATGAGCCTACCTCCGCCCTTGACCCAACCATGGTAAGCGAGGTGCTCTCCGTAATACGTCGTCTGGCACGTCAGGGCATGACCATGGCCATCGTGACTCATGAGATGGATTTTGCGCATGACGTTTCAAACCGGGTTTTTTACATGGATGAAGGGCTGATTTATGAGGAAGGACCCCCAGAACAAATTTTCGAGAATCCGAAAAAAGACAAAACACAAGCTTTTATCAACAGGGTGCGTAGTTTTAATTACCACATCGACAGTCCTGATTACGACTTGTATAAGATGAATGCTGAAATAGAACAATTCTGTGAAAAGCACGTCATCACCCCAAAAGTCACCAACGACATCCTGCTTATCGTTGAGGAGCTCATTGTGCTATACCAGTCACAAGCTTCTGGGATGGATGTACATTTACGTATCTCTTATTCTGAAAAAGAAAAGACCATAAAAATTGAATTTGACGCCACCGGCATTCAGGGTAATATGCTGAAGCAGGCTGAAGAAGATGATATAGGTGCGATGATTATCCGAAATAAGACCGAATTGGTGGAACATCACGATGAAGGGAATAGAAGCAAACTAAGTATGTATCTTAAAACCAGCTAAAAATGAGAAATTTAGTTTCATTCATAGCAATTGCACTCCTTTTGGGTGCATGCACTCAAAAAGAAGAAAAAATCACCAAACTGTCTGATTTAAAAGGAAAGCGTATCTGTGTGCTCACCGGATCGGCCGGCGACCAGGTGGCCCGCGATCGATTTCCGGAGGCTGAGTTTTTAGACATGTCCACCTCCACAGATGCGGCCTACAATGTGAAGATTAACAAAGCAGATGCGTTTATTTTCGACCATGAAGTGGTGGATAATATCGCTCAGAAGTATGATGATCTTATTGTACTTGACGAGCCGGTGGGAAAGGTAGAAGTTGCCATCGCTTTTGACAAATCAAGCACAGCACTTCTGAAAAGTGTAAATGAGGCCATGGCCCAGCTCGAAAAAGAAGGCCTACTTAAGCAGATGCGGGAGAAGTGGATAGATTCGGATTACGAGCAAACACCAGCTTTACCTGATATCAAACTCGAAGGTTTGAAAAATCCAATTACTATCGGCATTAACGCGGAGAGCGAGCCGATGATGTTTATATCGAACAACGAATTTACGGGTTTTGATATGGAGCTTTCTTTGCGTATTGGCGAAATTCTCGGTAGGGACATGAAGTTTGTAAACATGCGATTCGAGAGCCTGATTATGGCCCTGAAATCGGGTAAAATCGATATGGCATTATCGGCTTTTAATGTAACAGAAGAGCGAAAAGCACATGTGAACTTTTCTGATCCGTATCTGGTGCAGGATATTTCAGCGCTGGTGAGAAAGTAATTGGTAAAGGAAGCTTTAGAGTGTTATTTTTACTAAGAAACAACTGAAAAGCTAAAACCCATGAATGTGAAAAAGGTTTTGTTTCTTCTACTGATGATGTCGCTGTTTTCATGCGAGCGGGCACCGGAGAAATATACGCGTCTGGAACAGCTTGAAGGAAAGCCTCTGGCGGTGATTACCGGCACTGCCGCCGACGTAGTGAGCAGGGAAGCCTTTCCGGATGCCGAGAAACAAAACTTTTATTCCACTACCGATGCAGCTTACAATGTAAAAATCGGTAAAGCCGCAGCGTTTCTTTTCGACAAAGCAGTTTTGAGCAACATCGTAAAAACCTATCCCGAATTAACACTGATAGACGAGCCGGTAGCACAAGCAAGGATAGCCATTGCTTTTAACAAGCAGCGCATCGTGATGCTTGAAGAGGTGAACACCGCGCTGGAAAAGCTCCGTTCGGATGGCACATTAAAGACGATGGAAAAGAAATGGCTTTATCAGGATAATCACCAATATCCTGCTTTGCCAGAGTCCGAGCCGGGAAACAGGATATTGTCCACCTCACCGTTTAGTGAATTTGAACAGGTTACCGATTCTATACCCGGACAGCAGCCTGATGATAAAGACGTTTTAAGGATAGGTGTATGCGCACAGTTTCCGCCTATGATGTTTGTGTATAACAACCGCATCACCGGGTATGACATGGAGCTGGCTATCCGCATCGGAAATATCCTGGGAAAGGAAATCCAGGTAATCGATATGAGTTTCGACAGCCTGATACTCTCCTTGCAGGCCGAAAAGATAGATTTTGCCATCTCCAATTTCGATATTACCGAGGAACGCAGAAAATTTGTGAATTTCTCCGATCACTATCTGGAACAAGACATCACAGCACTGGTATTAAAATGAAGGAAAAAAGCCGAAAAACGATCAAAATATAGCTAATGATGAAAAAATTGATATTGACTATGATGGCCCTGATGGCCCTTTTCTTTGCAGAAGCACAAACCACCTTAAGGTTTGCGCCGCAGTGGTTCCCGCAAGCCCAGTTTGCCGGTTACTACGCAGCACTGGATCAGGGTTTTTATAAAGAAGCAGGATTAGAGGTTCAAATCATTCACCCTACTGATGATGAAAGCTCGATGGATATGCTCATCTCCGGAAAAGCGGATATCATTTCCTCTTTTCTGATGGACGGTCTGTCAACAAAGCTGTCAAAAGCAGTACCGCTGGTCAACATAGCACAGCTTTCGCAGCACTCATCCCTGATGTTTGTTACTAAAGCCAGAAGCGGCATTGACAAGCTAAGCAGGCTCGATGGTAAAGAAGTGGCTATCTGGAGCTCCGGATTCGACAAGTTGCCCAGGGCTTTGGTAAAAGACAGGGGAATTGAGGTGACCTTTGTTCCTATTTTTAACTCCATCAACTTATTCCTCGAAGGAGGGGTGGAAGCCATGACGGTGATGTACTACAACGAATATGATCAGATAATCAACAGCGGGGTCAATGAAGAGGAGCTTCACACGTTTTTCTTTT
>JAASSU010000293.1 GCA_021767705.1 Bacteroidota bacterium | reverse complement strand
GTAAATAATAAAAATGCAAGTTGTGCCCGGATAAAAGGATGAATATTTTTCATCGTGTTTAAATTTTCCGGCAAATTTAATAATTTCTTATCCGGGCACTTGCAAAATCACGGTGTTAAAAATGTCTTACTTTTCCAGATCCATCTTGATGTAATCCAGAAACTCTCGTTTTTTCGACTCGGTTTTAAATGCACCGAGATATTCGGCGGTAACAGTCGTACTTGATTCATCCTGAATACCCCTGGAAGATACGCAGAGATGCTTGGCTTCCATCACCACCGCCACATCCTCCGTATCGAGAGAGCTTCGGAGTTCTTCGGCAATCTGACGGGTCAGGCGCTCCTGGACCTGCGGGCGGCGGGCATAATAATCCACAATACGGTTGAGTTTCGACAATCCGACTACTTTACCGCTTGAAATATAAGCTACGTGGGCTTTACCCATTATTGGCACAAAGTGATGCTCGCAAGAGGAATTGACTGTGATGTTTTTCTCAACAATCATCTGGTTGTACTGGTACTTGTTTTCAAAAGCACGCATCACAGGCTTGTTTTTTGGATCAAGTCCCTGGAACTTTTCTTTGATGAACATTTTAGCCACACGGTGGGGCGTGCCTTTCAGACTGTCGTCGGTAAGGTCAAGACCCATGGTTTCCATAATCTCGCGGAAATTGTTTTCAATGCGCGCTATCTTTTCTTCGTCGTTGATGTCGAATGCATCTTCCCGCATGGGTGTGTCGGTGGAAGTTGATACATGGTTATCACCATGAAATTCCAATTCTGCAATATTATCAAATGAGATATTTTTTAAAGCTGAGCCGTTAGTTTTCATATTTCTGTATTTTTAAAATCCATACAGCTAACGGTAATTGATTAATAATGTTTAAATAAATTATAAAATATCTAAACAAAAATGAGTAATTATCATTTTTAAAATTATAAAAAGCTTGAAAATAGTGGTTTGCATAATCTACCCGCTAATTATTGTTTAATAAAGAAAGAAAAATAATGAACAAAAATAAATCCCTGATTCAGTCAGTGGCGAACGAAGTGAAGGAACTTACCGAAGGGGAGGCAACGGGCCACGACTGGTGGCACCTTTACCGCGTTTGGAAGCTGACCCAAAAGCTGATTACGAATTCATCAGCAAACGGACAGATTGCCGAACTGGCCGCCCTCACCCACGATTTGGCTGACCATAAGCTTACTGATCCCGGGAAGGGCTATCAGCATATCAGGGAACTTCTGTCAAAGCATGGCACACAACATGAGATTGTTGAAGCCGTTGTCGACATCGCAAGAAATATCTCTTTCAAAGGAGCGGGTGTCGATCAGCCTGAACTTTCGCCGGAAGGCCTGATTGTTCAGGATGCCGACCGGCTCGATGCCATCGGAGCCATTGGTATTGCACGCACTTTTGCTTACGGGGGCAGCAAGGGCCACGCCATATGTAATCCGGAGATCAAACCCGAGATGCATCAAAGTTTTGAGGATTACAAAAAGAGTACTGCCCCCACCATCAATCACTTTTACGAAAAACTCCTGCTGCTCAAAGACCGCCTGAACACCACCCAGGCCAAACGAATCGCCGAAGAGCGCCACGCGTTTATGGAACAGTTCCTTCAACGCTTTTACCAGGAATGGGAGGGGGAGAAATAAAAACTGCCGGAAGTAGTTAAACCACTAACGGCAGTTTTTCAGATGATTTTCGGTTTTTGGTGATCCCGCCGGGATTCGAACCCAGATCGTCAGAACCGGAATCTGATATTCTATCCATTGAACTACGGGACCCGGTGCTTAAAAGCTTCGCAAAATTAATGCTTTTCCCCGAATCAGAAAAAGGATTGTCAACTTAATGTTTTTACTCATTTAACGGCAGTAAAAGAGCCAGTTGCCATCAACCTTGAGCTAAAACTAAAAAGTCCCTCTCCTCGAGGAGAGCTATGTCCGAATGAATCCAGCAATTCTGGATTTGGGCGGAGGATTTAGGGTGAGGTGAAACCCTCACCAGTTCACAATCCAAAAATTAGATTTGCTAAACTCCGATTTATTATTCATCTTTAACACAGAATTAATACGGAAGGAAATCTCGTTGGTTCAGATGGTAAAAAGCGATAAACAGTTGATGAGCGAAGTGCGTGAGGGCAGTGAAAAGGCCTACGAAACGCTTTTCAAGCGCTATCATGAAAAGCTCTACTACTTTGCCATGCGCTACCTCAATAGCAAGGAAGACGCCGAAGGTGTGGTGCAGGAAATCTTCCTTAAGGTTTGGCTCCACCGGGCCACGCTGGATGAAAACCGCTCCTTTAACGCCTTTCTGCACACCATGGCACGAAACACCATCTTCAACATGCACCGCAAAAGCCAGTACGAAAAGGTATATCAAAATTACGCCAAATACCTGCTCTCGTACACCCACACCCGCAGCCAGGACGATGTGCTCTATGCCGACCTTGTCCGCTACCTCGAGGAAGTGCTTGACACCCTGCCGCCGCAGCGCCGCAAGGTTTACGAAATGAGCCGCGTAAAAGGCATGTCATACAAGGAAATCGCCGCTGAACTCAACGTCTCCGAAAAAACAGTGGAAACCCACATCCGCCTCAGCCTCAAAACCATCCGCGGAGCCATGGATAAAATACTTGTGCTGTTGGTTTTTGGGGTGATGTAAGGAGTAGATGAAACCATACCTAATCTAAAACTAGTAACTTTTGTTGTCGATGAATGGAAAGCCTGCTAAAAGCAGGCTGGGGAATGGCAGGAGTAAGTTACTCCATTCGTCATCCAGATAATCCCGATAACCATCGGGAGGGAGCTAAACTCATGGAGATCGAGTTTAGGCACTCAGAGCATCGATTTAGAAGTACAGAGATCGAATTTGGGCATCCCGAGCATCGATTTGGAAGTACGGAGATCGAGTTTAGGCACTCAGAGCATCGATTTAGAAGTACGGAGATCGAATTTGCGCATCCCGAACATCGATTTGTAAACACGGAGATCGAATTTGGGCACCCCGAGCATCGATTTGGCAACATGGAGATCGAATTTGGGCACTCCGAACATTAATTTGGCCACAAGGAGAACGGTGAAAACTATCAGCAGACATCTTTGCGTGAGAATGACAGCTTACTGATGCCTTATGCTAAAAAAAACAACCACCCCATTCAGGGTAAGCCTCTAAATATGTGTATCCCTAAAAACAATCCTGGAAAAGTGAAAATAACACAACTTAAAAAAATATTCGTGCGTTTCGTTCTGCGGCAGTCGTCAGCAGCCGAAGACCAGCAGGTCAACGAAACGGAAGAATCGCGGCTGATGACCAGCGAGCAGTGGGAAAATCCTGAAGAAGTGCAGGAGATTTTTCCCGCCCCCGACAGTGACAAGCTTTATAGTAACCTAAAGCAATACATCAGCCATAACGATACAAAGACCCGCAAGATACCTTTCTATAAGCGCTGGTATGTGGCAGCTTCCGTGGCAGCGGCCATTACAGGCATTGCCGTGTTCCTGGCCGTCACCTGGCTGCAGCCTGAAGCCACCCAAATCATCAGCGAGCGCACCGGCAAGGGGCAGCGCCTGCAGCTTGAGCTTCCCGATGGCTCGAAGGTATGGATGAACGGAGAATCGGAGCTGACCTACAGCCTGGCCATGAACGAAGCCGAAACACGTGAAGTAAAGCTCGACGGCGAGGCCTTCTTTGAGGTGAAATCCTCCGAAGAACATCCTTTTGTGGTCAGCAGCCACGGCCTTAAGGTGAAGGCCACCGGCACCCGTTTCAATGTCACCAACTACAAAAACGACCGCTATGCCACCGCCATGCTTGTTGAAGGACGCATCGGCGTGTACCAGGGTTTTCCCGAAAGGAAGGATTCTTTGATTTCTTTCCTTTACCAGGATATGACCCTCCGCTACGACAAGTCGGAAAGAAAATTCACCAAGGCGGAGGTGGACGCGGCACAGTATGCTACCTGGCGCCACGGCACCCTCATCTTCGATAACGAACCGCTGGCCGAGGTGGCACGCCGTCTTGGGCACTGGTACGGAATGGAGTTCGTGGT
>JAASSU010000292.1 GCA_021767705.1 Bacteroidota bacterium | reverse complement strand
GATAATACCAATTAAAACTGAAAATGTTTTACCAGTCCAGTGCTTATTGTGAAATGATAATTTTTTCATAATGCCTAGCTTGTTTATTCTGTGTTGCAATTTCGAAAAGATAAACCCCTGACTCAAATCCATCTGAATTAACAATAATGATATTCTGATTTTTTGAATTGTTGATGGATTTAACAATCTGCCCTGTAGAGAGTTTAATGATTCTCAGCGAATCGATACCGCTTCCCTGTATGCTCAGTTTCCCTGATGCAGGGTTTGGATTTATTTGTATTTTATTTCTGTATACTTCACTCACAGCCAGCGGGCCTGTAAAAGCAAGGTCAGTAACTTTAGGCAGGTGATCCGAAGCCTCGTGTGTATCATTTGCTTCAAGGTTGTAGGCGTTAAGGCGCTCCTGTGACATGTGCGTTGTTTCGAGGATAAATGAGTTTAAAACTTTGCTCACACTGTTGGAAATGATGGTAAAATCAAGCCTGCCGGGCCAAAACGAACTTTTGTTGTTACGCCAGGTGTTTGCTACTGGCTCATCGCTGTGCGGAGAAACCACATCCAGCAAAGGGGTATTGTCCCAGTCGGGCATGCCCCCATTGCCAAACTCTTCATTAATGATTTCCCCGGTAAGCAAAGTAGTTAACTGCTGCGAATATCCCACTAAATTCAGGTCTCCCGCAAGGAAAAAAGGTGTGTTTTCCGGAATGGTCACCTCTCCCCCTTCCTGTTTCGCATCAAGAATGAACTCCACAAACGCATCAGCCTCTCGCTGACGCTCATCGTTAGCGCCACAGCAGCGGAAATGAGCACCCACCACCATAAAGTCGTTGCTGAATTTTGCATCAGGTAAATCAACCAAAGCTGCCGTAAGTCGCATATCGTGATGTATTGCCCACGAGTCGATAAACGGATACCTTGACACAAGGATATTTCCGTCGTCCTTCTTCAAGGCGTTCCAGGAAGCGTTTCCCGGCAAAGGAATAAACTCATCAAAAATAGCCTTCACCTCAGAAGCAGTGGCATCCCAGCACTCGTTTAAAACAACAACATCCGGACTGGCGGCGGTGAGCACACGCCTGAAATAAGGCTTCCGTTCGGGTTTGATAATGCCATCATGCAATACGTTGTAAGACATCACTCGTATGTCAGTGGATGAGGCGCGCATCAAGCTTCTGGGCTGAAACTCATTAATACCATCTGTAAAAGTGTACTCAAAAAAGGAGCCTTCATCCGGCACAAGGTCTCCTGACTGGTGGTCCTTAAAAGCCACACGAATAGTGTTTCCTGTAAACAAGGGATTATTCCCATCCGGGAGTGCTGACCGACTGACTCTCAACTCAAAAGTATCGGAAGTGATTGTAGGCAGGGCTACAAAGTCAAAATCGTTGTGATAGATTTTTTCATCCCCGAAAAAGCCGTTGCGTTCACCGAACTGCCAACGGAGCTCTGCTCCTATACCATTGACAGTGTATCCGGTAGAGGCATCAGCATCAGTATCAAGGTACATCCATAAATTATTATGATCATTCAGAAGAATTTCATCCTTGAGGGTAAATTTCAGGTACAGGAATTTAGTGTCATTACTGGCTGTCAGGGAGGTTAATTCTACATCCTCGCCGTCATTACCAGAATCTGAAACCATCGGATAGTTTTCTTTCCATTCGTTGGACTTGCCATCGATCACAATGCTTACACGTTGTGAAAATGATAATGTTGCCATGAATACCAGGGCAATTATAATAAAATATCTCATCAGTAAAGAAAATTTTGGTAATCCCCATACTTTTAGCAGATTGAACTGAACTTTATGAAGGATATGACCCGCGTTATTTTATATGTTTTAAATTATCGAGCAGCGACTCAATGCTGCTGTAGTTTGTCCTCTCTCCTTCCGGCGAAATTAATAAAATATTCCTTTCGTCATTCATCCAAACTGTTTCAAGGTTTTCAGAGGAATTTACCACCTGAAATCCAATGCGCTCAAGTCCTCTTTTGAGCCATACGGCCATCGGATGAGTAGATTTCAGGCCAATCTTTCGAAGGTGTTGCTGGCTTAATCTAAAGGTCCCGCTTTCGTGGTCGAAGAAGATATTTCCCTTCCTGAAAAAACGGTTCAACTGATTATCGATAACCAGATCCTCGGGCGCGCCTGAAACAATATCTTTCCCTTTATCCATCAACCATATACGGTCTGCCACCTGAAGTGCAAGTTCAACATCATGGGTGGAGAGCAAAATGGTCTTTCCCGAAGTTCTGGTAAGATGCAAAAGGATTTGCATCACTTCTATCTTACTGGGAAAATCGAGGAAGGCGGTTGGTTCATCCAATACAATTAAGGGGGTGTCCTGCGCCAATGCTTTTGCAATTAACACCTTCTGCTTTTCACCATCCGATAAATCGTGAAACAGCCTGTTTTTCATTTGACGGATACCCACCTGGCCCATAGCAAACTCAATCAATTCAAGGTCGGATGGTTTTAGTCGGGCAAACCGCGAAGTGTAAGGGTATCTGCCCATGCTCACAATATCTTTTACCTTGCTGTGAAGAACGGAAACCTTATCTGTTAAAACAACACTCAGGACAAACGACAGCTCGCGATTAGACAGCTCCTGCACCGGCTGGCCAAAAATCCTGACCTCCCCTTCAATGGGTGGCAGAAAGCCGGCGATGGTCTTGATAAGGGTCGACTTGCCGGCTCCGTTCGGGCCAAGAATGCAACTCAGCTCACCCGAGTTCACTTGCAGGTCTACATCAGTGTGCAAAACTGTATTGAAGGGTTTTCCGCGAAAACCCAGACTCAGGCCTGATGCGGTGACTGCGGTTTTCATAAGCTGCTCCTTTGTTTGATGATGACCCAAATAACGATGGGCGCCCCGATTATCGATGTAATGGTATTGATGGGTATAGCCCCCTCGAAACCTGGAAGCCTCGCTGCCAGGTTACAAAGCAAGGCGATAATTGCGCCCAGAAAAATCACGTAAGGCAGCAGCATACGGTGGTCGGATGTGACAAATATATTCCTCCCGATGTGTGGCACGGCAAGGCCCAAAAAGGCAATGGGCCCGGTGTAGGCAGTGGTTATAGCTACCAGCAATCCAGAAAGCAAAATCAAAATGGTACGGACACCCCGGATATTTACCCCAAGGTTTTGTGCATAGCGTTCTCCCAACAAATAAAGGTTCATTTGCTTTGTGAAAAACAATGATATAATAATGATGGCCAGCATCACCAGCACCAGGTAGGGCAGTTCGCCGGATGTCACATTCGAAAAGCTTCCCAGCCCCCAAATCACGTAGTTCTTCAGGTCGGCCTGGTCAGAGTAAAACTTAAGGATTCCTACCAGCGAAGAGCCGGCATAGCCCATCATGATTCCGATGATAAGCAATACAGTATTGCTGGTGACCACTCTTGAGGCTATCATGATGATCGACAGAATTCCCATGGCACCGCCAAATGCTGCTGCGGCGATGCCTATGTTTCCAAAAAATCCGGTGTCGGATAATGAGTACCCTGAAATCCCTTTGAAAAGCAGAACAACTAATGCCACCCCTAAGCTCGCTCCCGAACTGATCCCTAATACTGAAGGACCGGCCAGCGGGTTTCTGAAAAGCGTTTGCATTTGCAGCCCGCTCACTGCCAGTGCTGCTCCGGCAATGAGCGCGGTAAAGGCCTGGGGCATCCGCGACTTGAGTAATATGTTTTTCCAGATGGTGTGATCTTCTCCGTTAAAAAAAAGAATATCAGCGGCTTCCCTTATCGGGATTTTCACCGAACCGGTGAACAGGTTCACTAAAACCAAAACCAGCAACAGTACACTGAGCCACAAAATGTTCCAACCGAAACGGTCGCGCCATGTCCGTGTTATCGCTTCGCTATTCATCTTCTGTTTTTTGATAGTAAACCGGTTGATGATCGATATTCAGTTCCGGATGTGCCCAGTGGATAAAATCGGCCAGCACTACGTCCGGCTCAGTGGGTGCCACCTCGTAATAAGGGACTTTAGCTACATTGCAGACCAGCACCTGCTTGGTTTTAAACGCTTTGAAGTCAGCATAGCGGCTGTCTTCATCCAAAAGGTCTTT
>JAASSU010000291.1 GCA_021767705.1 Bacteroidota bacterium | reverse complement strand
GTATTGAGATCGCTAATTCCCATCAAACAGAACCTGCTTTTTATTTTTTCGGGGTGATCACGCTTCATCTCATCGGGGTTTATCTGGCATATCTGGTGTACACTAAGCAGGAATCTGTGGCCTGACTCACTTCCCCCTGTCATTGAGCTTCAGCTCAATGCCGGTCCCTCTTCAAAGAGGGAATCTCTCCTGATCAATTTTTTCCTTCTCGGCCGCTCCGCTGCGGAATGCCCTATTGAGGCTCTGCCTCAACCTGCTGAGTCCGGATGGCGGATTAGGATACCCCAGTTTTCACCTCGTTCCGGCCACTCTGTTTCGGAGTGAAATCAAAGTACCAACCAAGGGGTCATTCAGAGCGGAGCGATGAACCTTACCTTTTGCATTGCATCCATGATCATTTTGCAAAGTATTTAGATAGTGGCACGCACTTTGGTCAAGTTAATTGCCATTCCTGAATAGACAAGAACCTTCTCCGCCAGCCGGCGGATCAGGATGACAGGTTAAAGATTGATGGACTGACTTAAGCAGCCAAAGCTAAATCCATCATTCCGTTTTTTACTCTTCTAATTCGATCTATTGTATAGAGAGAACGGGGTGATGGATCGTTTGATCTAACCGCAAAGAACGCAAAGAAGACGCAGATTACGCTAAGCATAACCACTGAGCCCTTTAACCACGTTCCGCCGCTCCACTGAGGAATGCCTTACTGAGGCTCTGCCTCAACCTACTCAGTTAAGGCAACCATATTAACAACCGTACCTAATGCACTACAATTCTATTCCAAAACAACCTAAGAGCATACAACATCCATACAAATCATCCCATAAATAAAGTGACAGGAATTATACCATTTCCACCCTCATAATTAACGGCAGAAGAAAGCCGCCAATAAACAGGACTTTCAAAAAACCGGCTTTCACGGGATTAAAATGAATGTAATCCATTTTTTGCTGCATCATCTTGGTAGAAAATATTTTTTTGGGGTGAAGACCTTCCTGCCAAACCTGATATTCACTGTCCCGATGATTTTTTAGTTTCTTTGACTTCAATTCATTCAACAAAACTTTACTGTTATTACTCAGTAAGTAATCAATGATAGTTCTACCGGTGAATGATTTAAACGCTCGTGATTTTTCAGATATTGATTCATCCTCTGCAATAAGATGCATGTGATTGGGCATTATGACATATCCATACAATTTGACTCTGTTCTCGTTTTGCAGATAGCATAACGCATCTAAAACGATCTTTGTGATAAAGGGATTCATAAATAGCGGAAGACCTCCCACTATGGTGCTTGTGAGAAAATATGGATAGTGTTTTTCGTGAATTTTATAGCGACTTCGTCCCATTATTTTGGCTTTTACTTAGTAAGAGCCGTTTAGGAGTCATTCCTTACAGTTTTTTTACTATTTCATTTTACAGTATGAGGCGGAGCCTCAGTTAGGCATTCCGCAGCGGAGCGGCGGAACGAGAATTAATGATCAGCCGAATAACAAAATCCATCATTCGGCTCACTAGCCAAAGGACAGATCGTAAGATTCAGGACGAGCCGGGTGATGGATTGGGCCAAGGGTACCAAAATTAACACACTATAAAAGCTGATATAAAACCATCCATCACCCCGTCCTTTCCCTGGTTACTTTAGTGAAGAATAAGACCGGACGGAATGATGGATTACTCAACACATTTAAGCTGCAGAAACAAAGTTATCTCCTGATAATTTAAGTGTTAGAAAAATCCCTCTTCAAAGAGGGACCGTAAATGATCACCTGATCATTTACAGGGGGATGTACGTTTGCTCAATATCCTGTACATTCATCGCAATGATGATTACCAAACATCCATACATGAAACATTTTGGCCTCCTCTGCCTGACGATCACTCTATTCTTAGCCGCCTGTACTTCAGCTCCTGAATCCCAAATAAACGAGATCCCCTCTCCTGCTTCGGATAACAGCTTCTTTCCCCGGCTCTTTACCGATAACACCGGAACCGTGTTTATGAGCTGGATGGAACAGGATGAAAACTCCGTCACCAAACTAAAGTACGCGACATTCACAAATGAAACTTGGAGTGAGCCGGTTGAAATTGCCTCAGACTCCACCTGGTTTGTAAACTGGGCCGACTACCCCGCCATCATTGCTCGTAATGGAAAACCCATGGCGGCACACTGGCTCGATAAGGTGGAAGGCGGCACTTATGCCTATCACATAATGATGAAAACTTACAACGAGGGATGGTCAGACTCCTTCACCCCTCACACCGACAATACACCCACCGAACACGGGTTCGTCAGTATGACCCCGGCTACCGATTCCACTTACATAGCCCTTTGGCTGGATGGCCGACAAACCCTGGATCGTGCGGTAGATGATTACGCCAACATGGATAAAGCCATGACCCTCAGAGCTGCTCAAATTTCTAACACCGGTGATATTCTGGAAGATTATCGGGTTGATGAAACCGTTTGCGACTGCTGCCAAACGGCTATTGTTAAAACCGAAAAAGGCTACGCGGCTGCTTACAGAAACCGAACCCCTGATGAAATCCGGGATATTTATACGACAACCCTGATCAATAGTGAGTGGTCAGCACCAACAGCTATTAATAACGATAACTGGCACATTGCCGCCTGTCCGGTCAATGGCCTGGCCATTGATGCTCATGGCAATACCGTAGCCGTTGCATGGTTCACGGGAGCCAATGATGAGGCTCTCGTTAAAATGGCACTCTCACAAGACCACGGACAAACCTATGGAGAACCCATCCTCTTAGATGACCAAGCACCGCTTGGTCGTGTAGATCTGAATATGAGCGATGAATTCCTCTGGGTAAGCTGGCAAAGGCCAAATCAAGAGGGTGCTGAACTGTTGATAAGGAAATATGATCTGAATGGAAAAATGATGGAAGAATATTCAGTTCCGGGATTATCTAAAGATAGAAGCAGTGGATTTCCGCAGATCACGGTATATAATAAAAAGTTTGTGATTAGTTACACGGATTTAAGTGATAAAAACCCAACAGTGAAAACATTAAACTTAGATTGAAGAATCTTATTCCTCAGGATCTACAAATTCCATGCTATCTGCATAAACTATTCCAACAATATTTTCTCCCCCAGCCACGGGTATAGCAGTAATAGTAAAGGAATCATCCCCTGCATCTGAAATACTAAAGGTACCATGTTCATTATCAGGTTCAATTTCAATGTTTTCCATGGTAATATTTTGAAATGATTTTCCGCCTCCACCCATTGATTCATTCTTCATATAAAAACCTTGTGCCTTTACAGAAGCATCTAACATGGTTTGTCTAATCGCATCATAATTTGCATTGGCACGGGTCTCTTGCATGGTATTAATTGCAACTATCGTTGCGATACCAACCAAAATGGTGACTAGTATAATTAAAAGTAACTGTTGCTGCCCCATGATTCAATAAGTTTTAATTGTTTTGAATATTATATAACAATTAATGGGTCTTCAGAATTATACTTTTTTAACAGATATAACTAAACCACCATGCATTGAAAGTGCAGGTGTTTTAACTCTCGGCTGGGACCAATAAAAAAAGCCACTGGTATTACCAGAGGCTTTTTATAAGAAAAGTTCGATATTATTAATTGTTGTCAGTCCATTCTACATTACTGTCAGATATAGTTGCTGCCAAAGTATTGTCAGCATCAGATGTTAGAGTAACTGCACCATCAATTCTACTTGCTGGATGAGCTGTAACAGTAAAAGAAGTAGCAGTACCAGTTGCTCCAGACATAACATATCTACCATTTGCATTAATTGCAGTTAATCCATCAGATGAAATTGAATCAGCAGCAAAAGCCATGCTATTAAAAGTTAAACCACCAAAATCCTGACCTCCCCCACCAAGCATCTCAGGTTTCATAAAATAACCTTGTGCCGAGGAAGCAATTGAAGCTACATCCTGTCTTACAGCATCCAGGTTAGCTGAATCTGCGGCAGAGCCGAAGGTGTTAATAGCTACCACGGTTGCGATACCTACGATGATTGTTACGAGTATTACGAGTAATAATTGTTGTTGACCCATGATGATCTCCTAAGTGTATTGTTT
>JAASSU010000057.1 GCA_021767705.1 Bacteroidota bacterium | reverse complement strand
TTACCGGATGCAATCGAATGGCCCCGGCCAGGCGCAGGTGCTTTTGCAAGGGATGCAGCGCTTTGAACATGTAAAAACCGTCAAGAGCAAAAACCATCTCAAATGGCAGGTGAAATATCATAAAGACCCCGAAGAGCGTCCCGACGAGGTGCTGAAAGCTTATGTAAACAGCATTATCGGAGCGGTTAAGGATCTTATCAAGAAGAACTCCCTGATGCAGGAACAGCTACGGATGATCTTGTCGAATATCCCCAACGACAAGCCCGGCATGCTCATGGACCTGATTGCTTCCATTTTGTCGGCCGACACAGACAAACTGCAGGAGCTGCTCGAAAGCAGAGACCTGAACGAGCGAGCCGAAAAAATCCTTATCCTGCTCAGAGAGGAAATCGAGCTTTCGGAAATTCAGGATAAAATCCAAAAGCAAATCGATGAAAAGGTGAATAAGCAACAGAAAGAGTTTTTCTTGCGCGAGCAGCTAAAAGCCATCAAAAAAGAGCTTGGACTGGAGAAGGACGACAAATCGCAGGAGATAGAAAAGCTCAAAGAGCGCATCAGAAGCCTGAAGCTTACCGATGAGCTGAAAAAGGTCCTTGATGAAGAGATGGAAAAGCTGCAGGTGCTGGAACCCTCATCGTCGGAGTACCAGGTGACCAGGAGCTACCTGAACACCTTGACTGAGCTTCCGTGGGGAAAATACTCGGAAGACAACACCGACATCCGTAAAGCCCGCAAAGTGCTTGACGATGAACACTACGGCTTGCAGGATGTAAAAGACGTCATCCTCCAATACATCTCCACCATCATCAAACGCGGCAGCATCTCCGGGAGCATTATCTGCCTGGTGGGCCCTCCGGGAGTGGGAAAAACCTCTGTAGGCCGCTCCATCGCCCATGCGCTTGATCGCGGGTTTTTCCGCTTCTCTGTTGGTGGCATGCGCGATGAGGCAGAAATCAAAGGGCACCGCCGCACCTACATTGGCGCGATGCCCGGAAAAATCATCCAGAGCCTCAAGCGCACCGGCACGTCTAACCCGGTGATTATGCTCGATGAAATCGATAAGCTGGGCATCAGCTACCAGGGCGACCCGGCTTCGGCACTGCTCGAAGTGCTCGACCCGGAACAAAACAAGGACTTCCTCGACCATTACCTGGATGTGCGCTATGATTTATCGAACATCCTTTTCATCACCACTGCCAATCAGCTCGACACCATTCCACGGCCCTTGAAAGACCGGATGGAGGTGATTCAGCTTCCCGGATATATCCTGGAGGAAAAGGTAGAGATCGCCAAGCGCTACCTTATCCCACGGCAGGCAAAGCGTCATGGATTGCTGATGAAAGAGGTAAACATTACCGACAAGGCCCTGGAGATCCTCATCGACAAGTATGCCCGCGAAGCTGGGGTGCGTAACCTCGAAAAGCGCATTCAGAAAATTATGAGGCAGGTGACCCTGAAGCAAGCTGAAGAAGATGTGAGCCGGGTCAACATCTCGCAAAAGAATGTGGAAGAATTTGCCGGAAAACCTGTCTTCTCCACCGAAAAGCTTTACAAGAAAAGCATTCCCGGTGTGACCCTGGGACTGGCCTGGACCTCGATGGGCGGCGCCACCCTCTACATCGAAGCCAACGCCATCAAAAGCAAGTCGGGGCGCTACAAGCAAACCGGACAACTGGGCGATGTGATGAAAGAGTCGACCCAGATTGCATATTCTTATGTACGCTCCATTCTTTGCAAGGAAAACAAATACTGTAAGTTTTTTGATGAACATGAAGTGCACTTGCACGTTCCGGCCGGAGCCACCCCTAAGGACGGCCCTTCGGCAGGAATCACCATGGCCTTGGCACTCTACTCGCTGGCCACACATAAAGCCGTAAACAAAAACCTGGCAATGACCGGCGAACTGACCTTGACGGGAAGGGTGCTCCCGATTGGCGGGGTGCGCGAAAAAACAATCGCAGCACGGCGTGTTGGGGTTACGCGACTGATCTTTCCGAAAGAGAATCAGCGGGACTTTGATTCACTGCCCGGGTACCTCAAAGAAGGCCTTGAACCACACTTTGTGGAGTATTTTGATGATGTCATTAAAGTGGCTTACGCGTAAATTTAAGAGTTCTTGATATTAGGAATGAATCAAAAAAGAGCTGGTCTCCATTCCGGGATCAGTTGTTTTTTTATGCGCCTGTAAACCGCATTAAACTATTAGCGCTGTGATGAAGCTCTTAAATTCTTACTTTTGTGTTTCAGTCAAAAAATATGAACGAAGTAGAAAAGAAGAATCAAGTCATTCAACAACTGGTTGCAAAAAACCGGAAAATGCTCCCGAAGGAATGCCAGGCCCGGCACTTAAAATATCCGGAAAGAATCAGCGAGCTATCCGGAAAAATAGCCGGGTATTGCAAGCCCTGTGAAGAAACCGGGAACTATCAGAAGATGCTCCATGAGCTGGCTTCAGACCTCCCGAAACTAAAGAACCCCTCACCTGCCGTACGCCGTAGCATTGAAAAGCGTTTCAAGGTAATCATCAAACATCTGCAAGGGCAGCATGGCCTGAGCACCCCCAATCAGTTTACCGAAGGCGGAATAACCATTGGTGCCAGCGTGCTGGGCATGGCCGGCTTTGCGGTGATGGCCTTCAACATGAATTTCCTCTACCCTTTGGCAGGATTGATCTTGGGTGGATTCCTGGGGTATTTGTGGGGGACATCGCGCGATAAAAAGGCAGAAGAGGATAAAAAACAAATAAATGGCTAAGTAGAGTCCGCCCATAAAATCACCGTTTGGATTCACCCCTCTAACTCCCCTGAAGGGGAGGACTTTTTAAACTACTGATTGTGTGGGGTGTTCCCCTTTAGGGGATAAAGGGGTTGCGGGTAGAGAATTAACAATTTCAAGACTTGATATACAAACACTAAGTAATTCAGAATCATGAAAAAAATATGGATTTTAGCTTTGCTGGCAGGTTTGCTGGCGGGATGTCAGAACGAGGACGAAGTGCCCCGCAACTATGATCGGAATGATTATCCGAATGTTTTTTCTGCAAAAGCCAATCCGGATAAGGAAGGCCAACCACAATCGCTCATCTTTGATCAGGGCTCATGGTATGGCTTTGCACTGTCTGATGACAACAACACCGGATTTGCCGGGCCTTTTTCTCTCACCAGCAACAAGTGGCTGTCAGAAAAAGTTATGGCTTTAAACATCCGCGAAAGCGAAACAATATCGGTTGTTGATTCCCTGCAAAAAAGCTTTTATCCCGGACTGCTTGAGCAGCGTTTTTTCTATCCTGATTTTACTCTTACTCAAAAGCTGTTCTATGTCTCCGGCCACACCGTTTTAGGGTATTCGGAAATAAAAAACACCAGCAGCCATCCTCTCAGCCTGCACACTGAGTTTTCTGGAGCATCAAAAAAGGCCCTGATGGTGGTGCCCGAAGAACAATACCTTTCCATCATCGATTCGCACGATAGCCTCTACGTTTCTTTTTCAGGAGAGAAGCAGGATTTGACAGTTACTAAAAAATCCTATTCTTTCGGAAACCAAAATTTCCGGCTGCAGCCCGATGAAAAGAAAGCCTTTACCCACACTTTTTCCTTTAACCAGGCCCCTCATAAAACCTTTGATACCGAAGACTGCGAACGGCTGCTTGAGGAGAACGAAACCCGTTGGAACAACTACCTCAACGATGCGCTGGCCGTGGATAACTACATGAACAACGATTCTTCAATGAAGATCATCGGCGTAAAAAGTGTGACCACTTTGATTCATAACTGGCGGAAGGCCCGCAAAGACCTTCTGCACGACGGCCTTTTCCCTTCTTACGCTTACGCGGGATTTCATGGTTTCTGGGCCTGGGACAGTTGGAAGCACGCCGTGGCACTGGCCTCTTTCCATCCTGAGCTGGCCAAAGCACAGGTCAAAGCGATGTTTGATTACCAAAACAAAAACGGCATGGTGGCCGACTGCATCTATCCTGATAAAGAAGAAAATAACTGGCGCAACACCAAGCCGCCCTTGTCGGGATGGGCGGTTTATAAAGTGTACGATTACACGAAAGATGCAGATTTTTTAAAGGAGCTGTATCCGAAAGTAAAAAAATACCATGAGTGGTGGTATCAGCACCGCGACCATGACAAAGATTCGCTGTGTGAATACGGAAGCACGGACGGCACGCTGCTGGCCGCCAAATGGGAAAGCGGCATGGACAATGCCGTGCGTTTCGACAAGGCGAAGCTCCTGAGGAATGGCGAAAATGCATCCTCCCTCAACCAGGAGTCGGTAGACTTGAACAGCTACTTGTACCTCGAAAAGATGCACCTTGCCAATATGGCCTGGATCCTGAATTACGAGGAAGATGCGGTGCAGTTTGAAGAGGAGGCCAAATCGCTGAAAAAGAAAGTCGCTGAGAAATTCTATTTTGATGATGATAAGTACTACTACGACATCCATATCGATAGCGACACCGCCATCCGGATAAAAGGCCCTGAAGCCTGGATTCCGCTTTACGCGCAGATTTCGGGCCATCGCACCCGGAAAATGATTGGCCACACGCTGTTCAGTCCCAATCATTTTAACACCTACGTCCCTTTCCCAACCCTGTCGGCCAGTCATGAAAAATTTAATCCTGAAAAAGGATATTGGCGTGGCCCGGTGTGGATAGACCAGGCTTACTTTGCCATTCAGGGAATGCGGATGACCGGGCTTTGGGACGAAAGCAATGAAATGTTTAAAAAGCTTCTGAATAACACCTCCGGCCTCAAAGGAAATGGCCCTATTTATGAAAACTATCATCCGCAAAGTGGTGAAGGACTGAACGCTCCGCATTTCTCATGGTCAGCGGCGCACCTGCTGATGCTGCATCGCGATGAGCTGTAAACATCAGTGGTTCTGAGAAAAATTCGTTATTTTGCACCGATTATCATTACATATGCAACCGTTTGCACTTGTATAGTGACATTAGTGGCATTGAGCAGATTTTTATACTATGGAAAACCATTTCGAAAAATTCAGACAAAATACGGTAGGTTTTAACCAAACCATTCATACGCCTTACGGGGAAAAGCCATTAGTTTACGCCGACTGGATTGCCAGCGGACGTCTTTACCGTCCCATCGAGGAAAAACTCACCAATACTTTCGGCCCTTTCATCGGCAACACGCACACCGAAACCAGCGTGACCGGCACCCTGATGACCAACGCCTATCACTACGCACAGCAGCAGATAAAAAAGCACGTCAATGCCGGGCCCAACGACGTGATTCTCTTTGCCGGATATGGCATGACCGCCGTCATCAATAAAATGCAGCGTATTTTAGGATTGAAGTCATGTGGATTGCTCAGCCGTAAAGACTGCCTCAACAAAACCGAACGTCCGGTGGTGTTTATCACCCACATGGAACATCATTCAAACCAGACTTCCTGGTATGAAACCATCGCCGATGTGGAGGTTGTGGAGCCGGATAAGGATCTTTTGGTTGATTTGGACGACCTTCGGAAAAAATTGAAGAAATACGAAAACCGGAAGCTGAAGATTGGTTCTTTCACCGCTGCTTCGAATGTTACGGGCATCGAGACGCCCTATCACGAAATGGCGCGCATCATGCATGAGGCCAACGGACTGTGTTTTGTGGATTTTGCTGCTTCGGCTCCGTATGTGGACATTAACATGCATCCGGGCGATGATATGGACAAGCTGGACGCGATCTTCTTTTCTCCGCATAAATTCCTTGGTGGCCCCGGCACCTCAGGGGTTATGATTTTTGACTCGAATATCTATAAAAATCCCGTCCCCGACCATCCGGGTGGCGGAACGGTAGACTGGACCAACCCCTGGGGCGAATACAAATACATCGACGATATCGAAGCGCGCGAAGACGGTGGCACGCCGGGGTTCATGCAGGCGATCAGAACATCGCTGGCCATAAAACTCAAAGAGCAGATGAACCCAGGGCTCATCCGTAAAAGAGAGGATGAGTTGCTGAAAAAGGCTTTCGACAGGCTGAATAAAATTCCGAATGTGAATATCCTGGCCGACAATATGCATGAGCGCCTCGGGGTGATTTCATTTTACATCGATAATTTGCACTACAACCTGGGCGTAAAGCTTTTGAATGACCTTTTCGGGATACAGACGCGCGGCGGGTGCGCCTGCGCCGGCACTTACGGCCACTATCTTTTGGATGTGTCTTACGAAGACTCGCACAAGATCACTCAACTGATTAATCACGGCGACCTGTCGATGAAACCCGGATGGATCAGGGCTTCGCTCCATCCCACCATGACAGACCAAGAGCTGGAAACCTTACTGCATGGAATAGAGGTTGTAGCCGATGAGCACCAATCACTTCAAAAGGATTACATCTATAACAAAAAAACCAACGAGTTCAATCATAAAAGCGAACCAGAAGACAAAACTCCTTTTGTGGCGCCTTGGTTTGAGTTGGATTAGATAATTCAAACAAAACTCTTAAAAATTCGGGCTTGCGAATTACCGGGAGCCTGCACATCGAGCGAAAGGAAGTATCCAAACGGTGTTTGCGAGGCTTCGTAATCGGACCTGTTGAGACGTGCTTCAGCCTGATCGAAGAGTTTCTTGGTGAATTCAGGGGTGGCTTTACTGTCAGACAAATGAGAAAATGAATGCAAAACAATTCGTGTAGTGCCATTCTTTTTGGCCGCCCACTTCAGGTTTTTAATCATCTTAGTCTCCACACCCTTCAAATCAAATTCATCCTGCGATTCAGCCTGGATAAACCCAACCAGCACATCTGATAAAGAATTCCCTTCACGCACATCCGGAAAATCCTTGAGCGTCTTCACAGAAGGTTCATAGCCAAACTTATCACAATATATCATCAGCATTTTCATCGTTCTATCTTTTTTAGTCTTTGTGCTTTCTGTATTCAGGTCATACAAATCAGTTACCCAAAGGTAATAAATATTTAAGAGCCTATTACATTTGCTATCTTCATCGAAAAAAGTTACTATATATTAGAACTTATTTTTAAATTTGTAAAGCATATTTTGATGAAGATGAAGCAAAGGTTTGAAGTTATACTTCTTGGAGAAGTCTGGGATTTGCTTGGTTCGCTTGATAAGAAAACAAGAAATAAAATTCTTTACAATATTGATAAAGCCAGGTATGTAAATGATCCAGAGCTTTTCAAGAAAATTGATGATGCTATCTGGGAATTCAGAACGAAATATAAAAGATCATATTACAGACTGTTTTCCTTTTGGGACAAAACAGAAAACGCGGACACACTTGTAGTTGCAACTCATGGAATAGTCAAGAAAACGAATAAAATCCCAAAGAGTGAGATTGATAAAGCAAAAAGAATAATGAATCAATATTTTGAACAAAAGAAGAAATAAAATGGAAGATACTAAACTGAGAATATATACATTAGAAGAGGCAAAAGACAAATATCTGGGTAAACCCGGAGAAATGGAAAGAGATGATTATGAATATGAATTGCGCCTCGATATGCTGGGGGAAATGATAAGACAAACCCGAAAGGAAAGAAAATTGACACAGTCGCAGCTGGGTGAGCTAATCGGAGTTCAAAAGTCGCAGATATCTCGTATCGAAAGAAATGCAAAAAATGTAACTTTAGCTAATATTTTGAGGGTTTTCAGAGCCTTACATGCGAAGGTCAATTTTAATGTGGAATTGCTTGATGGAGAGTATAAAATTTCCTGATACATTACATCAAAGAAGGAAGAATTTTGTCAAGCAGCCCTTCTTAGCTTCAAATCAATCATTTATAAATGATTAATGGATCATTTGTTTAACTGCCATCAGACTTCAAAGGCAAAGCCTGTCTTCATCGAACATTTTTCATAATTTTGGAAAAACATTTCTGATGGCGAAACCACTGGCGGAGACATTACGACCACAAACACTGGATGAATATATCGGGCAGGAGCACCTTGTCGGGAAAGAGGCGGTGCTGCGTCAGGCTATTGAGTCGGGGAATATTCCGAGTATGATTTTCTGGGGCCCTCCCGGGGTGGGAAAAACCACGCTGGCCAATATTATTGCACAGGAGCTGCACCGTCCGTTTTACACGCTGAGTGCTGTAAGCTCGGGGGTGAAAGATGTGCGTAAGGTCATTGAGCTGGCACGGCAGGCCTCCGACGCTATCTTGTTTATCGACGAGATTCACCGTTTCAGCAAGTCACAGCAGGACTCCCTTCTGGGTGCTGTAGAGCAGGGAATTATCACATTGATAGGTGCTACTACCGAGAATCCTTCCTTCGAGGTCATTTCACCGCTTCTCTCCCGCTGCCAGGTCTACATCCTCAAACACCTCACCACCGCCCATCTCGAAACGCTTATCCAGTCAGGTAAAGAAAGTCTGAGCGAAGCACTCGAAAAGGAAATTGAGGTGAAAGAGCACGCTGCCCTGAAAAGAATTTCGGGAGGCGATGCCCGCAAGCTTTTCAACGCCCTCGAGATGACTGTACATGCCTATTCGGAAGAGGATCCCATTGTTGTTGACGATAAAAAAGTGCTGAAGATTGTGCAGCAAAACCTTGCCCGGTATGATAAGTCGGGGGAGATGCACTACGATATTATCTCTGCATTTATTAAATCGGTACGTGGCTCTGACCCTAATGCCGCCGTTTACTGGCTGGCGCGCATGATAGATGCCGGGGAGGAGCCTAAGTTTATTGCCCGCAGACTGCTTATTTTGGCCTCCGAAGATATTGGGCTGGCCAACCCAAACGCACTGCTTTTAGCCAACAGTTGTTTCGAAGCCATCGAAAAGATTGGCTGGCCCGAAAGCCGCATCATCCTCTCCGAAACAGCCATCTACCTTGCCACTTCGCCGAAGAGCAACAGCGCCTACATGGCCATCAACAGGGCGCAACAACTGGTGAAGAAAACCGGCGACCTGCCCGTGCCGCTGCACATACGCAACGCACCCACCAAGCTCATGAAAGAGGCTGGGTACGGGAAAGACTACAAGTATGCGCACGACTATCCGGGAAACTTTGCTTTCCAGGATTTTATGCCGGAACGTGTATCGAGCGAGAATCTTTATCAGTCAGGGCAAAATGCCCGCGAGCAAGAGCTAAAGAAAAAAATGTCTTCCTTCTGGAAGGATAAATATGAATTTTAAAAACGATGATAGAAAACATTCCAAATATTAAGTTTACTGACAAGGGCAACTTCCTGCTGATTGCAGGGCCTTGTGCTATCGAAGATGAGGACTCCCCAATAGCGATTGCACAAACCATCAAAGAGATCAGCGAAAAGCTGGAAATCCCTTACATTTTTAAAGCTTCCTACAAAAAAGCCAACCGCTCACGACTCGATTCCTTTACGGGAATTGGCGATCACCGCGGACTCAAAGTGCTCGGAAAGGTCAGAGAAAAACTCGGTATTCCGGTGGTTACGGATATCCACAGTGCTGCTGAGGCTGAGATGGCTGCCGAATATGTTGACGTACTGCAAATCCCGGCCTTTCTGTGCCGTCAGACCGAGTTGCTGGTGGCCGCCGCACAAACCGGCAAGGTGGTGAACATCAAAAAAGGGCAGTTCCTTTCGGCGGATGCCATGAAGTTTGCCGTAGAAAAGGTCAGGCAGTCGGGCAATAAAAACATCATGCTTACCGAGCGTGGCACCACTTTCGGCTATCAGGACCTGGTTGTTGACTATCGCGGAATTCCGGTGATGAAATCGCAGGGCGTGGATGTGATTATGGACGTGACCCACTCGCTGCAGCAACCGAATCAAAACTCAGGGGTGACCGGCGGAAAACCACAGCTTATCGAAACCATTGCCAAGGCAGCCATTGCTGTGGGTGCCGATGGTATTTTTATCGAAACGCACCCCCATCCCGACAAGGCAAAATCGGACGGAGCCAACATGCTTAAAATCGACAAACTGGAAGCCCTTCTTGTGAAACTAAAGAAAATCCATCATGCGTTATAGAACCCTTTTTCTGATTTTACTTCTGACCTCATCAATGACAGCCACCTCGCAGGAAGAAGGCGAGCACTATTCCTGGTGGGAATACGGCATCAATGTCGGTGGTTTTATTCCGGATAATTATTCGGCCAATTTTTACAATGGCGAAGGCGACAATGACATCACCAGGGTGCTGTATAACGACCGCTATGACGACGAAATCAGTGCCGAGCTGGGGTATTACAATTACTCGCTGGGCGAGCTGCCACAAAACATGAAATACAGTGCAGAAGTGATGCCCGGCCTGCACGTGGAGTACCACCGCGATTCGTCGATGAGTTATTTCGTGAACTTTCAGTATGTCAAACTCCAGACTTCTGATGTCTTCCGTATCGAACTCGAAATCCAGGATGAAACGTTTGACGATTACGTGCTGGGTGATATCTATGGGTCGGAAGAGCGAGTGTATATTGATATGGGGATCCGAAAAACCATTTCCATCGATGAGAAGTCATCGGTTTACCTGATGGGCGGTCTGAATATCAACAACACAACTGTGGAGGAGAACAAAATCAACATCGGGAGGTTGACTTACAGCATCAAGACCAACTATCGGCAAAACCTGACCGACCCGGGATATCCGGAGATTGAATATGATTTCAAGCAGGGTGGAATTGGCTTTGGCGTGCTTTTTGGTGGTGGTGCCAAATTCTTTTTCCAGGACCACGTTTATGTGGCACTTGATATGACCGGATACTACAACCAAACCATCCTTCCCGGGAAGGAGCATTTCGGATTGCAACTGGTGCCGCTTTTCAGACTTGGTTATCAGTCAGAAACGCTGTTTTAGTCCTGGTACTCCAGCTCCACTCTTTTAATATTTCCGCTTGACGGATGGAGCTCAAATCCCATCTTACGCGAATAAGGTGCATAGCTGACTACACCCAGTTGGTTGATACGCATGCGGTCGCTAAACAAAGCCTCACCATCGGCTTCAATAGAAATCACTGCGTATCCGGGCACGCGATAATAAATACCTTTTTTTGTTTTATCGGTTTGTTTCAGCAACCGGGCTTTTGTCTCGATATCAGCGGTTACCTTGTCATCCTTAACAATGATATGAACAGGATGGCCTACAGAGCTGGCAGCTTCGCGCACTCCGGAATTTGGGGAAAAACGAAACAGTACTTCTCTCACTTGCTTCTCATTCTTTTCAGGAATAAACTCAAACTGATAGGTCTGCTTCGAAGAAATTGTTTTTCCGGTGAACAGTGCTTCATACTCTTTCTGACGCTCTTTCAATCGGTTATCCATGTATCTCATCGTACCTTCCTCGTAGGCTACTTCCTGATAACCGATAGAGAGGTAGTAACGGTCTTGTAAAATCTTTTCTATTCTTTCGGCCGCCATCCGTGCTTTTTCTTCGCGGGTGCGCCTTATCCAGTTTTTACTGATCTGAAATTCCTCTATCGTGGTAGTATCCACTGTAATCGTGCGGATAACCGTGTCAATCACCTGCTTCATCCCGGTGATATCCTGGTAATCGAAAAGCTTTTCGCGATCTTCTTTCTTCGTATCTGAAGAAACGATCGTCTTCTTTTTACTTAATTCATCACCAGTGGTCAGATGATTGAACCCGGTAAGAAATCCATTTTCGCTTAATGCCAGACTAAACTGGTGTTTGTCTTTCATCTCCTCGGGTTTGAACTCAATGAAATAAAACTGCTCAGAATCCGGGATCTCCTCCTTACTCACGCTGAGCTCAACAATTCGATAAGAGCTATTGTCGGATGTGCTCACATTTTCGAGCCCCAGATACTCATCGGCATAGCTGGCCAGGGGCCCTGCATAAAAAGACTCCTTCTCTACCGTAACCGATACCTTCAACACTGTTTTCGGGAGTGAGTAAAACACCCCATTGGTTGAAAGGGATTTATCGGCGGGCATGACCGTAACCTGAGCCTGTGAAGCTACCGCTAAAAAAACAAAACCTAAAAGTGTAGCAATGATTTTCATAATTTCAAATTTGTATCAAAAATAATGGTTTTAGCTCATGAAACAACGGCATGTCCTTAGTAAAAAAAAAAGTTTCTATTACAGAAAAAAGCCCCGCCAGAGGCAGGACTTTTTTCAATTCGAAGCTTGATGCTTATTTAAGAAATAACATTTCGCGATATTTCGGTAATGGCCAGAGATCATCATCAACTAAAAGCTCAAGCTTATCCACATGATAACGGATCTTTTCGAAATAAGGGAGCACCTTTCCGTAATAGGCTTCCCCTTGTTCCTCTTCATCCTCCATATTGTTTGCTTTCTTGCGCTCTTCCACCATCTCATGCACATTGACTTTTATTTCCTGGATGTGTTCAGAGATTTCTTTGATGGTTTGCACCTGGTTCTTGGCGAGGCTTGAAAACGTTTTATTGTCAAGCACTTCCTGTAATCCTTTCACATTTTCTATCAAAGTGTTCTGATACCTGATTGCTGTGGGAATAATGTGGTTTGTCGCCAAATCTCCAATTACGCGTGCTTCTATCTGCAATTTCTTGATATACTTTTCAAGCTTGATCGAATAACGCGCTTTCAGCTCTCTTTCGCTAAGCACACCAAGCTTTTCAAAAAGCTTTACACTCTTCTCACTAGCCGTTGTTTTAAGTGCTTCGGTGGTTGAGCTGATATTTGGCAGTCCTCGTTTTGCTGCTTCATCAACCCATTCCTGACTGTAACTGTTTCCTTCGAACCTGACGGATTTCGATTCTTTCACAGCTTCCCTGATAACCTCAACAATCGCCTGGTTCTTTTCTGTTCCAGCATCAATTTTAGCTTCCACTTTATCGGCGAACTGATTCAACTGTTCAGCTACCACTGCATTGAGGACAATCATCGGTTTTGAACAGCTCTCTGCTGATCCTACCGCCCTGAATTCGAACTTATTTCCTGTAAAAGCAAAAGGAGAAGTACGGTTACGGTCGGTGTTATCCAGCAAAATCTCTGGGATTTTAGGAATACTGATATTCTCAGCACCATCATTTGGGTTTTCCAATCCGTTTCCTTTTTCAATTTCGTCGAGCATTTGTGTCAGCCTGTTACCAATAAATACCGAGATAATGGCTGGTGGTGCCTCGTTTGCTCCCAGGCGAAGGTCGTTGCTTGACGAGGCGATATGGCCGCGCAGCAGGTCAGTGTTATCATGAACCGCCTTAATCGTATTTACAAGGAAGGTAAGGAAGCGCAGGTTTTCCTCTTTTGTTTTTCCGGGCGAGAGCAGGTTAACACCATTATTGGTCTGTAGCGACCAGTTGTTGTGCTTTCCTGAACCATTCAATCTTGAAAACGGCTTCTCGTGGAGCAGAACAGCCAGGTCATAATGCTGGGCTACTCTGTCGAGCAGGTGCATAAACAACTGGTTGTGATCCACAGATACGTTGGTTTCTTCAAAAATAGGAGCACACTCAAATTGGTTTGGTGCCACCTCATTGTGACGTGTTTTCACCGGGATACCTAAACGCAAAGATTCATACTCCAGCTCCTGCATAAAGTTGACTACGCGCTCGTTTATACGACCGAAATAGTGGTCAGAGAGCTGCTGGTCTTTAGCTGAAGCATGCCCAAACACTGAGCGTCCGGTAAGCATGAGGTCGGGACGGGCTTTGTATAGCGCGCTGTCCACCAAAAAGTACTCCTGCTCCCATCCCAATGTAGATGACACCTTTTTAGTATCCTCGCTAAAGAGCTTACACACACGTGTAGCGGCCTTATCTACAGCGCTCAATGCTTTAAGAAGAGGGGTTTTGTAATCCAGTGCTTCCCCGGTGTAGGCAATAAAAACGGTAGGGACACAAAGAGTCCTGTCGAGAATAAATGCCGGTGATGATGGATCCCAGGCCGTGTAACCGCGGGCTTCGAAAGTATTTCTCAAACCACCACTCGGAAAGCTGGAAGCGTCAGGCTCTTGCTGAACAAGCTCATCGCCTCCGAAACGCTCGATAGCGGTTCCATCCTCAAGCGTGGAGATAAATGCGTCATGTTTTTCGGCAGTGGATCCTGTCAGCGGGTGAAACCAGTGGGTGTAATGAGTGGCACCTTTGCTGGTGGCCCATGCCTTCATTGAGGTAGCTACCTCATGAGCCGTTGCACGATCAATCTGAGAGCCCTCTTCTACAGCATTCATTACCTTTTTAAAGGAATCTTTGGAGAGATACTCCTGCATTACTTTTTTGCTAAAAGTAAGTTCACCAAAATACCCGGAAGCTTTTGGCGGAGCTTCGAAATGTTTTACTTTTCTGGAAAGGCTAATTTCCAGTGCTTTGAAACGTAAATTATCCATACACGAACAAGGTTTAGTTAGGTTTATTAATTAAAAAACTTCAAAATTACATATTTGAATATATGTACATATGTGTTTCAGTGTTAATTATTTCTTAAGAAAATACAAGCCGAGAGCCGTTAGGGCTCCATTTACAAGTAACAATTCAAAGCCGAATTTGTAGCCAAAGAACAAATCTTCTGAGTAGAGGCTCAAAAAATAAGATGCAATTGGCGACAGAAGGGCAACAACAGGAATCCATCGATCCTTAACTTTTATTTTGGTAAACAAGCCAAAGAAGAACATTCCCAATAACGGACCGTATGTATACCCGGCAATGGTGAACAGCCTGGAAATTACTGATTCATCATTCACCGCTCTGAAAACAATAATAATGAGAACTATAATACCGGCAATAAAAAAATGTATTGCATGTCGCAGCTTTCGCTTATCTAACTCCCTAAGGTTCTTGCGCTTATTAATGTTCAAAAAATCTACCGCAAACGATGTCGTTAGAGAAGTCAGCGCACTGTCGGCACTCGAATAAGCAGCCGATATTAATCCAATCATAAAAACAATTCCGGCTGCAGCGGGAAGGTGTTGCAATGCAATGATGGGGAAAAAGTTGTCACTTCTTTCAGGAATAGCAATACCCTTACTGTTTGCGAATATGAATAAGGATGCCCCTAAAAGAAGAATAAGCATATTGACCGGAACCAGCGATGCACTCATCCAGTAGACATTCTTTTTGGCTTCGGGAAGCGAACGGCAGGAGAGGTTTTTCTGCATCATGTCCTGATCGAGGCCTGTCATGACAATCGCGATAAAAATCCCGCTAAGGAATTGTTTGATAAAATGCGTTTTCTCATCCACGGCAGTGTTAAACACTCGCGAATAATCACTTTCCATGACCCGGTTGATAAGCTCTGATAAGGAAATCTCCATGTTCTGATGGATCAAAACGATGGAAAGGATAACTGTTACCAGCATAAAAGTGGTTTGAAGGGTATCGGTCCATACAATGGTTTTGATACCGCCTCTGTAGGTGTATAAAATCATCAGCAGCATAAACAATGATACGCTGAGCCAGAAAGGGATGCCCCAGGCATCAAACACAAAGATTTGCAATACATTCACCACCAGGAACATCCTGAAAGAAGCCCCTATCAGGCGTGATACCAGGAAAAAGAAGGCCCCGGTCTTGTACGACCAAAATCCGAACCTGCTTTCAAGATAGGTGTAGATAGAGGTCAGGTTCATGCTGTAATACACCGGCAGCAGCACATTGGCTATCACAAAATATCCTATCAGATACCCCATTACAATGACCATGTAGGAGAACTGCGACGCGCCAACATCCCCGGGAATGGAAATAAAAGTGACTCCCGACAAGGAAGCACCAATCATGCCGTAGGCCACAACATACCATGGCGATTGCCTGTTTCCGAGGAAGTAGGATTGCGTGTCGGCATTACGGCTGGTGATGGCCGAAATAACCAATAAAAGCGCAGTGTATACCGCGAAACTCAGAAATATCGATAATGGTGTCAAAATCAGCTT
>JAASSU010000290.1 GCA_021767705.1 Bacteroidota bacterium | reverse complement strand
TTGACGAAACGCAAAAATAATGCTTTTGGTTTTTGTTTTAACAAGTTCTGATGCTGTAAAATTGTTAAGGGGAATTTAAAAAAGCCACCCGGAAGGATGGCTTAAATGACTTAGATAGGCTCTACGGTCAGTGAATCGACCGCTTTGTGGAGCCGTACTTTGATTTCTTCAAGGATAGGTTTGAGCTCCTCATTTTCTATAGCTTGCATTGACGCCGGAGGCTCAACAGCAGCTACCTCGGTGACGCCGTCTTCTTTTTCGTGTACAAGCACATTGCAAGGCAACATCAAAGCAACACGTTGCTCTACAGAAATTGCGTTGAAGGCGTTTTGCGGACTGCAAGCACCTAAAACCTTATACTTATCAATGTCCTTGTCGAGCTTAGCCTTAAAGGTTTCTTTGAAATTTATTTCTGTAATAATTCCAAAGCCCTGGTCAGCTAAAGCATCTGTAATACGTTTTTCAGTATTTTCGAAATTATCCTTTATTGTTTTGCTATAATAATACTTCATAAGATTTATTGTTTTGTTTACAAGGTCTTAACATCCTGAAGAAGGACATTGTTTAATGGGTAGCGCCTGTGCATAAAAAAGCCCGGATATTTCGAAGGTATCCGGGCGTTAGCTTATAATAGTAGTTGTTTAAAGTTCCTGGAATTCGGTAAAATAACTTTTGATTTCTTTAGTAACCACCGGAGTGAGGAGTAACAGTGCTATCAGGTTAGGAATCGTCATAAAGGTAATGACCATATCCACAAAATGCCAGACCAGGTCGATGCCCCAGATTGAACCGAAGAAAACGAATAGTCCGAACAAGAAGCGGTAAGGCGTAACCCATTTTCTACCAAAGAGGTATTCGGCAGCCTGCGAACCATAATAAGACCAGCTAATCATGGTGGAGAAAGCAAACAGCAGTAGCCCAAACGAAACGATGTGCTGTGCCATCCAACCCATATCAATTCTTGCCAGGCCTTTAGCAAAGCCGGTTACGGTCATGGCAACGCCTTTTTCACCGCTGTCCCAGGCTCCGGTAAGTATGATTACCAGTGCTGTCAGCGTACAGATTATCAGAGTGTCGATAAATGGCCCCACGGAGGCTACCAGCCCTTCGCGCACAGGATATTTCGTTTTAGCGGCAGAGTGTGCGATGGCCGCCGATCCTTGTCCGGCCTCATTAGAAAAAAGTCCTCTGGCCACCCCGTAGCGTAAGGTGATAATAAACACCGAGCCTATGAATCCTCCCTGCGCCGCCGTTCCGGTAAAAGCATCCGTAAAAATCATCGCGAAAGCAGCTGGAATTTCAACATAGTTGATGGCAATAATAATGATAGCCGCCAAAAAATAGAAGAAGGCCATAAACGGTACCAGTTTTGATGTAACGCTGGCAATTCTTTTTATCCCACCGATGATGACCAGCAGGACCATAGCAGTGACGAACAACCCGGTTACCCATACAGGAATCTGATAGCTTTCGTTCATTACGTCGGCCATCGAGTTCGACTGAGCCATGTTTCCTGTGCCGAGCGAACAAAGCACGGTGGCGGCCGCAAAAACCACAGCCAGCACTTTAGCAAAACTACCCAGTTTATCTTTTAAGCCCATTTCCATGTAATACATAGGGCCTCCCGACACAGAGCCGTCGGGGTTTATTTTGCGGTATTTTTGTGATAATGTACATTCCACGAACTTAATCATCATCCCGAAAAGTACGGTGACCCACATCCAGAAGATAGCTCCGGGGCCTCCAAAATAAATGGCCAATGCAACACCTACGATGTTTCCTGTTCCTACGGTGGCGCTGAGGGCGGTGGTCAATGCCCTGAAGTGATTGATATCCCCTTCGTCTTTTTCATTATCGTATTTTCCACGAATAATGTTGAATGAATGTCGAAGTTTTGTAAGGTGCAGGAATTTGTATTTGATGGCAAAGAAAATCCCTGTGGGAATAAGCAGGATCAACAAGGCATAACCACCCACATACTGGTTATAGGTTTGAATAGCTTCATCAATTGTTTGTAGAATATCACTCATATCAAATGTAGTTAGTTAGTAGTTTGATTTGAATTCATTACGAAAAAGTAAATATAGAAAGAATATTTAGAAATTGAACAAGGTGCCGGTGATGACGTTGAAATTTACAGAGAGATGAAAAAATATTGCATCAAAGAGCATGTTTTTTGTCATGTGTTTTGATAATAAAAGAATGATTTAATAATTTAAAACAGGGGGTTTTATGCATAACGATAAAAACAGAGAAATAGCAAAGAAAAATATTGATAAGCTATTTGATGAAATGAATAGCCTTGAACATAGATTTAAAGAGGCAAATGAGACTACTAAGCTTGAATACAGGAATTTAATTGATGACTTACGAATTAAGAAAAAAGAATTGGAGCTGGAGTATGAAAAGTACAAAAAGGCTACTGATGATACTTCAAAGGAATTAAAATCAGCCGTGGAAGAGGCCAGGGAAATATTTAGATATAACCTTGAAAGCCTGAAAGAGCGATTTAAGGAAAAAGATGAAAACAAAGACAAATAGTCAATCTATTTGATATTCTTTTATTTCGTATATTTGAAAAACAAAACCAAATATCAAACAAATAAACATGAAGAAATATAAGATGAATAAGGAGAAGAGTGTAGAGCTGTTAAACGAAGCGATAGCTGATGAGTTGAGAGCTTTGCACCAGTACATGTATTTTCACTTTCACTGTGATGATAAAGGTTATGATTTATTAGCCGATCTTTTTAAAAAGACTGCTATTGAAGAGATGCAGCATGTGGAACTGCTGGCCGAAAGGGTGTTGTTCCTTGGCGGCGATGTTGAAATGACAGTGGGAGAGAAGGTGACGCAGGAGCAGAATGTTGGCAAGATGCTCGACAAAGCTAAAACAATGGAAGAAGAAAGCTATGAGATGTACAATGACTTTGCACGTCAGTGTAACGATAACAACGATTCGGCATCGAAACGCCTTTTTGAACAGTTAGTTGACGATGAAGAGCGCCACTTTGACCAGTATGATCTTGAAGAAGACAACATGCAGAAATATGGTGATAATTACCTGGCCCTGCAATCTATCGAAAGGAGTAAAACCTACTCCTCCGGTCAGCCGGGAGGTGTTCAGGGTGGAGGCCAATAACTCTCAATAGTGAAATTAGTTTGATAAAGCTCTGGGGATACTCAGGGCTTTTTTTTAAGCATTTTACAAAGAGTCTGCTGCGCATGCAGCAGGTTTTCGAAACATACCCTTAGGCCAAGAGGTGCAGCGCACCTGCCTCTTTGTAGAATAGTTAGCTGCAAGGGTAAAAAGGTACGGAGTACCGCTCTAACCATCTTCGAAGCGCGCTACTCTGTAGCTTTTCATCTTGATTCTTGACGCTGAGTTTTACAAAGAGATTGCTGCTCTGCAGCAGGTTTTGTTCTTAGAGCAACCTAAAGAGGGAAATGGCGCAGTGCTCCTTTAGATTTGTAAGAGAGCCTCCAGAGTGATTTGGTGCAGCGCACCTTTCTATTTATAGAAAAGTGAGATGTGTGAAGGATAAAGGTACGGAGTACCGCGCTATTATCGCATATAAGCATTGATGATTAAACACTACGTGTGACATGCCCCACCGCAACACGACAGGTCTTCGGAATTAGCTTTCTCAAACGCTTCCTTGCCTTCAGAAAAGGCAAAGTAGGCGATGCCCAGCGAGCCGGCCGCATCGATCCATCCAATGTGGAAGAGTTCAAAAGCTCCACTGCTGGCTAAAAGCAGGATGGAGAGGTAAAAGCAGGTTTTTGTGCAGTTTGCATCAGCAATAATCGCATCCGAATTTAATTTTTTTCCGGTACGTTTTTTCTCTCTCATCAGCCACCACATCGTTAAAATAGAAATCGAAGAAATGATGATGCCCACCAGCGTGGTTTCGGGCGCTTTGTTCTGCCAGATATTCAGGGCGGCGCCCACAACCAGTCCGGCAGTCAAAAGGTAAAAGGCCACTCCGGTAATTTTCAAAGCCTGCTTTTCAAACTTATCACGACTTTCCACTTTGGTGTATCGCATGCGCAAAACCATGTGGGCAATGCCAAATCCTGAAATAACCTCCACGAAACTATCCACTCCAAAGCCAAGCAGTGCCAGTGTATCGTCAGCAACACCATACCAGACGCTGATAACGCCTTCGAT
>JAASSU010000289.1 GCA_021767705.1 Bacteroidota bacterium | reverse complement strand
CCTGGAGATAATCGGTGGCTTTTTTAAGCTCTTCCACATTTTCTCCCAACAAACTCACTGCCACCGGATCGCCAAAGGTATTACGCCCTTCGACAGTAAACTTTTCGGCTTCCGGCACCGGACCAATTTTTTTGCGGACCCGGTTTACCACATCATAGCTGTTAAACTCACGCTCCTCCATATTGTCGAGGATGATGAAGATGTTGCCGGCGTGTGGCCCGGACTCTTGCCCGTTGAAAGCCGCGCCGGTGCTCACAAAGGTATGGTC
This sequence comes from Bacteroidota bacterium, assembly GCA_021767705.1. Classification (GTDB taxonomy): domain Bacteria; phylum Bacteroidota; class Bacteroidia; order Bacteroidales; family JAIPAH01; genus JAIPAH01. Next base: position 3,921 of record JAASSU010000289.1, on the reverse strand, counting down.
GATAAAATCGACAGTATCGTTAAATTCCTCCTGTAAGTCACGGTTGACTTCCCACACTGCATCTTCCATCTCTTTCAGTTTGTTGAGCGTAATCTGCTCGCCGGTCCCTGGTTTATAGGCCAGGTCTACATTAAACTGATCGAAAGGAATGCTGGGGAAGAAGGTGAGTTTGATAAACCCGCCCTGGATAAGCCCGCCGGTGATAAGTATCAGAGCAACGGGCATAGTCACCACAAACCATCTCCAACGGATTATCTTTTTCAGGATTACGGCGTAAATTCTGTCGCGCATCAGCTTCAGGAACTTATCCAGGCCTCCCCTGATTTTTCTTCCGAAACCATTTTTCTTGGGCCGGCTGAGCACCCGCCCATTGCCTACGTGTCCCGGCAAAACAAAGAAAGCTTCGAAGAGCGAGAAGAACAGCGCAAAGACTACCACAAATGCCATTTCATAGGTAAACTCCAGCTGCCCGGTAACGAAGAAGGATGGCAGGAAAGCAACAATGGTGGTGGTTACGGAGGTAACTACCGCAGGAAGCACCTCCATGGTGCCATCCACTGCGGCCAGCCGCGGGGGCTTCCCTTTCTCGAAGTGGGAGTAAATATTTTCTGCAATCACAATTCCATCGTCCACCAAAATACCAATGACCAGCAACATCCCGAAAAGGGAAATCATATTGATGGTAATGTCGTAAAGGTGGGCGATCATAAACATTCCGAGGAAAGACGCCGGAATACCAAAAGCCACCCAGAAAGAGAGCCTGAAGTTCAGGAACAGCCCTAGTGAGAGCAAAACCAGCCCTAAACCAATAGCGCCGTTTTCGTAGAGCAGGTTGAGGCGCTGCTTGAGCACATCCAGAAAATCAAAGGTCACCTCGAGCCGGGCATTGGTATGGCGCTCATTAAAATCTTTAACGTAACTATGGATGTATTCAGAAATTTCATCCAAATCTTCTTCCGGCAATTTCTGCACGTTGAACGAAATGGAACGGTTTCCATCCATAAACGAACTTTGCGAATTATCGTTGAACTGCAGCTCAACGGTTGCCACATCGCGCAAGCGGAGATAACTGCCGTCGGCATTGGCCCGGAGGATAATGTCGCCGATTTCCTGCGGGTTGACGCTTCTGTTCCGGGTGCGGATAAGGATCTCCTCTTCATCCGATTTGATTTGCCCCCCGGAAATGTCCTGGTTATTGATGGCAATAACGCGCGATAACTCGTCGAAAGTGAGGTTATAGCGCAGCAGGTCTTCCTCCGATACCTCCACGGAGATTTCGAGCGGCGGATAGCCGCTAACCGTAAGCTGAGAAACCGGCCCGGAGGTTAGGAGATCAAACTCTATTTCGTCGGCGAGTTTTTTGAGCTCTTTTAAGTCGGCATCGCCTGTTGCCACCAGCCCCATAAACATGGCCTGCGTTTTGCTTCGCTGCTTAAACACTACCGGAGGTTCGGCATCGACGGGCATAGAGCTGATACCATCCACCGCATTTTTCACATCCATCAGTGTTTCATCCAGGTCGTACTGGCCAGTGGTTTCGATATTGACCACCGCAAAATTCTCTGATGAAGTGGAGGTTACTTCCTTGATACCGACAATTCCGCGGATAGATTCCTCGATACGCATGGTGATTCCTTCTTCCATCTCCTTAGGAGAAGCGCCCGGATAAGCCACCTGCACGGTAATCATCTTAGGAGTGCTTTCAGGGAAAAAGGACTTCTTCATCTGAAGTATCCCGAAAATCCCGGCAAGGAAAAAGACAAAAATGATCAGGTTAGCGTAAAAAGGATATTTTACAAAAACAGAAACTAATTTCCTCATAACTTTTTGATTACAAAATTTCTACGGGCGTACCCTCTTTAGCATTGATGAGTGGCTCGGTTACAATCATGGTTCCTTCTTCCAGGCCAGAGAAAAGAAGCGTTTTATCGTTTAGCTTATGAATTTTTATAGAGGCCTCGTGCAGTTTACCATTTTCCACCACATATACGTTTTTACCGTCGAACACCGCGTTGCGTGGCAACTCCATGGCACGGTCGAGCGTGCGACCTTTCATCATGGCAATGAGGTATTGCCCCTGGTAGAGCGCCACCGAACGGTTGTTGTGCAAGTCTACGAAAATGCTCTGCGACTGAGTGTTTTGATCTACAAAAGATGCTTTACGCGATACAGTGCCATCAAACTCAAAGTCAAGGTCTTCAGTCATCAGCTTCACGCTGTCACCCACATCCACAAAGCGGGCATCGGAGCTTGGCACAGGCACTTCCACCTCCAAAACATCTGTTCTGATCATGCTGGCGATGCGCCCTCCGGGATTGGCTACAGCGCCCTTTTCAAGCAAGACCTCCGTAAAAGTCCCGTCGAAAGGTGCCCGGATGGTGTATTTATTTAACACCTCTTCCTGACTGAGAATGCTGTAATAATTTCCAAGCAAATTCCGGGAAGAAAGAAAAACCTTTAACTGGTTATTGTCGATTGCGGGCAGTGGAGGTAGTGGTTTCTCGATATCAATATCATTAAAAAACTGCTGCCAGCGCTGAAACGCATCGGGATAATCGATCTTAATATCGGGGAGGCTGCTCGCCAGAATATTGAGGTAGTTGCTCTTCATCGACCGCAGGCTGTATTCCATATCCTTTTTAAAAATCTTTACCAGGACATCCCCTTCCTTAAAGGAAATTCCCTTCTTCAGGGTTACGTCACCACCAATAATCTGGCCCTGCACTTCGGCCACAAGGCTCACATTTCTTCGTGATATAACTCTGCCCGATGCCCGCACAGTTACCTGCTTTTGCTCATAGCTCACAGGAGCGGCTTTTACGAAATACTTTTCTGCCTTTTTCTCTGACTGGGGCGGGGCTTCTTTCTGACTTGAGAAATACTTGTTTAAGGCAAAGGCAATCGCCAACAAGGCCACAATCAGACCTATCGTAATAAGAAGTCGCTTATTCATAAATATGGTTTTTTATTTGATCGATAATCTCGAAATGCTCTTCAATAACACTGATTAAAATAATATGTTTTGGATGTACGATTCAGGCTTGCAAATGTAACATCTATTTTTCCAGTGAAAACATTTTTTCTGTGAACACCCTGATCTCATCGATGAGTTTAGAAAAATGATCTATTTTCGCAGCGATTTTAAAAACAGACAGTCGCAAAATCCTGTCTCTAAAAAAAACTACGAATGAAAGAGTATAGATCACTTTACTTTTCCTCTTATTTTCCGATAGTTATTTCACGAGACTTCTTTGGTTTTGATTTCTTATGCGGCGTCAGCAAAAAGAACAAAGATGCTTACTAAAGAACAAAAGCTGTTACTGATTTTAGCCATGACTTTCATCAGTATGCTGGTGGTCAGCAACATCATTGCCGTAAAAACCATTATGGTGGGTGGCCTTATTGGTCCGGCGGCTGTGTTGTGTTATTCACTCACCTTTGCCGTTTCGGATACCATCTCTGAACTTTGGGGACGCAAAACCACACAATTTGTGGTGAATATAGGTTTTGGAGCAGCTATTCTGGCGGCCATTTTTATCAAGCTGGCCATAGAGATGCCGGGATCGCCCTTTTGGGAAAACCAGGAAGCTTTCGAATCGATACTCGGAAGCAACCTTCGCATTGTTGCTGCCAGCCTCGTTGCCTACTTTGTGAGCCAAAGCCACGATGTGTGGGCTTTTCATTTCTTGAAAAACAAAACCAATGGCCGGTTTTTATGGCTGCGCAACAACCTGTCGTCAATGGCGTCGCAACTTATCGATTCGGTACTTTTTATTACCATCGCTTTTTATGGCACGGGCGCTCCGGTTGTGCAAATGATTTTAGGCCAGTACCTTCTTAAGCTGATAATTGCTGCCGCCGATACGCCCATTGTTTATTTGTTAGTAGCCTGGATAAAACCCAAACTAAAGCCTGCCCATG
>JAASSU010000288.1 GCA_021767705.1 Bacteroidota bacterium | reverse complement strand
TTTTGACATCCTTTCGGCCATAAAAAACTGGTGCTATGCCGACGATTACCTTTTATCGCTGCTCAGCCGAAACCTTATAAACCGCAAGTTGTTTAAGATTGAAATACAGGATTACCCTTTCAGCAAAGAACGCATCAGCGAGCTGAAAACGGCTGCCAGGAAAAAATATAAGCTTAGCGATCAGGAAACCGAATACCTGGTGTTTAGTGAAAAAGCGCACAATCATGCCTACAATCCGGTTAGTGAAACCATAAAAATAAAACACAAAAACGGAGAAATAGAGGATATTATCAGCGCGTCGGAGCAAATAAATACAGTAGGAATCACAAAAATTGTGTACAAGTATTTTCTGTGCTATCCGAAAGATATTGCCCAATAAAACAGAAAGATAAGGGCACGAGTATCAAGGATTACGTTTTACAAAATTTAAATATCTTTACGCAGTTTTTTAAGACGAAAAATGAAAGCATGAAGTTCACAGCAAATGATATAGCACAACTGGTAGGAGGAAAAGTGGAGGGAGACCCTGAGGTTGTGGTCAGTAATATTTCTAAAATTGAAGAAGGAAAGCCCGGTACGCTGAGTTTTCTGGCAAACCCGAAATACATTCCTTATATCTACACTACAACAGCATCTGTAGTATTGGTAAACAAAGATTTTAATGCCGACAAGCCTGTTTCTGCGACGCTGATACGCACGGATGATGCCTACAGCGCTTTTGCCAGGCTTTTGCAGGCATATCAGAAAATGAAAAAAGACCGGACAGGCATTGCTAAAACAGCCGTCATTGGCGAAAGCCTCCATCCTGATCAAAGTTGCTTTATCGGAGATTATGTGGTGATTGAAGAAGGTGTGAGCCTTGGGAAAAATGTAAAGATTTATCCACACTCCTACATTGGCGCCAACAGCCATATCAACGACAATACTACCATTTTTGCCGGTGTAAGAATCTATCCCGACACCCGCATTGGAAAAAATTGTACGGTACACTCCGGTACTGTAATCGGGAGCGATGGTTTTGGTTTTGCCCCGCAACAGGATAACAATTATGAGAAGGTTCCCCAGATAGGAAATGTAATTATTGAAGACTCGGTGGAGATTGGCAGCAACTGCACGATTGACCGTGCCACCATGGGCTCCACCATTATCCGTAAAGGGGTGAAACTCGACAACCTGATTCAGGTGGCTCACAATGTGGAAATCGGAGAAAATACGGTTATTGCCGCACAAACAGGAATATCGGGCAGCACCAAAGTGGGTAAGAACAACATGTTTGGCGGTCAGGTGGGGCTCTCAGGCCACATCGAAACGGCTGATGATGTGAAAATTGGAGCACAGTCGGGTATTGCCAGCAGCATCAAAGAAAAAGGGCTCACCGTTTTAGGCTCTCCGGCCTTTGATATCTCAAAATATAAACGCTCTATCCTGTTGTTTAAGAATTTACCAAAACTAACCGAGCGCATCGGAAAAATAGAGCAACGCTTAAAAGAAAACAAGTGATTCATTTGCAATACATTTAGGAATAGTTAATTTTGCAGCGCTTATGGATAAAATGCAAAAAACGATAAAAAACCCAGTGAGCATTTCAGGCCGTGGTTTGCACAGTGGCCTCGATGTTACACTTTCTTTTGAACCGGCAGCGGTAAATCACGGAATAAAATTTCAACGTATTGACATGGAGGCACAGCCAATTATTGAAGCTGACCCAAGCCGTGTTACCGACACCTCACGCGGAACCACCATCTCATCAGGCGAAGCTAAAGTGCAAACCATCGAGCATTGCATGGCTGCATTGGCCGGACTGGAGATTGACAATGCGTTGATTAAAATTGACAGTGAAGAGTGCCCTATTCTGGATGGAAGTTCCACACCTTACGTTAAGGTGCTTAAAGAAGCAGGCAGTGTTAAACAGGACAAAGAAAAGAATTACTTCGAACTGAAGGAGACCATCACCTATAAAGATAAAGAAACTGGCGTGGAGTTTATTGCCATGCCCAGCGATCATTACGAAGTGAAGGTAATGGTTGATTACGACTCAAAAGTACTCCGGCCACAGTTTGCTCACCTCGAAAATATCGGTCAGTTTGAAGAAGAGTTTGCCGATTGCAAAACCTTCGTTTTTTTGCATGAACTGGAGCCACTCATCAAGCATGGTTTAATTAAAGGCGGCGACCTTGAAAATGCCATTGTGTTTGTTGAGCATCTTATTAGTGATGAAAAGCTGAAATGGCTGGCCGACTTTTTCGATAAGCATGATGTGGAAGTGAAGGAGCAGGGAATCCTGAATAATACAGAGCTGAAACATCAGAACGAACCTGCAAGGCATAAGTTGTTGGATGTGGTGGGCGACCTGTCGCTGGTGGGCCGGCCGCTGAAAGCAAAGATTATCGCCACGCGCCCGGGGCATCAGGCCAATGTTGAATTTGGCAAGCTGCTTAAAAAACATATCAAGCAGGCAGAAGCTTTGCAGCATATTCCTCAGTATGACCCGAAACAGAAGCCGGTTTTCGATATCAACCAAATAAAAAAATTACTGCCACACCGTCCTCCGTTCCTGCTTGTGGATAAAATTATGGAGATGAGCGAGAGCCACGTGGTAGGCGTAAAAAACGCCACCATGAACGAACCTTTCTTTGTAGGCCATTTCCCCGGCGAGCCGGTCATGCCCGGTGTTTTGCAGGTGGAGGCAATGGCGCAGACCGGAGGCATTCTGGTGCTCTCATCTGTTCCTGACCCTGAAAATTACGTCACCTATTTTGCTAAAATTGACAACGTAAAATTCAGAAGAAAAGTAGTGCCCGGCGACACTATCGTTTTCCACCTCGAACTGCTGTCGCCCATGCGCAGAGGCATCTGTCACATGAAAGGACGTGCCTTTGTAGGGAACGAAATCGCCACGGAAGCAGAACTGGTAGCTCAAATAGTAAAAAACAAATAACAGATATGAATCAACCTTTAGCATACGTTCATCCTCAATCGAAAATAGCTAAGAATGTAGTTATTGAGCCTTTTGTAAACATCGAAAAAAATGTGGAAGTTGGTGAAGGCACCTGGATCGGTTCGAATGTAACCATCATGGAAGGCGCTAAAATAGGGAAGAACTGTAAGATTTTTCCCGGTGCGGTCATTGCCGCCATTCCCCAGGATTTAAAATTTGAGGGTGAAGAAACCGCTGTCGTTATCGGAGACAACACCACTATCAGAGAGTTTGTCACCATCAACCGCGGAACCAAAGCCAATAACCAGACGGTGGTGGGCAACAACACCTTGATTATGGCCTACGCCCACATTGCCCATGACTGTATCATCGGCAACAATGTGGTGATGGCCAATGCCGCGAACCTTGGCGGGCATGTGGAAATTGACGACTGGGCTATTATCGGCGGACTCACCGCTGTGCACCAGTTCTCGAAAATTGGTACACACACCATTATTTCGGGAGGCTCGCTGGTAAGAAAAGATATTCCGCCATACACCAAGGCTGCACGTGAGCCTATCTCATACGTGGGGGTGAATTCGGTGGGACTGCGACGACGCGGATTCAGTAGTGAACAAATCAATCAAATTCAGGATATTTACAGAATTATTTACCTCAAAGGGCTGAACAACAGTCATGCGGTTTCAGTTATAGAAGCCGAAGTGCCTGCAACACCGGAAAGAGATGAGATCCTTACCTTCATCAACAAATCAAGCCGGGGTATCATGAAAGGCTACCTGAAATTTGAATAATTATTAATTTTCTTAAACAACAGATTTTATGGCAAATACTTCAGATATCAGAAACGGGCTTTGCATTAATCACAATGGCGAGTTGGTGACTGTAGTCGAATTTCAGCACGTAAAACCAGGTAAAGGTGGTGCTTTTGTTAGAACAAAACTTAAAAGCCTCAAAACCGGCAAAGTGGTTCAGCATACTTTTAACTCGGGAGTAAAGATTGATATTCAGCGTGTGGAACGCAGAAGCTATCAGTTCCTCTACAAAGAAGACACGACTTATCATTTTATGAATAATGAAACGTTTGAGCAGACTTTTGTGGATGAAGACATCATCAATGCGCCGCAGTTTCTTAAGGCAGGACAAAACGTTGAAATCCTTTTCCATGCCGATACTGAAACACCACTGAGCTGCGACCTTCCTCCTTATGTGGAGCTGAAGGTGACCTACACCGAGCCCGGCGAAAAAGGAAACACCGCCACCAACGCTTTTAA
>JAASSU010000287.1 GCA_021767705.1 Bacteroidota bacterium | reverse complement strand
TGCGGGTACGCAAGTGGGCCACATCGCTGCGCATTTCGGCGCCCCAGGCATGGCCTGCACCACGTGCCGGATCAACCACAATTTTCGAGGCAATCTCGTGCGCCTTGTCTTTTGCAAACCCAAGCTGGATAAGCATATCCGGCAGTGCGACTTCAAAGGCTTCCGGGTCGGGATAGCGCTCAGATACAATCTTATCAAGTTCATCTTCCGAAATACTGCTGCGGGCCTTAAAACCGTCATACCAGATATCCCACGGCTTCAAACTTCTGCCCATGCGCTCTTCAATAAGTTTTCCGGTTTCCCGGATGACTGGCGAGGAAACAAAGTCGGTAAACAGTTTTTCCACATCAGCCTGCGTGATTTCATAATCTCCTTCAAACTTGCGTTGAATGAAAGATTCATAATTCGGATAGTAGGCATCGGCCTTCTGCATCACCCTGAAGTTTTTTAGCAAGGTGGTATAACGCTCGTCGGGCTCAGGAGTTCCTTCCAGCTTTTTACCATCATTCACCAATTCATTCGTGTATGGATTCCACAACATCTCGCCTTTGTTGATTACCTCTGTGGGGATCGATTGGTCGATGATGCGTTTCATCACTGCATAAATCATCTTCTGATTTTCGAGCCCTTCCTTATCATTGGCATATTGCGATTTTAATTCGTCGCGCAAGCCCCAGTGAGTGATAAGCTTAAGCGATTCCGGAAAAGGGCGGTTGCTTTCTCCATCTATCAGCTTTCCCATAAAAATGTTGTATTCAGAGATGTAGGTGTCAGCAGCAGTTAGTGTAGAAGAGATTTCCTGCTTCAAACCTGCCGGGATGCGGGCGGTAAACAGATCGCCAAGACGGGCATAAGCCCATTGCTTTCGCGTCCATACCTGTCCCAACTTTTCTTTCTCCGTCAGCGAGTAGTAAGGAAAGTTAAGGGCAGTAATAAAACCTATTTTATTGCGGTAAAGGTCTTCGGTAAGGTGAGACATGGCATTAAAGCTGCCAAACATCATGTCAATATCGCTGATAGGCGGGCCGGCAAGATGCAGCGGCTCTTTCAGCAGCACATCAATTTCATGGAATTTTCCCCACAAGACCTCCAGGTTCCTTGAAATCCGGTTAAACATCATGTCGAGATCAGCGCCTTGTGCAACGAAATGATCGACACAGAAAGCTTTAAAATCTTCCGCACTTCCGTCGATGTCGCGCCACAGCGCCGCGGCCTGGGACACGCCCCTTTCTATACGAAACTGCTCTGAAGTGCCATGCTTTTTGAGCAATGTACTTTTAACTTCTTTCACCATAGAAGGATCGATTATTTTGTATGTTGTTGCTTTGGCTCCGGTAAGGATCAAAAGCGCCGAAACCATCATTAGTAGTTTTGTTCTCATTGGTTTAAGTTTTCAGTCATTATAGAATTTGCTGCATGCAGATTAACATGAACAGCCCGGAAACATACCTTTACCAGAAAAGGAAATATTCCGGTATTTCACAAAAATACACAGCAAAGATAAATGGAAGTTGGTTTAAGCTATTTTCTTGCTATTATCCACACCGCGTGAACAATTCCCGGAATATACCCCAGGATGGTCAGCAGGAGGTTAATCCAGAAATCTTTACCGATACCCACTTGTAAGAACACTCCGACAGGTGGTAAAATGATTGCGAAAATGATGCGTAATATATCAGCCATTGTTTTTTTTATTTTTGATTTCCTTTAGCTAAAAAGTTAAAACCCAGAGAGAATGGAATAAAATGCATTAAAAGCTTATCGGCACTAAAACCGTTGTACACCATCAGGAATACGGACAGGGCCGCAATTAACAGTCCTGCCAAAGCGGTGGTCTGGCTTTTCTTCACAAACCCACCCGCCAGCAGCATAAAGGTGAAAACCACAAAAGCCGCCGCAATAAAGTAACCGGGGCCATTGAACGAGAAGGTCATAAAGGTGTCGAAATAATTCACATACGCATAAACAGCCATCGCAATGCGCAGTAACCACGACGCAACAGGTGAAATACTTTTTATTGGATTCATAGCTTGAATTTTTTGTGAAGTAAGTAAAAATATCTTAAATCAGCCCAAAAATAACTTTATTTAATCGCTATGATTATATGCAGAAATACCTTTATCAGGAATTGATCAATTTCGAGCGTGTATCCTGAAGCGCGCTGTCGGTGCCGAAAACAAACACCGTATCTCCCACATGCAGGCGGGTATTCCCGTGCGGAAGATCCATCACATCATCATGTTTGAAAAGCAAAAATGAAACATCAGGATGCAGCGGCATTTCTTTAATCTGAACATGGTCGTAGTTGGGATTGGTCATGGTAACCTCTTCAATGTTGAAATTCTCAAAGGTTTCCACCAAAGCCCGGTAGGCGGTGGGACGAAGAATGTGATTCTCAAGCGCAGTGGCCAGGGTGCGTGTAACATCCAAAAACTTTACTTCCATGTAGTTCAGTTGCTCTTCCAGCTTCTGGCTGTTCGATTTAGTGATAATTTTTTCGTGATGCATTTCCTTTCGCAGGAAACGGCTGATTTTAAGGTTTAGATCGTTATCGGGGGTAAGCACCACCACATGGTCGGTGTGCTTTAGCCCGGCCTTTTGGTAGGCTTCACGATAAAGGCCGTTACCATAAATCGCCACCAGACCTTTCTGGATGATCTCCCGGTAGCGGAAACTGTCCGATTCGATGATCACCGACTTTTTTCCGTGCATTTTCAGCCGGCGTGCCAGCAATACCGCTGTGCTGCTTCCTCCCACGATAATGGTTTTATCGCCTTGCAGCGGATTGCGCAAGGCAATCTGGTTGTAAAGTACCGGCGACAGCAGGCAGGTGATAACAGCCATCAGGATGAAAACTGCATTGGTCTGTTCGGAAATAATGTCCAGGTCGAGCCCGATGGTGGCTGCGGCAATAATCAGGCTCAGGCGCGAAGACAGCAGGATTCCTGCTGCAATGGATTTGCGCCATCCAAACTGTTTCTTGAGAATAAGCGCAGGAAAGATTTTCACAGCATATAAAGTCAGCAGGATAAGTACCAGGAAAGTGAATACCGATCCATCGATCTTGCTGATGGCGGTGGCATCGAAGCGCGCACCCACCATGATAAAGAAAATCGGGATGAAAAACCCGTACCCGATGCCGTCTATTTTCTGCACCAGCAGATCGCGCTCTTTGTTGATAAACCCCGACAGCAAAATCCCGCTAAGGAAAGCTCCCAGCAGCATCACCTCTTCGCCCATCTGTTGTGAAAGCACCACAAAAGCAAGGATTAAAAGAATGGTTCCGCGGACTTTTATCTGCGAGGCGGCATGCGATAGTTCGTATATCAGTTTCTTAAAAATCGTGTTGCGCTGGATACGTACGCCGAGGTAGTAAAACAGGTAAAAAGCCACAAAAAGCAGCAGCACCAGGAAAATATTCCATTGAAAACCATGGCGCAGGATGAATGCGGTAAAGGTAAAAAGCAGGATGCTGAGAATGTCGGCGATAGCACTGCCTGTGATGAGCATCTGTCCGTAGAGCGTGTCTGTTTCGCCGCTGTTTTTCAAAACCGGAAGAATAATACCCACCGATGTGGTGACCATGATTAGGGCAAAATACCAGGTGTTTTTTATTTGAACAAGGTTGCTAAGCAGCAATGCTGCCAGGAATGAAAGTAAAAGTGTCAGTAAAAAAATAATGAGACCCGAAATCAAAGGGTTTTTCATCCAGTCATGGAAGTGATCTTCTTTGGAGGGCAGGTTGAACCTGATTTTTTTGACATCGATTTCAAGGCCGCTCTGAAACATCAACAGGATAAAACCTGAAAGGGCGGCAAAGTTGAGGACATGTTCACTGGAAGTGGCAGAAAGGTCGAAAAGATAATGTCCGATTAAATAGCCGGCAATCATTTCTGCCACCACAGTAGGTGCCCGTTTCAGGTTGAGCATATTCATCAGCATAGGTGTAGCCCAACCTATCGCCACAACAATGAGCAAAGGGAGATAGTCAAATTCGAATGAGATCGTTCCAACAACCATAAAAGACCTTTTCGGTAACGAAAATAAAGATAATTTCTTTCGCAGGACATAGGTAGGATTATTCTGAGAATATTGAAAGCAGTTTCAGGGTTTTTGATATTTCGAAAGAATAGATTCCTCCCTCCATTGCCTCGCTCTCGCTCAGCAAATCCGGTCTGAATGACGGGCGTTTTAGAAGACAAAGGGCGAAAAAGGGCGCGCCGACGCAACTGGAATG
>JAASSU010000286.1 GCA_021767705.1 Bacteroidota bacterium | reverse complement strand
CATGTGTGCGAGCCCGATTCAATGGTTGCTCGATGTACAGGATTCGCTCAAGAATCTTCGGTTGTTCACGGTTCAACCTCGCGACAAATTCGCCAAACTCTGCGGCGTCATAAAAAGTGGTACTTATCTTATCCGGCATACCAGCAGGCAAGGAAAACAAAGCTCACAAAAGATAATAATCAGGAAATAGATGAGCAGCTACACAGAACAATTCAGGAAACTGCTTGACAAAAACCGCGATACTGAAAACGCTGTTCAGATGAAACAGTACATGCGAAATCAGTTTGATTTCCTTGGAAAAGCCATTGGGTGGGCTTTAAGGCAGTATTCAAAGTTTTATCCTGAATTGGTGGTACGATTTGTGGAGCAAACCAGCTTATCAGGGCTTAGCAAGACAGAAGCATTAAAAGTCATTAACCGAAACAAACAGTAATTATGAATCAAAAGATTGGGATCCTTCTCGCCATTTTATTACTCTCATTTTCAGTAAGCGCGCAACGCTATTTCCGGGAAGTGTATAAAGATTTGCAAGACACGGTTTACTACCCTGAAATTGAACGTCACCTGAGCCAACAGCAATTTGACAGTGCTGTCTTTGTTGGCCAGAAGGCACTGGATTTTTACATAAAGGAGGGAAATCCTGACAAAGCCCTTTTTCATTTTAATGCCGGCATGTATCTCCCCACCGGCAAAGGGCTCAGGCAACTGACCCATCCGAAACTGATAAATACGCTGGCGCTGATGCGCAGAGAAATTGATACCCTCAACCCACATTTCGCCATTACGCACCAGATTCTGGCATTTTCCTACAAGTTTGAAGAGCGCATGCCCGAAGCAATCCGGCATTATCATATCACCGAAGAAATTTACAGGCAACTCAACATCCAAGGCGTTCAGTTGGCCGGGGTTTACGAATCGCTGGGTTCAGCTTATGTGCACGTGCGGCAGCCTTTGAAAGGATACAACTACCTGGACAAAGCATTGGAAAGATTTGAAAAGAAAAACATGCTTCACGAGGTGTCGCATATTTACCTGGAAATGGCACGCGCAACAGGGATGAACAACCAAACGCTTTTGGCACTCGAATTCAATAAAAAAGCACTGGAGATCATCCGGAAAAACAACCCACAGGGCTTCAATCATGTGGTTGTTCCGAGCAACATGGCGAGTGTGTACCTCGATCTGAAAAAATATGACAAAACCATAGAAATGGCACGTTACGCTGATTCGGTAATGCGCCATTACCACAGCCCTGACAACCTTTACTACTTGTATTTCTCCATCCTGGCCAACCAGGGCATTGCTTTTCGCTCCATGGAGAAGTATGGCCAGGCTGAAAAGTATTTCAGAGAGCTCATTACCCAACTCAAAAAATACCTTGGTGAGAGCCACCCGATGGTTGGCAACGGCTGGTCGGAGCTGGCCAGGAATTTTGCAGACCAGCAGCAATATGACCCGGCCCTGGCCTGCTACAGAAAAATGGCCGTGCTACAGCCTCCATCGCCCGACCTTTACGGCGATTTGGCGATGGTCTTTGCACGTAGGCAGCAACCCGACTCTTCGATCCGCTATCACCGCATGGCGCTCAACATGTTATCCGGCAAGCAGTTGTCTTCAGAAACAGTGCCGACTACCCGCCAGCTCCAGAATCCGATGTTTGGTTTCGAGCTTTCAGAGGGGATGATGCGCCAGCTCTTTGAAAAAGGAGGGGAAGAGTCGTTTCAAAAGGCATTGGCTTTCGCCGCATTAGCCGACTCGCTGGTGACCATCATCAATGAAACCACCCTGATTGGAAGATCGGAGGCCGTGTTGGGCGGAGCCTACCATCGCTTTGCCACAAGCCTCATCGGAGAACTTATTTCGAGACACAAAAAGAATCCTGATAAAGAAATACTTGATGCACTGGTTCACTTTATGGCCCGGTCAAAAACTATCAGGCTGATGGGACAGCTTAACCAGATTGGTGTGGTGGAAGACAGTGCCAGCAATCCGCTGCAATACCAGCAGGTGGAATTGATGACGGAGATAAGGAAACTGGAGAATGAGCTGATGGCTTACGGACAGGAAAAGGAAGGTGGCGAAAAATACCAAATGCTCGATCAGCAGCTCTTCCAGAAGCGAATTGAAGCCTTTGAAAACTCCGCCCGCCTGAAAAATGAAGCTTCGTTAGAAAATCTGAGCCTGGGTGCTGAGGCAGTACATCTTGCTGACATTCAAAAAGCACTGAATGACGAAGTCCTGATCAGCTACCACCTCTCCGATAAAGTTTATGCGATGGCTGTTTCGTCGACAGAGGTAATGGTTTCAGAAATCGATTTGGGGAGAGAGCCTTCTTCCTTTATCAGGAATTATTTCCGCGCCATAAAAACGGGCGGTGCCCTTGATAAAATCGGTGCCAAGATGTACAGAAAACTGCTCGGTCCTTTCGAAAGGCTGCTGGCACAAAACAGCTCGCTGGTCATTATCCCGGACGGGCTGCTGCACCAGGTGCCTTTTGAAGCACTGAGCTCTGGCGATCGCTTTTTAACAGAAAGCCATGCCATCAGCTATCAGTATTCTATTCCGTTATGGTTAAAAAGCGTTAAAAACGATGCGCCCGCCAACGAGCTCTTGGCTTTTGCCCCGGTATATGATGACAACCAGGTTCTGGCCGAAAACTCACCATTGAGGTATGACTCCGTGGTGTATCGCGATTTTAGTGAGTTGCGATCCGGCGAATCCCTCGCTCCGCTGGCATATTCAGAAACAGAAGTCAATAAAGTGGTTCGCATGTTTAACAAATCGGGTAAGAGTTCGAAGGCCTTTCTCCGCGACGAAGCGCTTGAGTCGACCTTCAAAAAGGAGGTGAGCAATGCCGGCATCCTGCATGTGGCCACACATGGATATTCATCAAGAAAAGATCCGGAATTGTCAGGACTTTTCTTCTTTGATGAAACCTCACAAGATGCTACCAACGATGGAATGCTCTACTCCGGGGAGATATTCGGGCTGGATCTGAATGCCGACCTCGTCGTGCTCTCAGCCTGCAAAACCGGATACGGAAAAATTGTTGACGGCGAAGGGGTGATGGCACTGCCACGCGGATTTATTTTCAGCGGCGCTAAAAACGTAATGGCTTCCTTATGGAAAGTCAGCGATAAAGAAACGCAGAAACTTCTTACTGCTTTTTATGAGTACGTGCTTGATGGGAATTCGTATAAAAAAGCACTGCAAAAAGCACGCATCCAAATGATTGAGGAGGGCGTGCTTCCGGTTGACTGGGCCGGGTTTATACTTGTAGGCAGATAAAGCCCTGGCTTAGCTTGATTTTACATCCCGCAAAGGGAAAGTATGGATTTACTACTTCGAGATGATGAGCTTGAAGCCCACGCCATGCACATTGATAAGCTCAATCTTCGGGTCGTCTTTCAGATATTTCCTGAGCTTGGCAATGTAAACATCCATGCTGCGTGCATTGAAGTAGCTGTCGTCGTGCCAGATACGCTTGAGCGCTTCCGTACGGTCAAGTGTTCTGTTGGCATGTTCAGCCAGCAGCTTAAGCAAGTCGCTTTCCTTCGATGTCAGCTTCTTTTCATTCTCACCCGACTTCAGGATCTGGCGATCATAATCAAACTCCAGGTTACCGATATTGAATATGCGTATATCCTGATCTTCTTCCATTTCAATGCTGCGGCGTAAAATCGCTTTCATCCGCGCAAGCAATTCTTCCATACTGAAAGGCTTGGTCATGTAGTCGTCTGCCCCAAGGTTGAAACCTTTGAGCTTGTCTTCCTGTAACGATTTTGCCGTTAGGAAAAGCAATGGAATATTCTGATCTTTCGAGCGGATATTTTCGGCCAGCGTGAAGCCATCCATCACGGGCATCATCACATCAATAATACAAAACGTATATTCTTCCTTCTGAAAGGCCTCCCAGGCCTGCTTGCCATCAGGAAACAATGAAGTTTTGAATCCTTTGGCAATCAAATAGTTTTTGAGAATATTTCCCAGGTTACGGTCGTCTTCAGCTAATAATACCTTTTCTTGATTTTCATCCATGATTCCTATTTTTTAAATGGTAAAGTAATTTTAAACACAGAGCCTTTGTTCAGCTCACTTTCGATCCCGATTTTCCCATCCAGTTTATCGACGATAAATTTAACATAACTTAAGCCTAAACCAAAGCCTTTCACATCATGAAGGTCACCCGTATGCACTCTGTAAAGCTTTTCGAATATTTTTTTCTGATCGCTTTTGCTGATGCCGATGCCATT
>JAASSU010000285.1 GCA_021767705.1 Bacteroidota bacterium | reverse complement strand
GACTGCCAGTCAGACGCTCTAGCCAACTGAGCTAATTCCCCATTTAATCTATTAAGAACTTTTTTCAAACGCTCCAGCCAATCCCGAAAAGCTTTGCTTTTCGAGGACCCTCGATTTGGCAAGCCAAATCGGGGCTGAGCTAATTCCCCTAAAGGCGTGGCAAAAATACAAAAATTCTGCTTTTGCGAAAACTTTTTCATCTTTGTAAGAAATAACTGTCTATGAAAAGACTTTTTGCGGCTATTCCCATACACTTAAGTGAAGATGTTTTTCGTTCCATCGCCTCGATGCGATATGCCTTGGAAGGAGAGCGTATCCGGTGGATACCTTCAGAAAACATGCACCTCACCCTGAAATTTTTTGGGAATACGCCCGCCAGGAAAATTACTGCTATCGCAGAAGCACTATTAAAAGCCACCAATGATTTTCCTGATTTCACGCTGGAGATAAACCGGATTGGACTGTTCGGCAGCCAGCATAACCCAAGGGTGGTTTGGATGGGCTTCCGGGAAGAAGAGCCGCTTTATCAGTTAAAAAATCAAATAACACAGGAGCTGGAAAAATGCGGTATTTATGAGGACCGGCAAAACTTTGTGCCTCACCTGACGATTGCGCGCATTAAGAAGGTGAGCGACAAGCGGTTCTTCCAAAAAGTGATTGATAAACATAAAAACCGTTTTCAACAAAAAACAATGGCCAACGAGCTTATCCTATATGAAAGTGTTTTGAAGTCTACAGGAGCCGAATATAAAGTTATTCGTTCATTTCCGTTCAAAAAAAATAGCAACGTTGGTTAAAACGCTGCTATTATCACGGCCGTTAAAAAGTATTTCAAATCTCTTTCTTTTCCTGCTCTTCTTGTTCTCTGAGCTCTTTCCTTTGCAGGAAAAAGTCAACGAGAAGTGCTGTTCCTCCAAAAATGAAAATCATGGCGAAGTAAGCTACATCTTCTGAAAGAACGCGGTAGCTGATAAGAATGTTTGCCAGCAGAATGCCCAGGCCTGCACCGGTTAACAAGAGTCCGTATTTTAACGAGGATGATCCACATTTTCTTCCTTTATCAAAAACAGATGCATCTTTATTGGTTTGGAGCAACGCCATGCGCTCTTTCTTTCTAATCTGAAGGTAAACGATTGCTACAATAGCTCCGAAAATCACTGCAAGTACAAAAACTGGTGTAAGTTCCATTTTATTTTCCTCCTTTTTTGTTTCGTCTTTTTGACGTAGTGTTTTTGGGGTGGTTACACTTTTACGAAATATTTTTTGAGTTTTTAGAATACGCAAAAAGACAAAGCCAACAGATTCCCGCCCGGACATAGTCCGTATCGGACGGGTCTCCCTCGGCCAATTACGCTACATTTTTTTATTCCTCTCTTTACTGGACAAAAAAAATCCAGGGATGAATTCAGTTGTGAATCGCCCTTCATTTGAATGCTGTCCATGCTTTTGGAGATACAGTATATGTATCCTGAACCCGCTGGATCAAATCAAATTCTGAGAATTGGACAATACAAATCAGGATAAATTGAAATAAAATCCACGAAGTGGATAAACGGTATTAACCACGGGCGAAACCCGTGGGAATAATATCAACTCACCACCTAACAACCCTGAAAAGGGTTGAATTAATCAACAAACAAATCAGGTTCAATCCTTAAAGGATTGTAAGAGTGACACCACAGTCTAATGCCCTGCATTTCATAAAGGGTTAATGGTGTTCATCACCTCCGGCTATATAGACCGTGCAGTCAGGATAGATCTTACATTTAACTTTTTCAGGCAGCCCATAATTTCTCCATTCATTTCGCGAAGTACTATTTCTTCTCTGCTCTATATTTTTGCTGGGGACTAAAAACCCAGAAGCGCAGGAACTTATTAAACCGAACTGTAAAACTCTTCATTTCATATTGATTTACTTGGGTTTTGAAACTAATTTTAAGCACTTGTAACCATGCGGCGATTTTGTCGTCAAAGTAACGGATGAAGACTCAGGAAGACCTAAAATATATCGACAGCGTTCTGGCTGGTGATACAGATGCATTTACTGCACTGGTCAACAAGTATAAAGATATGGTCTTCACTATCATCGTGAAAATTGTGGGGAATGAAGCGGATGCCGAAGAGCTTTCGCAGGATGTGTTCTTAAAAGTATATCACTCGTTGGGGAGTTTTAAGCGTGAATCGCGTTTTTCTACCTGGATTTACCGGATAGCTTACAACGCCGCTATCACAAAAACCAGGAAGAAAAAACCGGAAACACAGGCCTTAAATCATGAGGTGGTGGAGAGCTACACACAGGATGACATCCATGAGAATGTTTACGCGCTTACACCTCAACAACAAAAATCTTTTATCGACAAGGTTTTAACATCCTTGCCGGAAAACGATTATGTGATGATTACGTTATACCATAAGGAAGATTGCAGCGTTAAAGATATCAGTGAGATTACTGGTCTTAGCGAATCGAATGTAAAAGTGAAGCTGCACCGCATCAGAAAGCGGATGCAGAAAGAGTTAAATCAGTTAATGAACAAGCATTTAATAAGCAGGAAGTCATGAATAATTTCAATACCGATAACGATCCAATAAAAGACCTCATGAAAAATCACGAGGTGCGTAAAGCTCCCGAGGGCTTTACCAATAAGGTGATGGATATGGTCAAATCAGGAGTGATTCTTGAGGAAGACACCGAACCTTTAATTGGCACCAAGTACCTTGTCGCTGCTGCTGTGGGGTTTATCGGATTATTGCTGGCCAGTTTTGTGTTCGATATCTCGGTTTTTAATGCCGAATCTATTAAAAGTTTCATCAGCTCACAGCAACTGGCAGGGTTGTTTTCTTCATACCAGTCATTATCCGACAGCTTCTCTGCCTTGTTTGAGAACCTTTTCGGGAACAATATTTTTATTATTAGCATTCTCACCATCGCACTCCTGGTGGGCCTGGATAAAATTTTCAGGAAGAAGGTGAACCACCATGTGGCCATTGTTTTGTAATTAAAAAGCGTTGATAAAATCCTATACCAAAATATAATTTGCTTATTTTTGATTAAAAGAGCGGCAAGCGATGAATAAAAATTCAAGTCTGGATATCAAAAAAGTTAAGAAGCATTGGATAGAAACTTCTGATGATGACTTTGAAACTATGCTAAAGCTCTATAATTCACAATCGAATAGTTGGGCGTTATTTCTAGGACATATAACCATTGAAAAGCTATTAAAGGCTCTGTATGTGAAAACATTTGGAGAACACGCTCCTTTCACACATAATTTGTATCGCCTCGCCGAATTAATTGGTTTGGATATGACTGATGAATATGCTGACTGGTTAGATGAAATAACATCTTTCAACATAAATGCCCGTTATGATGACTATAAAAAGGAATTTTCTAAATTGTGTACACCTGAATACACAACGATTTGGGTTGAACGGATAAAAACCATCAGAAAATGGATAAAAGAGAAGCTGTAAAAGTTGCAACTCAATACGCTAACCAAGTTAAATCTAAATATGATTTTATAAAAGTTGTTCTTTTCGGCTCTTACGTTAAAGGAAATTATCATAAAGAAAGTGATATTGATATAGCTATCATTCTTAAAGACTTTAGCAAACTTAATGATGTCCAACTTGACTTAATGCGCTTACGCCGTAAGGTAGACAGCCGCATTGAACCACATCCGATTCGTGAGAAAGATTTCAATGTTAATAATCCTATAGCAAGTGAAATAATAAAATATGGTCTGGATATAACTGTGTAGAAATGGTATTATGAAAATCGAATTAAAGCTTCTGAAATAATTTCGTCTTTATTCTTGATGGTTTCTTTCCTCTGATTGAAGTCTTAATAATTAGAAATCTTCTTCATATAAATTTTCCTAAATTTGCACACTTTATGAGAGGGTTGGCGCTTTGAAAGACTTGTCATTACCTCGTTAATATGAATAACAAACAAGGTGAACAGCATGGAATACAATTTCAGGGAAATTGAAAAAAAGTGGCAGAAATACTGGGCCGACAACAAGACTTTTAAAACCGAAATCGATCACAACAAGCCCAAGTGCTATGTGTTGGATATGTTTCCTTATCCTTCAGGGGCCGGTCTTCACGTAGGCCACCCGCTCGGATACATCGCTTCGGATATTTACGCCCGTTTCAGAAGGCACCAGGGATACAACGTGCTGCATCCGATGGGTTACGATGCCTACGGGCTGCCTGCCGAGCAGTATGCCATCCAAACCGGGACCCACCCTGCTGTG
>JAASSU010000056.1 GCA_021767705.1 Bacteroidota bacterium | reverse complement strand
GGTAAAGGCACCACTCTTAAGCTGGTTATCCCGCTCACGCTGTCGATCGTTGACGGCCTTTCAGTAAGGGTGGACGATTTACACCTGGTATTGCCCGTTTCGGTGGTAGACAGAATTGAGAGCGTGGAAACCACCGCTTTCAAAGGGAACAAGCAGGTCCTGTCCCTTAACGGAGAGAGTGTTCCGGTGATCCCGCTGTTTTTTGATATGGAAGATAAGACTGACGAGCCATACTTTCCGGTGATAGTCATCCGTTTTCAGGAGAAGAAATATGGTCTGATAGTTCATGAAGTGACCGGCACAAGCCAGGTGGTGCTAAAGTCGCTCGGGAAGTTTTTAAAGCGCATGGATGTGTTTTCAGGGGGGTGTGTTCTGGGCGATGGCACGATCGGATATGTGTTGGATATCAGGAAGTTTATCGGGAGAATGCAACAGCCCGGCAAGCATCTGGCAAATGAGAAGTAATAGCTATTGGTTTTATTGAAAAAAAGAATCGAATGACAGAGGTTAAGATAAAAAATGAGGAGGCTTGCACCTATTTTATTTTCCAGGTAGCCAAGGAATTGTTTGCCATAGAAGTAGGGCGTGTAAGAAACGTACTGGAACTGAGTGAAGCCTCCAGGATTCCTGAGACTCCCGACTATTTGATGGGAATTATTAACGTTCAGGGTGATTTGCTGCCCGTGGTTGAAGCGCGAAAGAAGTTTAACCTTAATGGTGGAGACTACTCCAGAGATGCTTGCATCCTCTCGATCTCGATTGAATCGAAAAGCGAAAAATTCAGGTTGGGGGTTAAGGTCGATCGGGCACGCGATGTTATTAAGGTTCAGAAGGATGAGATCGAGAGTGTTCCTGATATGGGCCTCAATCTGAATCCCGATTACGTGAAAGGGATCATAAACAAGAACCAGGAGATTATTTTTATCCTGGATATAGACGAGATTTTTAGTCATGAGGAAGTGACTGCGATAAAGAACTTAGAATCAAACCAAAAAGATGAATGATATGATTGATTACATTAACGCAAACCCGGTATTGGTTTTTGCCCTGGTGCTTTTGTTTGTGCTGGTGCCTGCCGCCATAGGAATTCTCAGGGCAGTTTACAAAAACTCAATTCTCTTCAGCTTCGGCTTAATAGCCATAGGCCCGATTATTATTATCGTCTTTTTGGCCTATTCGGTAGGGATGGATATTAAAAACCTGGTTTGGGCCGGGCCGATAGGTGTTGTTGCTTTTGTGAGTATTTTTTATTTCACATCGAGGTTTATACAACAGCCGCTGAGGCAGTTGACCGATAAGATTGAGAAGCTTTCGAAGGGTGAGATTGATATGGGTTTCGAAAGCGAGCTCAAGGATCGCAAGGATGAGTTTGGTACAATAGCCCGCTCGATGCAGGAGACCCTGGAGAAGCTCACCGAGATTACAGGGAACATCATCGTTGGGGCTGACAACATCAAAACTGCCAGCCAGGAACTGAGCAACAACTCACAGCAACTTTCGCAGGGAGCTTCTGAACAGGCTTCTTCCACCGAAGAGGTTTCTTCATCTATGGAGGAAATGGCCTCTAATGTGGACCAAAACAGCGAGAATGCTAAAGAGGCCGAACGGCTAGCTAATCATGTCAGCGAAAATATCGATGCTGTGGGTAACTCATCGAAAGAAAGCCTTAATGCTATCGAAACGATTGCTGAAAAGATTACCATTATCAACGACATTGCTTACCAGACCAATATTCTTGCCCTGAATGCTTCGGTAGAGGCTGCGCGTGCCGGGGAGCATGGCCGGGGCTTCTCTGTGGTGGCCAGTGAGGTAAGAAAGCTGGCAGAAAAAAGCCGGCAGGCCGCCGACGATATCAGTAAGCTCTCCGGTTCAAGTGTTCAAATCACCAAGAAAACCAGGGAGCTTTTAGTGGAAATGCTTCCGCAGATTGAAAAAACCATTCAGCTAATCAGGGAAATCTCTGCTGCCAGCACGGAGCAAAACTCGGCCGGAGAGCAAATCAACACCACCATACAGCAGCTCAATCAGATTACTCAAAGCAATGCGGCCTCTTCCGAGGAAATGGCTACCAGCTCAGAGGAGCTCGACTCACAGGCTCAGCAGCTATATGATGTGATTCAGTTTTTCAAAGTGAATGAGCAGTCGCTAAAGTCCATTAAAAATGAGCTCTCAACCAGGCATGTGAGGTGGGATAACAATTACGAAAGCAAGACCAGGCAAGGCACAGGCAAAGGCATTCGTTATAACCTTGATAGTGATGATGACCTGGATAAAAACTACGAACAGTATTAAAAACTATGGATAATACGCGCTCTTTTGAGCAGGCATACAAAGCAACAATTTCCGACTCTGACTTCCGCCGTCTGGCGGCTCACATAGAAAAGTCGAGTGGGATAAAAATGCCTCCTGAAAAGAAGGTGATGCTTCAGAGCAGGCTTAAGAAGCGCCTTTATCAATTGGGAATGAATGACTTTAAAACGTATTGTGATTACGTTTTCAGTCCGGAAAGCAGTGGACATGAAACATTGTTTCTCCTCAATTTCATCAGCACCAACAAAACAGATTTTTTTCGTGAGCCGGTTCATTATACCTTTCTGGAAGAGGAGGTTCTTCCTGCTTTTTCCACAAGGAAAAACAAGCTGCACTTTTGGAGTGCGGGGTGTTCGAGCGGAGAGGAAGTCTACTCCCTCGCTATTTTGCTGGCTGAGGCTGCTATGAAGAACCTCGAGATGGATTATGAGGTTTTAGGAACAGACATTTCCACACCCATGCTCGAAAAAGCGGTCAGGGCCGAATATCGCGAGCAGTCGATTACCGAGATTCCGCTGAATCTGCGCAAGCGATATTTTTTAAGGCATAAGGATGCATCAAAATCACAGGTGAGGGTAGGGCCGGCGCTGCGTTCTAAAGTCAGGTTCAGGTATTTAAACTTTATGGATTACAGTTACGATTTGCCTCGCAATTTTGATGTGATTTTTTTTAGAAACGTATTGATTTATTTTAACAAGGAAATTCAGGAGCAGGTGCTCGGCAGAATAGTAATGCACCTTGAAGCAGGAGGATACCTGTTTATCGGTCATTCGGAAAATATCTTGAACTTTGATTTGCCATTGGAGAAAAGGGGCCCCAATGTCTTTAGAAAGTTAGGTGATTAGCCAATTGTAAAGGGCTTGGACAAAGATTAGCAGTAAAACGAAATAATTAATGATTGAAATAATATCATATGGAAAAATATAAGATTCTTGTAATGGATGATAGCCAGGCCAGCCTTGATTTGATTAAGGATATTCTTGATGATGAGGACCTGGTCATTGCAACAGCCCGTAGCGGCAGTGCTGCCTTGAAGAAGGCGCGTGCCAACCCCTTCGATCTTATCCTGCTCGATATTATCATGCCGGATATCGATGGCTTCGATGTGCTGAAAGAACTGCGCAACCACCGGCTAACGAAAGACGTACCGGTAATTTTTATTACTGCCAAGAATGATGAAGAAAACACTATCAGGGGCTTTCGTGCCGGCGCCATGGATTATGTGGCGAAGCCTTTTAATGATGCAGAGCTGAAAGCAAGGATTAGAAGCCACCTGGAGTTGAAACGTTCGAAAGAAAAGCTGGTGAAGGCTAAGGAAGAGGCAGAAAGGAACTCAAAGTTTAAGAGCGAGTTTTTGGCTAACATGAGTCATGAAATCCGGACACCTATTTCCGGGATTCTCGGAGTGGTGGATCTGCTCAAAGCCACAAAACTCAGTGAAGAGCAGGAAGATTTTCTTAACATCATAGAGTCAAGTACGGATTTGTTACTGGCGATTATCAACGACATTCTCGACTTATCGAAGATAGAAGCGGGAAAAATGTCGCTTGAAGCCATTCCTTTTGAGGTAGAGAAAAACCTGAGGGAAGTGATTGCCCTTTTCAGGCAAAGGGCCAACGAAAAGGGGTTGAAAATGGATCTGGTCATAGATGATTCAGTACCCACTGTGCTGCTGGGTGATACGGTAAGGATTAAGCAGATTTTCATGAACCTGATATCAAACGCCATAAAATTCACCAAGAAAGGAGGTGTTACAGTGAGCCTGAAAGCGGAAGAAAAAGAAAACAACGAAGTCATCCTCTACGCTTCGGTAAAAGATACCGGGATAGGTATTGATAAGGAGTCGAGGGAAAAGTTGTTTAATGCTTTCTCGCAAGCGGATGTTTCCACCACGCGCAAGCATGGAGGCACTGGATTGGGGCTCGCAATTTCAAGAAACCTTACCGGATTGATGGGTGGCTATATTGGTGTGGATAGCGAACCGGGAAAAGGTTCTGATTTCTATTTTACTTTACGCCTCAGGAAAGGACACAAAGACCAGCTAAAAAAGAAGGATAAAGCGGTGGCTGATAAAGAGATTGTCCGGCATGATTTCAAAATCCTGCTGGTAGAGGACAATGCCATCAATCAGAAGGTTTCCACGATGCTTCTGAAGCAACTCGACCAAAAAGTGGATCTGGCTGAAAACGGTCGTGTGGCCGTGGATAAAGTGAAGGATAAAGAGTATGACCTGATCTTTATGGATCTCCATATGCCTCTGATGGATGGATATGAAGCTACTCAGCGTATTAGAAAGGTGGAAAAGGAGCAGAATCGGGAACCTGCCTACATTGCCGCGGTGACGGCGAACGCAGTGGCCGAAGATAAAGAGAAATGTTTCAAAATAGGGATGAACGATTATATCTCGAAACCTTTCAAGAAAGAGAATCTAAGTGAGATATTCAGGAAAATAATGAAATAGAATGTTATGGGTTTAACTGAAAAAGACAGACTTTCTGAGGAATTGGCTGAATGCAAAGCTAAACTGCAGCAAGCCGAAAGTGAGCGGGATGAGCTGAAAGTGCAGCTGAGAGAAACCAGCAAAAAGCTGGCAGATTCTGAGGCGTTTAAGAGTCATTTTATCGCACGGATTTCCAACGAGATTATCAACCCCTTTACTTCGATTATTGCGAGCTCAGAAAACCTCCTGAAAAAGAAACAGCAAACCGAAAGCCCTGAAATGCTTAAGATGGTGGATCTGATTCACAGCGAAGCGCTTTTCCTGGATTTTCAGTTGAAGAATTTATTTACTGCTGCCCGGATAGAAGCGGGAGAGCTGATACCCGAAACGGTGAACAGCGATTTAAATCAGATGATTACTGAGAGCGTGAAAAGCTTTCTGGAGGAGGCAGAGAATAGAGGGAAAGAGTTGATAATCAGGAATCACTTACCTGATGGTGCACGATTAAAGACAGATCCTGCACTGCTGAGTTTGGTGATTAAGAATTTGATTTCTAATGCTTTGAAATTCAGTAATAAAAGAGGTAAGGTGGAATTGACTTCTGAATTGAATAACGGGGTATTCCTTTTTACGATCCAGAATGAAGGCGATAGCATTCCGGAGGAAAAACTTGATATGATTTTCGACCGGTTCAGGCAATTAGACAGTAAAATCCATTCGCTTAATCCGGGAAGTGGTATCGGGCTCTCGGTTGCGCGCGAGGTGCTTGATTTACTAAACGGAACCATCGAAGCTATGCCCCTTGAAGACGGAATGAAGTTTAAGGTAAAAGTGGAGGGGTCGGAGTATGGAGATGAAATGGTGCAAGACGACGATAGTTTGTTTTTTGATGGCGAACAGCAGGAAGACCAATCATTTTAATGAACAGCGAAAATAAATATTATCTATATCCATCTTTTATCAAGGTGACCCGGGGCCCCATCCAGATTCATACAATTTTGGGATCGTGTGTTGCCGTGTGCCTCTACGATTCGAGCCGTAAGATTGGGGGCATGAATCATTTTATGCTTCCCCTATGGAACGGTAAGGGGCTGGCCTCACCAAAATACGGCAATATAGCCATGCAAAAGCTGCTTTCTTCTCTTCTTGATCAGGGGGCACTGCGAAACAAAATCGTTGCTAAAGTTTTCGGCGGAGCCAATGTGCTGGAATTTAATACGGGAGGCACGCATATTGGGCAGCGCAATACAGAGCTGGCATTCAGCACGCTGGATGAAATGAAGATTAAGGTCGTTGCCAAAAGCACCGGAGGAGAATTGGGCCGAAAGATTATCTTTGATGTGGCCGATGGAAAAGTACACCAACGAATGATTGATAAGGTAAAGATGAAGACGATGCCTGTTCCTGAAGCCAAAAATGTTGAACGATGAATTTAAAGCCAAAAAAAATATTAATCGTAGATGATTCGAGGTACATCCGCGAATACCTTGCGGCTATTTTTAGTTCTGACCACCGCTTTAAGGTCATTGGTCAGGCTGCTGATCCTTATGAGGCAGTTAAAATTATTGCTGATGAGGTTCCTGATGTAATTTCTCTCGATATCGAAATGCCACGCATGAGCGGAGTTAAGTTCCTGAAAAAGATCATGCGTCAGCATCCCATTCCGGTGATTATTATCACCAACCAAAGCCTCAAGCAAATCAATGCGGCCATGGATGCGCTCCACGCGGGTGCTGTTGACGTCATCTCAAAGAAGGATATCACACCAACAGATACGGATGGAAAAAAGATGCTTGTGGAGAAGATGTGGAGTGCTGCCAATGGTAAAGTAAGCCGGCTCTCTTTTGCAGGAAGACAGGCCGCACAGAAAGGGAGCCAGCCGGAAGGGTTTTCTTCGCAGCAAAAAATCGTATTGATGGGAGCCTCCTCGGGCGGCACACAAACTATCACTAAAATTCTGTCAGGGTTACCTGCCCAAATACCACCGGTGTTAATTGTACAGCACATACCTGAGCAAATGTCGTTTCTGTTTGCCCGCAGGTTAAACGAGCTGCTTCCGTTTTATGTAAAAGAAGCTGAAAATGGTGACCGCGTCAGGGCTAACCAGGTGCTGATTGCGCAGGGCAACAAACACATGGAATTAAAGTACAGTGATGATGAGGCTTTCATTAAAATCTCGCAAGGGCCGCCATTAAATTTTGTCCGCCCTTCCGTCGACAAGCTTTTCTTTTCCGCGCTAAGCAAAAACCCGGAAAAAATTGTGGCCATTCTGCTGACGGGCATGGGGCGGGACGGTGCTCATGGCCTTTTGCAGCTTAAAGAGAAAGGGGCCTTTACCATAGCGCAAGACGAAGCCAGCAGCATGATTTACGGGATGCCGAAGGCAGCCAAGGACATGAATGCCGCCAGGGCACTGATGCCACCTGAAGATATTAGCCGCTATATCAGGAAGATCAGTACACCTGAAAAGTAGATTTGGAATCAATTTTTGAAAATAAATTTTATATGAAAAAATGGGCGCAGCTATCAGGTATTCTGTTGTTTTTGATCATCCTGGTTTTCTTCGACCTTGATCCGGAAAAGCCTGAAGTGACCTCTGCTTTTGCAGTAGCAGCTCTGATGGCCGTTTGGTGGATTACCGAGGCGGTGCCTATTGCCGTTACGGCCCTGATTCCTGTAGTGCTTTTCCCGGTGCTGGGTGTGGCCGATGGGAAAGCAATTTCCTCAGCTTATTTTAATCATGTGATTTTTCTTTTTATTGGAGGATTTTTGATGGCCCTGGCCATGGAGAAGTGGAATCTACACAAACGGATTGCACTAAAAATCCTTCTTGCCGTGGGAGTCAGTCCGGCAAAGATTCTGTTCGGGTTTATGTTTGCCA
This sequence comes from Bacteroidota bacterium, assembly GCA_021767705.1. Taxonomy (GTDB): domain Bacteria; phylum Bacteroidota; class Bacteroidia; order Bacteroidales; family JAIPAH01; genus JAIPAH01. The sequence continues at coordinate 8,680 of JAASSU010000056.1, read as the reverse complement.
CTGCTTTCCTTTCGATGTGGATTTCCAATACCGCAACCGCCATGATGATGCTGCCTATCGTGATGTCGGTAATCAAGGCTGTTGAAGTGCAGCTCGACGAAAAATCCATCAGCAGGTATGCCACCGGATTACTCCTGGGAGTAGCCTACAGCGCTTCGGTGGGAGGGATGGCCACGCTGGTGGGCACTCCGCCGAACCTGGCCTTCGGAAGGATTTACAGCATTATGTTTCCCGGTGCCCCGGCCATATCTTTTGCCGACTGGATGGCGGTGGGCGTACCTTTGGCAGCGCTGATGTTTGCCGTGGTGTTTACTTACCTGCGCATCTTTTTTGTGCCATGGAAGTCAGATACCAGTGGCGCCCGGGACAATATCCGGCGGGCAGCCAAGCGCCTTGGCGGGATGCGCCGCGAGGAAGGCATTGTTTTAGCAGCTTTTATTTCCATGGCGGCTTTGTGGGTTTTCAGAAAGGACATTGATGCAAGGATTCTGGTGGTTCCCGGGTGGTCGGGGCTTTTTACAAACCCGGAATATCTGAACGATGGAACGGTGGCCATGGCGGTTAGTGTGCTGCTTTTTATGATTCCTTCAAAATCAGACAACAAGGAGTATATTCTTGACTGGCCTACTGCAAGAAATTTACCCTGGCGCATTGTCATCCTTTTTGGTGGCGGGTTTGCATTGGCGCAAGGGCTGGCAGATTCCGGGTTTTCAGGGTGGCTTGGCGGGCAGATGGTTTTTTTAAGAGGGATACATCCTTTGGTGGTCATCATATTTATTGCCTTAGCACTCTCATTTCTTACCGAATTGACTTCCAATACAGCCACTGCTCAGATTATTCTTCCCATCATGGCATCAATGGCGGTATCCATGCAAGTGCATCCGCTGTTGTTCATGCTGCCGGCAACCCTGGCCGCTTCCATGGCGTTTATGCTTCCTGTAGCTACACCTCCCAACGCTATTATTTTCGGATCAGGGAAAATTACCATCAAAACGATGGCGCGTAATGGATTTATCCTAAACCTGATAGGGGTGTTGTTGGTGGCGTTGATGGTCTATTACTTCGGGGATATTCTTAGCAGAACGTCTCTGACAGAACTTCCGGCATGGGCGAGGCAATAGTTTTTACAGATGCCTGTTCAACTCCGGGTATGATTTGATGATATCTTTTCCTGATTTATCAAGTAGTTCAAAAGTTTCCCTTACAGATCCTTGTAAACCAGCTCCTGAGATATCTTTACGGTAATGATCCATAAATTCAAGACCTACCTTTTCGAAGGGATGCACGTTAAAATTCCAGCCAATATTTTCATAATATTTCGAAACCGGGAAGTTAAAATACCTTTCATAGGTTTCGCGACTGATTTCCGGGTAATTATAATCGCTGAGAAGTTTATTCATTGCGGAAATACAAATCCCGGAATCATTGAGGATTGTCCCGTTCCAGTCCCAGAAAACAATACTTTTTTCTCTGATATTAATCATATATAAGTGTATAAAATGCAAATTTTTATAATTTGCACCACAAAACTAATTTAAAGGATCACAATCACAAAACTGAATAAAATGAAGAAACTCTTTCTTTTCTCTGCCATGATGATGCTCTGTTCTGCACAAGCCTTTTCGCAGTATAGCTGGCAGTGGGTTACTCCGTTTAATGGGCGCGGAATGGAACGAATCTGGGATTTGCATATAGACAAAAATGATAATACACTCATTTGTGGTCAATTCACTGATTCATTGGCTGTAGAGGATTACTACCTCAGCTCTGAAGGCTTATCCGACACTTTTATTGCAAAGCTGAGTAGTGAGGGAAGCCTTCAATGGGTTTATCAGCTTGGTGGCGCTGGCGATGAAGTAGCTTTGGCCGTGGAGAGTGATGATGAGGGGAACGTGATTTTTTCAGGCTATTTTGATGATACTATCAACATCCTTGGTCAGCAATATATAGCCGCTGGATGGGATGCTTTTGTGATTAAACTCAACAGTTCCGGTGAGCCACAATGGTTTTACTCTCCGGTTTCAGCAGGATCAGAAATTGCTCACGGGGTGGCTGTAAATGGTGATGGAACTTCGTATTTTACCGGATGGTTCCAGGGAAAAATAACGCTAAGCGAAAGCCTCGCTCTAAACGGCTACGGAAGCAGCGATATACTCCTGGTGAGTCTTTCCCCGGATGGTGAAGTCAACTGGGGTAAGAATATGGGTTCAGAAGAGGTCGATTATGGATACTCTGTAGAGCTGGATGACGATGGTAATCCTTGCTTTTGTGGGGTTGCCGGGCAAGGTTCTTTGTTTGATGATGAAGTGCTATCGACATCAGGGTTTTACGTTTCAAAGTATGATCATCTGGGGAATATTGATTTTCTGACTGCCGGCGCTGAATGCGGAATATACGGGTTGGCGGCAGATCATATGGGTGGCGTTGCTGTGGCAGGATATACAAGCGCTAATATTGTGCTTGGGGATATTGAAGTGCCTAATGTAACCAACACAGAAGATATTCTGCTGGCGCGGACGAATGGTGATGGCGTGTGGCAGGATGCTAAAACCATTTCCGGAACGGGAAGGGATAAAATCAGAAAAGTGGTTTTCGATAATGAGAATAATGCTTATTACATTGGTGCTTTTACGGATACATTAACAGTAGGAGGAAATGAACACATTGCCCGTGAGGATGATGTGGTTTTGCTTAAGCTAAACCCTGAATGGCAGGTAATGGAGGTTGTTACCCTGGGAGGACCTAATTCTGAGAAAAGCTATGGGATTGGCCTGGACAGTGAAGGGGCAATACTGGTCTCTTTTTGGTTTGAAGGCACCATGCAAGTGGGTACGTTTACCATTTCGTCAGGTGATGACTCTAATCCGGGTGCGGGTGTGGCAAAGCTGATCAATACGGTGGGTATCGATGCTAACCGCGAGATAGCCTCAGCCAGACTCTATCCAAATCCCGTGAAGGATTATTTGGTTATAGAAGCTAAGAAACCTGATGTGTATTATCACTGTTCCGTTTATGACTTTAACGGCAACATTGTATCGCAACAAACAATAAAAGGAAACAAAACGTTAGATCTGCGTAAACTGGAAAACGGAATCTACCTTGTTAAGTTGGAATCAAGTAGTGAAACATCATCTTTTAAAATCATAAAAAAGTAATTATGCCTGTATTTAAACTGCAATCAAATAAAAGAATTGATAATCAGAAAGATTGGATGAAGGATGCAACGACTTTTATTTCTGAAACCCTCTCGAAGCCTGAAAAATTCATTATGGTGCATGTAGAGGAAAACCATAACATGATGTTTGCAGGAAGCATGGAGCCAATGGCTTACGTTGAGCTCAAGAGCATCAGTTTACCTGAGGATAAGACCAGGGAATTTTCTGCCGCTGTCTGCGATTTCGTTGAGAAAACCACCGGCATTCCGAAAAGCAGGATTTACATAGAGTTTGCCAACGCCCAGCGGCACATGTTTGGATACAACGGTGCTACCTTTGAGCGTTAACTAATGTATGTGTTTACTTTGTTTAACAGCACATCTCTTTTGATGGGCTTTTCGAGCACATCAAGTTGCTCTTCGTTGTTTGTTCTGCCAAACAATGTGTGGATGGCATCAGCGTTGGCGGTCTGGAAAACCACAGGTAGTTCGTGGTGACTGCTTTTGAGTAATTTGCTCAGCTCATAGCCGTTCATCCCCGGAAGCTGAAAATCCATTAATACCAAATGAACCTGATACCGGTTGCAAATTTCTACCGCTTCTTCATGGTCGCAAGCCCACAGCACGTTAGCTGTTGTGCTTTTAAGCATACTTTTGAGCACCATGTAATTGATTTTGATGTCGTCTACCACTAAAATATTTACCTTATTCATTCTGTGTATGGTTTTTATTTGCTTAAGGTACTTTCAAAAATGTGCCAAGACCTTAAACGATACACTATCAGAGAAATAGATTTTTCAGGATGATTGCCGCTGCTTTTATTCAGGGAAAATGTGTCCGTATTTGGGACGGTTTTATAACAAAGAAACTCTTGGTGGATATCATGAGCTGGACATGAAAGTAGAAGAAAACCACAAAAAATGCCGCATTTTCAGCTAAAATACGGCATAATTTCAGATAAATCTTAGCGATTAACCTCTTGTAAAGACCGGATTATTGGGTTTAGAAAGCTCATCGTTATAAAAGTAGCCATCCGATTCGAAAAGCTTTAGCTGCTCGGGGTCGGTAATCTGATTGTCACAGATAAACCGGATCATCATTCCACGTGCCTTCTTAGCAAAAAAGCTAATCACCCTGTATTTTCCATTTTTGTTGTCTTTAAACTCAGGGGTGATCACGGTGGCATTCAGCTTTTTCTTGTCCACGGCTTTTGAATACTCATTAGAGGCCAGGTTAACCAGGTACTGGCTGTCGAGACTCGCAAGCTGCTGGTTAAGTGCTTCGGTAATTTTCTCACTCCATACCTCGTAAAGGTTATCGGCTCCGTCAATCCCGAACTTGGTTCCCATTTCGAGCCGATAGGGCTTCATTAAATCCAGGGGCCGCAACACGCCATACAATCCTGATAAAATGCGCACGTGGTTTTGGGCAAACTCAACAGATTTTTCACTGCTCCCTTCGGGCTCCCATCCCTGGTATACATCACCCTTGAAAGCAAAAGCCGCTTGCTTGGTGCTTTCATCAATTCGCTCCGGAATATTCCAGTTCATAAAACGATCTTTATTAAGGGATGCGAGGTTATCACTCAGGTTCATGAGCTCACCAACTTCCTTCTGCGAAAGCTTTTGGAGCTCTTCAATCAGCCTCACTGAAGTATCTGTAAAATCCGGTGTTGTGTAATCTTTTACCGGTGGCTCACTTTTGTAATCCAACTTTTTTGCGGGAGATAATATTGCTAACATTTTTTATTTTCATTAACAACAAAACCACGCAAATGTTGATCTAGAAGGGAGAAGGAGAAAACGGTGAATACTGGTTGAACGGTGAGTAGCTGTTATAGTACCCATTGTATCCGGGGTTTAGTGGGTCGTATCCTTTCCGGAATGAAACTGAACCTCCGATGCTGGTGTTTTCCGACAACTTATAACGAAAACCCATCTGAGCGCCATAGGCATCGAAGTTGAAGGCCTGTGGGTGGACGCTTTGCATCTGACTGTTCATGTTAAACTTTTTGTATGCACTTCCTTTAATAATCAGGTTCTCATTGACCTGGTATTCGCCACTGGCATAAGCATAAGAATCAGTATAGTTTGAATTTAAGGAAGTTTGTCCGGGTTGTGCACTTAAACCGAAAGGCTGCACATTATTCATAGAGGTATTCATCATCAAAACACCCGCTTCAATCTTCAGGTATTGGCTTGGCTGCATGCGCAATTTGGGAAAAGCATAATTCATAAACATGCTTCCTCCGCCACCTGTGGCCATCATCGAAGACCCGAGTGATACATCAAAATCAGTTTTGAGGTTTCCGAATGAAGGGTTGCCCAAATCGTTACCAACCTGACCCGAAACAATGGCAGGCAAAAAAAACATAGATAAAATAATGACATATAATCTCATAACTTCCTCCTTTTACATCCAACAACAGTTAATGATTGCTGGTTCACACACTTTGCACAAAGTTAATAATGATTTTTGATTTAAATTATTTAATAGATGTTAAACGTTCGGTTTATGAGAATATTCCCACAATGTTTTTCCTAAAGATCTGGTAAGAGATGATAAGCATCCCGGTTCCAATGCCCATGAGCACAGCAATTTCGGGCAGCAGTTCTTTAAGCGGCAATAGCCGGCCGAACACATCGTAGAAACTTTGGATAGACCAGTAGTTTATGGAAACGACGGCCATCTTCTTCATGATTTCGGGCATTACAAAGGTGGGTATCATGCTCCCGCCGATGGCCGACATCACCAGGATGATGACCATCCCAAAGCTTTCGAGTTGCTTTCTTGAACGACTTACGGACGCCAAAAACACCCCGAAGCTGCTGCATGCAAAGGCTGATACAAACATCGCGAAAAGCAGCGGAATCACATTGACAAACAGATCCAGTCCGAATGCCAGCCAGGAAAACATCAGGAGGATGATGAGCTGGATGAATCCAACAATAAAAACCATAACAAATTTGGCGAAGAAAATCGAGCTTGGATGAACAGGGGCGAGGAAGAGCCGTTTGAGTGTGCCTTCTTCCATTTCTTCAAGTATCGACCCTCCGGTTCCCATCATCGTAAACAGCAACATCATAATAATGGTGCCGGCCACAGAGTGAATGAGCCGCCAGTTGATCTGCTCTTCCACTTTTATGCCAGTGATTTTCAGTTCACCACCAGCGATGTCTTCAGAATCAGAAAACCCGGACGAAATGTCTTTTTCAATACCCGAAAGAATCTCCGGGTTGAGGTGCTGGTATTTCTCCATCACCTGCGATTTGACCTTCCGTTCCATCCCTTGCTTTCCCACGGTGCCCATGAGGTTGCCGACAAGGGCTTGCTGAAGCAGGCCCACTTCTGACTCCCTCGATTTGTCGTAAAGCAACTCCATAGGATATGCTTTTCCTTGCGATACTGAATCCTCAAACCCTTCATAGAAAACCAAAACAGCGATGCGGTCGCCTTTCAACACATGATCGCGTGCCTTCTCAAGAGGCACTTCTTCCCAGATGATTCCCGGAATGGAGTCGAGGTCTTTAACAATGCTGCGACTGGTGGCCGTGCTGTCCTCGTCGCTTAGCAAAATACGTTTTGGAGCACTTTGCTTATCGCCTGATTCGAGGGCGCCATTGGCCACAACAAACAATGAAATCAATGCAACAGGCAGTATCAGCGAAAGCACAAGGGCTTTCTTATCCACCAAAAAAAGCTTTAAATCTTTAATAATTATTTTCCACATAACTTATTCTCTTAGTGCCTTTCCGGTTAGTTTCAGAAATATAGATTCAAGATTGGCTTTTCGGATATCAATATTTTTCACATCAATATTCTTACCGTCTAAAAATTTAGTGATTTCAGAGATGGCTTTGCTTGTGTTTTTCGTGTCGGTTTTGATGGTGCCATTTTCAATGGAAACAGCAAATCCTGTGCTGAGGAAATCATTTTCTGAGAGCTTCGAAGTATCGGCTTCAACCACCACCTGGCGGGCGTTCATGTGCTTATCGCGAATCTCGTCGAGTGTTCCTTCGGTAATGATTTTTCCCTGGTCAATGATGCCTATTCTGGAGCTGAGGCGCTCAACCTCTTCCATGTAGTGAGAGGTGTAGAGGATAGTAGTGCCCTGATCCCTGAGTTTTTCAAACATCTCATACATCATGTTACGGCTTTGCGGATCGATGCCCACCGTAGGCTCGTCCATAAAGAGGACGGGCGGCTGGTGCAGCAGGGCAGAGGCAATGTTAACCCTCCGCTTCATCCCTCCTGACAGCTTTTTCACCCGGTCGTTTTTTCTGTCGCTGAGTTCAATAAACGCAATGGTTTCCTCCACTCTCTTTGTAAGTACGGATGGTTCAACCTTGTACAAGTCTCCCCAAAAACGGAGGTTATCTTTTACTGTAAGGTCACCATATAAAGAGAGTTCCTGTGGAACCACCCCAATGGATTTCTTAAAGTCTTGTGAATCCTTTGGGGATTTTCCGTTTACTGATATTGCTCCCGATGCCGGTTGCATCAGTCCTGAAAGCATCTGGATAGTGGTGGTTTTTCCGGCTCCGTTGGGCCCCAGCAAGCTGTAAAACTCTCCCTTGTCAATGCTGAAGCTGACGTTGTCAACAGCCCTTAGTGAGCCAAAGCTTTTGGTAAGGTTCTTTACTGAAATCATTTCAGAAAGATACAAAAAAAACCGGCGACAGGAATCTGCCGCCGGTTAAGATGGAAGATCTTAATTATTATTTAACAACTACTTTATGAGTAATTGTTTCACTGTTTACAGTTTGAACCTGCACCATATACATTCCTTTTTCAAGTTTGGATGTGTTGATGCTGAAAGATTCAGTGTTTGGTGTGCCTTCATAAACAACCTGGCCTACCTGGTTGATAACCTTTACAGTCTCAATTACTTCATTAGACTTTACGTTCAGATTGTCAACAGCAGGATTAGGATAAGTCATTACACCTACTTTTTCTTCCGTACCATCGATGATAGCCGTAGAAATATCGAGTGTAACAGGAATAGCAGTGTACTGATTTGCAGGATCGTTTGCTGCGATATGAATTTCTGCTTCATAAACACCATTTTCGAGTCCGGAAGTAGAGAAATCAACAAGGATTTCTTCTGAACCACCAGCTTCGATAGATCCTGATGCAGGAGTCATGCTCATCCAGCTTGGCATTCCGTCGCCAACCAGTTCCACAATAATCCCCAGGTTACCGAACTCAGGGTCATACTGTGACCATCCCGGACCGGTAGAAGTAAAGTTAACTCCATCAACAGTTGGTCCGTTATCTGTTCCAAGTGGGAAGTTTTCTTCACCAAGGTCGTTACATTCGTAACCTACCCAGATATCTTTACCATCAATATAGATATCTTCAGTAACGCTGATTGGAGTCTGTGAGCCTGCACCGGCAGGAGTATACGACTGCTCTGTAATCAATTCACCCGGACCCGGAGTGATGTATTCACCACGATCCCATATTTTAAGAGTAGTAGAACCACTTTCAGGAAGATCCTGGTGATAAATAATCACCTGATCAATC
>JAASSU010000284.1 GCA_021767705.1 Bacteroidota bacterium | reverse complement strand
AGGTGTTGATTTTTGCTGAAAACCGGCCGGAATGGGTTTTTGCTTTTTATGCTTCGTGGAAGCAGCAGGCCACCGTGGTGCCTGCCGATCCGATGTCGACAGCATCTGAGATATCTTACATTGCTAACGATAGTCGTCCTGAGGTGATTTTTTATTCTGAAGAGAAGGCTCCAATTGTTGAAGAAGCTCTTAAAGAGATGCAATATGAGCCTGTGACCATCCTGCTTGATGACCTCGGACATATTAAGAATCAAGGGAAAACCGAAGATATTATTCCGGGAGATAAAGAGCGTACTGCTGTAATTATCTACACTTCAGGTACTACCGGCAGTCCGAAAGGAGTGATGCTTTCTTACAAGAATCTTTATGCAAATATGCGTTCTGTTTCTCATGATATCCCCATTTATCAGACGGGTGAAAGGGTCATGATTTTGCTGCCCTTACATCATATTTTTCCTTTGCTCGGTACGTTAATTGTTGTCATGTATGCCGGAGCTACCTCGGTAATGGCACCGGCGATGACCAACGAGCACATCATTGGCACACTGCAAAAGCATAAGGTGACCATCATCATCGGGGTTCCGCGATTATATAGTATGATCCGTAAGGGTGTGATGGATAAGGTCAAGCAAAACAAGGTCGCTTACCGCCTCTTTAAACTTGCCAAACGCCTCAAATCACGTAAGTTTTCTAAAACAGTTTTTGGTACGATACACAAAAAGTTTGGTGGTCATGTGAAATACATGGTTTGTGGAGGGGCCCCACTCGATCCGGAGGTGGCCAAAGATTACAAGACCTTAGGCTTTGAAATGCTTGAAGGCTATGGCATGACTGAGTCATCGCCGATGATTTCGTTCACGCGTCCGGGTAAGTGGAAAATTGGTGCTGCCGGGCAGCTTATGCCCGGCGTGGATGTGGAAATTGTGGATGGCGAGATTACTGCACGTGGCGACAACGTGATGAAAGGTTATTATAACCGTCCGGAAGAAACCGCTGAAGTGCTGAGGGATGGCTGGTTATACACCGGCGACCTTGGCTATGTTGACAAGAACAAGTATATCCATATCACCGGAAGGAAAAAGGAAATTATTGTCCTCTCAAGTGGTAAAAATATCAACCCAAGTTATCTCGAAGCAGATATTGAAGAACAAGTGGATGGCCTGGAAGAAGTAGCTGTGTTGCAGCACAACGACCGTCTGCATGCTTTGATGCGCCCGAATGAAGCATTCTTTAAGGATAAAACAGAAGACCTGATCGGCGAATTTTTCAGGAAACAGTTGAAGATAAAATACAACAACTCTGTTGCCAGCTATAAGCGCATCGGAAAATTTACCATCGTTCATCAAGAATTGCCAAGAACGCGATTGGGCAAGCTCAGGCGTTTTAAGCTTAATGATCTGCTTAATGCTCCTGCCACGGAAAAAGGAAAGAAAGCCGCTGCTGCTGCAGAATTTGAAGAATTGAAGGCTATCCGTTCCTTCATCGAAAATCAGAAATCTATTGAAGTCTCTCCTGAAGACCACCTGGAGTTTGATGTGGGAATGGATTCCCTTGATAAAGTCAGCCTGCAAACATTCCTCGAAAACTCGTTTGGGGTCAAGGTGAATACCGAGAATTTTATGAATTTCCCATCGGTAGCTAAGCTGGCCGAATACATCAAGGAAAAGAAAAGCAAGTTTAATATCGAAACCATCAACTGGAGCGAGATATTGAAAGAGCACCGCCCGGTTTCCCTGCCGCGTAGTTCGTTCTTCGGACAGATGGTATTAAAGATGTCGAAGTATTTCTTTAAGATTTATTTCCGATTGCGTTATTCGGGTATTCAAAACCTGCCAAAGGAGGCTTGCATTATTGCACCCAACCACCAAAGCTTTTTCGATGGCTTCTTTGTGGCTTCGTTGCTGAAGCGAAAGATTTATAAGAATACGGTGTTTTATGCCAAGAAAAAGCACCTGAACAATAAGTTTCTGCAATACATTGCCAAGAACAACAATATTGTGATTGTGGATGTGGATAATGAGTTGAAGTCCTCTATTCAGAAGCTTGCTGCGGCATTGAAGCAAAACAAGAACATCATTATTTTCCCTGAGGGTACCCGGACAGAAACCGGCACGGTAGGGCCCTTTAAGGACATGTTTGCTATTTTGAGCCGTGAGTTGAAAGTTCCTGTGGTGCCTGTAGCCATCAACGGGGCATACAATGCATTGCCTAAAGGCTCGAGGTTTCCCAAGCCATTCACAAAAGTGGAGATACATTTTATGAAGCCGGTTTATCCGCAAAATCACGATTACAAGTCGCTTAATCAAACGGTACGCAAGCGTATTGTTGAGGCAGCGGTCTAAATACCTAAAGCTTATTTTCAACCGGAGGTCGATCAGATGCTCCGGTTTTTTTTACGGTTGGTGCAGCAAAAGTGATTTTCGTACCTTAGGCAATGCAACCGGAAGTTTTACTACTTTTGCATCAGTGCCAAGGTTCGGGCAATGGTTCGGAACCGTTTTCACAAAGCTCAGTCAGGTAATTCATTTGCAAAACAATCAAAATTATTCATGAATCCGGAAACTACTGACAGGTTGGCAAAACCATTTTTAAAATGGGCCGGGGGTAAAGGCCAACTGCTCGAACCTATTGTGGAGCGAATGCGGCCTTTATTAGCGAAAAGCAACAAGCTAACCTATGTGGAGCCTTTTGTGGGAAGCGGCGCTGTTCTTTTCCATATCCTTCAGCATTACCAACATAAGCTTGCAAATGTGGTTATCAATGAGCTTAATGCCGACCTTGTGCTTACTTATCGTGCGCTGCGCGACAACCCGGAGGGACTGATTGAAGCGCTGCAGGAGCTGAAAACAGAATATCAGCAGGCAGAGTCAGCGGAAGCTAAGAGGGCTTATTTTGAATATGTGAGGAGCTTGTTTAACAAAAGAGAATCGGAAAACCGTTGGCAGGCCGCATTCCTGGTGTTTCTGAACAAAACCTGTTTTAATGGCCTCTATCGCGTAAACAGCAATAACCAGTTTAATGTGCCCCATGGTAAGTATAAAAACCCGTCGATTTATGATGAGGAAAACTTATTGCATGTTAGCAGGCTTTTGCAGGATGTGGAAATCCTGAACACGGATTTTGAAAACGTTTTGAGCATGGTGAATCATGATGAGCAGGTTTTGTGGTATTTCGATCCGCCCTACCGGCCCATTAGCAAGAGCAGTGGTTTTAATGCCTATGCTAAAGGGGGATTTGGTGATGAAGAGCAGATACGACTCAAAAAGCTTTGTGATACCCTTGACGGGATGAGCCACCACTGGTTGCTGAGTAATTCCGATCCGAAGAATGTGGTCAGTGATGATCAATTTTTTGATGAGCTTTATAAGGATTACAATATTACCAGGGTGAAAGCCCGCCGCAGTATCAATTCGAATGCCCAAAGGCGCGGACAGCTTTTCGAATTATTGATTTCTAATTTTTAATCAGAATCCGTACTCTTGCATTATCTCAGCTAAGTATTTCCATTTTTTACCCCGCCCATAGTTGGCCGCGTGCTCAGGACTTCGCCCAAGAATCAACACCTGGTAAACACCCAGTCTTTTAATACGCTTTCCTAAAATCTTGTTGGCTTTGTTTTCTTCAGCTACCATGCCGGCATACATCACCGTAAACCATAGCCTGACTTCTGTGGCATCATCAGCGTAACCTTCTGACAAGTTTTTGATAAGGTTTAGGGTCTCTGCATTGACTTTGGAGGTGGTTTGTTGATATATCCTGACAAAGTCTTCATTGATTTTTTGGGCCGTATGCTTTTTTGCCAGTTGCTGCAGGCGGTTAAAATATTCGGTGTCTTTTGGGGCATAGCGTTTGTCTGCTTTACGGATATAAACACACCAGTTGTCGAAACTTCCTTTAGCGTAGAAGATGCTGATATCCGAAAAGGAAATGATATGTCTTTTATGGTTCAAAACAGAATCCGGTGATGTATTAATTCAATACAATTGCGACTGATAAAGACGATAAAGGTAAGAATTATGATTGATTTTCTTTGTGCAGGCTAAAACACAAAGCACGAATAAGCTAATGTTATCCGTGCTTTATCAACTCATATTTTGCTTTGGATTACTTTTTAAGTTTATCAGAGAACACCTTCTTGAACTTCTCAATTTTCGGGGTAATCACAAACTGGCAATACCCTTCATTTTTATTGTTGTCGTAGTATTCCTGGTGATAATCCTCGGCTTTGAAGAAATTCTTAAACGGTTCGATGGCTGTCACGATGGGTTCCTCCCAGATATTCGCATTATCGAGATCTTT
>JAASSU010000283.1 GCA_021767705.1 Bacteroidota bacterium | reverse complement strand
CGTATTATCGATGCCGTTGGCCCGCTTCCAGATAACCAGCCCGTTTTTTCCCATCACCTGCTGCATCATCTCGGGCGGGATGCGGCTCAGCGTGTAAATCTTCGACACGCCCATCGAGCGCAACGAGTGGTAGGTTTTATCGCCAATCATCGGGATTTTCTTTATCGACAGCGGGTTCAGGAAAGGCTGCACGATGGTTGGCGCCACCTCCTTCTCGCCATTGGGCTTGGCTTCGCCCGCCGCAATTTTTGATACCGTTTTGTTTACTGACATCCCAAACGTGATGGGCAGCCCGCTTTCGCGGATAATGCGCTGGCGCAGCTCCTGCGTCCACTTCAGGCTCCCGAAGAAGCGGTCCATCCCGGTGATGTCGATATAGTGCTCATCAATGGAAGCCTTTTCGTAGAGCGGCGCCTGCTCGTGGATGATGTCCGTCACCAGCCGCGAGTAGCGGCTGTACATCTCCATGTCGCCCCGGATCACCACCGCATCGTTGCACATCGCCAGGGCCATCCGCATGGGCATGGCCGAATGCACCCCGTATTTGCGGGCTTCGTAGCTGCAACTAGCCACCACGCCGCGGCCCGACAAGCCACCGATAATCACCGGCCTGCCTTTCAGCTTATCATTACGCAGCCGCTCCACCGACACGAAAAACGAGTCGAGGTCCATATGTACGATTGTACGGTTGTCTTTTTTCATGTTTCTGCGTTTGTACGTTTCTACGTTTGTAAGTTTCTAAGTTTGTAAGTTTCTAAGTTTAATAAGTGTTTAAGTGTGCGGGTGCTTAGGTGTTTAAGTTGGCAGTTGGCGTTTCGATAATTTTCTGCCGTTCTTCACCTCATCCCTTCCGATAGCTATCGGAATCTCCTCAAGGAGAAGGGAGTGGAAACCCTCATTTGCCGAAGCAGAGTCTCCATTCGAAATCCGGAATCCGAAACCCGAAATTTTTCCACCTCCTCTTGCATATTTCGATCATTCATTGTAATTTTGATTAGATTTTAATCTATTTTTTGTTTACAATATAGTCAGGATTGGTAGAAAAAACAAATTCAGTGGAAATTTTGAGGTAGTAAGAGATAACAAATCTCATATTACGCGGATTTTGGCTGATTACGCGGAAAAATGATGGTTATGGAAGATAAATTAATTCTCAGGGAGGAGTCCTACCAAATGATAGGAGCTTGTATGAATGTTCATCGCAAGCTGGGTAGCGGATTTCTGGAATCTGTTTACCAGGAAGCGCTTGAAAAGGAACTTAAAGCAAAAGGCGTCCCGTTTCAAAGGCAGAAGCAGTTAAATATCTATTATGACGGTAAAAAGCTGAATAAATATTTTGTGGCTGATTTTGTTTGTTTTGATCAGATCATCCTGGAAATCAAAGCTGCCGGTTTAATCTCCAAAAACATGGAACAGCAGGTTATTAACTATTTGAGGTCTACTAATATTGAGCTGGGGATTCTTGTGAATTTTGGTGAAAAAAGCCTTATCTGGAAAAGGTTTGTCAATACACACAACCACGGCCATCACAATCCGCGTAATCGATTTGATTGCCAACTGCCAACTGCTCTTTGCCAACTTAAAAACTTATTAAACTTACAAACGTAGAAACGTACAAACTTATTAAACTTACAAACTTACAAACGTCAAAACATGAGGACACAAACTTTTAGCAAGAACATCAAGCTGCTGCGGAAGCGGCGGAAGCGCACGCAGGACGATGTGGCGCATGCGCTGGAGATGAAGCGCTCTACCTTGAGCGGCTATGAAAACAATGTGGCGCATCCGGGCATTGAGGCCCTGATCGCTTTTTCGAAGTACTACAACATCGCCATCGACACGCTGGTGAAAGTGGACTTGTCGGAGCTCACCGAGCGGGAGCTGTCGCAGGTGGAACGGGGCTACGACGTGTATCTTAAGGGCAGCAAGCTGCGGGTGCTGGCCACCACGGTCAACCAGGACAACGAAGAAAACATCGAGCTGGTGAACGAGAAAGCCAAGGCCGGATACAAAAGCGGCTTTGCCGATCCGGAGTATATTAAGATTCTGCCGACTTTCCAGTTGCCGTTCCTGTCGAAGCAGAAGAAATACCGCACCTTCCAGATCAGCGGCGACTCGATGCTGCCCATCCCCGACGGTGCCTACGTTACCGGGGAGTTTGTGCAGGACTGGTCGGCCATCAAAAGCAGGCAGGCCTACATTATCCTGACCATCGAAGACGGCATTGTGTTTAAGGTGGTGGAGAATCTGCTGCAGCAAAAGCAAACCCTCAAGCTGCACTCACTCAACCCGCTCTACGATCCGTATGAGATCACAGCAAATGACATTAAGGAAGTGTGGAAGTTCGTTAACTTTATCAGCACCAACATGCCGGAGCCCAACGAGGAAAAAGAGCAGCTCCTGCATACGGTAAACGAAATGAAAAAAGATATTAAAGCCATCCAGATGAAGCTGGAGCTATAGTGATACGTTTATAAGTTGGTATGTTTGTAAGTTTGTAGGTTTGTGGAATGTGTTTAGGTGTTTTAGGTGCTTAAGTGCCTATATTATAATCAAAAATGGCAGTTGGCAGTATACAGTTGGCAATTTTAATCAATTGGTCATTGTGCCAACCGCATACTGATGATTATACTTTACGAATACTTACTTATGAACCGGGATACATAAGCAATAATTCTACTCAACTACTTATATTCTTCGATTTTAGAGGTTAAAGAGCCTTGCTTATAGCCTATTTCGAATGAATAAACCACATCCTGATCAGGGGAAAGAAGGATAAACTTGGGTACGCCATAAGCCCCGTAGCTATACATAGTGGTTTTGTCACTGTCTTCGGCCCCCAGGTAAGTCCACCTGATATCGCTGGCTTCAGCCTTGCTGTTTAATTTTTCTTTGGAAATGGATTGATTATATGTAACCAATTCTAACCAGTCGTGATTTTTGTCGTAGATTCGCTTGAGCTCCGGCACTGCCCTTTCACAAGGCCGGCATCCAGGCCCTGAGAAAATCAAAAGCACATATTTATTTTTTATGGCAGGAAGTGTGGCAAAACGTCTTTCTCCTCCTGTAAGGTCAAAAGCTTTAAAATCCACGACTTTATCCCCAGCTTTAACTGGTTTAATGGTGGTGAATAATTCAATATCCTTTCCATATTTATTCGCTTTATACCTTTTAGGTATTTTACTGTAAAGAGCTCTGATTGTATCTCTTGGGAAATCGGTCTTAATATCTGATAAAAGAAAAACAGACGTCTCCGAGTTTGGATGTTCATGTATAAACGCTTTGGTGATTTGATTTTCAATTTGAGTATATTTTCTGTTTTTCTTCGATTGAAGCTTATAATAAGCAGAGTCAATTTCAGAAAGCTGACTCATTCGAAACAACTCGCTCATTGCTTCCTTTCTCTTTTTTGTTGCATGGGCTGTTTTTTTTCTCCACTTTTCATGCACATTTTGTGTTTCAGACCCTGTTATATTGAAATCGTTTATAGTTCCGGTAATAATGACTTTTTCATTTCCAATAAATAATCGAATAACTTTCAATATTGACTTATTCCCAACAACAAATAAAAAAAGTGGTGTTGTCTTTTCTAAGCGCCCTGTGAATTTGGCAGAGGTCCCTTTACTTTCTGCAGGCATTTTATCAATAACTTCATTTTCCGAACTATACAATTCATATCTTCCGCCTTCAGGCAAATCTTCCAGATTGACATGAATGATGTATTCTTCATTTATTTGAGATAAAACTTTTATACTCAAACAAAAAATGATAGTAGTTGTGATAACGAGATTTTTATTCATAATAAAGACCATTAATTTAATGCAAGCGGTTTTAAAAAGTTTGTTCCCTGCTGCTCCATTTCTGCTTTTCAAAGTTATCGATGAACTTTCCATGTATCTCCTGCACTTCCGGTTTGTTGTTGTTCAACCGGGGTCATTCTGATAGTTATCGATGGACGTAAATATACAAAAACAATTAGAACTACGATCTCTAAGGAGGAAATTAAGCGATGGGAAATAGAAATTCCAAATCACAAATTCCAAATTCCAAAAGCGCGGATTACGCGGATTTTGGCGCCCGCCCGAACGACTGACGCCATTCAGTCGGGCGGGAATTACACGAAATCCGGAGTCCGAAACACGAAACCCGGAACGCGGAACCCGAAATTTCTTTATTGCCAACTGCCAGTGACTCGTCCTAAATTTTGTTTACAGATTTTGTTATTGTTTTTGTATTCATTTTACACCAATATTTATTATGGGTAACGTTGAGCTTGAGTTTTGTTGGGCAAAAACAGAGGGGGTTCGATACCCCTT
>JAASSU010000282.1 GCA_021767705.1 Bacteroidota bacterium | reverse complement strand
CGCTGTCTTTATCGTTTACATCCAGATTCAGGTGCTGGCTTAAGGTTTGGTCCTTATCATAGATATCCTTTAAAAGCGCTGACAGCGCCTCCCGCATTTCACGAATTTCCTTCTCCTTCCTCACATTGGTCTTCTTGATTTGCTGAATCTCTTCGTTTTTCGATTCTATCCAGCTCAGCAAATCCTGGCGCACCGTCTCGCGCTCTTGTTTCTCTTTCCTTACCAGCTCTTCGTACTCAGCCAGCTTTTTGCGATAGCTTTCCGCATTGCTTCCCGCCTGCTCATACTGCTGATAAAGGTCATTAAACTTCTGCTCGGCTTCCTGTTTTTCGCGGGTCAGCTTATCAAACGCTTCGTTGTCGGTATCTTCAAGCTTGCTAAGTTTCTTCTGAGCCTTTTCCAGATTTTTCTTCAACAAGGCATAAGACTCCTTCATATCCTCCAGCTCATTCTCCACTGCAATTTTTTCATTGCGCAGCTCCACCAAAAAGCGTGAGGCTTTCGACAGCTCTTCGCGGTAACTCCCCACCTCATTTTTCAGCTCTTCCACCAGCTCGTTCTCGCTGTTTTCATGATCCTGGTAACGGGCTTCTTTATCACGGTAAGTATCTTCGAGTGTTCGCAAGGCTTCACGGTGCTCTTTCAGCTCCCGGCGACTCCTGAAAAAGAAAACAAGGCTAATAATAACGGCCAAAACAAGCACGCTACTAATAACATACATTGTCAAGAGAAATTTATCCAGCCGGGCTTGTTCATCCTGCAAACGGTTATTTTCGTTAATCAGCATTTTCAAACGCGACCTGCGGCTGTCAATGGTTCCTTCGTTGATGTAGTCGCGAAGAAGGCGGTTGTCAATTTCGAGGATCTCAAGACGTAAGGAGTTTATCCATGCCTGCTGCTCCGCTGATTTTCCGGATAAATCCTGCAGGCTGTCCAGCGTTTTATTTTTTCTGAAACGTTGCAGCAGCAGGTCTTCATCCAGATCCTGTGCCATCGAAGCCGAAGAAATAATCATCAGAAAAAGAAAAAATAAACTACGCATCATTGTCATCATCTAAAAAATCTATCCGTAAAAACATGGCAACAGCGCCAACCGCCTGTATCATACGTAAAAATATGTCATTTATTGCTGATTAACAAACATCACAGAATTTTGTAGAGCCTACCTTTAAAGATACAATCCTCCGTTTCACTCAGAAAACAGCATCCCTTTTCGGGAAAACTATTTTTAGCATTACCCGTTTTCTCATTTAGTCATACGCAAAATCTGCAATGAGGTTCGTTTTAAAACATTATTTTTGTGAATCCAAAAGTTGACAGCAAGAAGGGACGACTGAGACAACACATTGAGAATTGAGAATTGACAATGAAAATGATTATTTTTGTATAAAGAAAGACTTTTAATCATGAAAGCAATAGAATTTAAATCAAAAATAAAAGACAACCAGATTCTGATACCGACAAAGATACAGTCTGAGTTAAATTCAAATCAAGACAAAAATGTAAGAGTAATTGTTTTAATGGATGATTCAGATTTATATGACGACTTGATTTTCCAACAATCCACTAAAGATCATTTTTTAAAAGGATATGCCGATTCTGATTCAATTTATGATAATTATTGATTATGAATAAATTGAATTTTGGAGACATAGTGTTGTTAAAATTCCCGTTTACAAACACAAAGACATTTAAGAAAAGGCCAGCCCTGATAATTAAAGACTTAAATGATAATGACATTATTGTTTGCAGGATAACAAGCAAAAATAATGTAAAACCAACATCCCGATTTAATCGGGAAAAGCAAATAAAATATATTCACAGATAAATGAAAATCAATCATCTACTAAAGCACAGCTTTTTTCTCCTTATCGGGATGATCCTCGCCACCGGAACGGCGGCCCAGGGCTATCATCTGAAATTCAACATCAAGAATTTTTCTGACACCACCTGTTATCTGGCAAAATATTATGGCGATAAAATTCTGGTCCAGGACACCACACCATCAGAAAACGGTTCGTTTATTTTCGAAGGGGATTCGCTTCTTGACAAGGGAATGTATGTTCTTGCCGGTCAATCGAACAACAAAGTCATTGACCTCCTTATTGATGACGACCAGAAATTTAGTGTCACGTTCGATTCTGAAAAACCTGTAGTTGAGAACATCACCTTTAAAGGAAGTAAGGAGAATGAAATTTTCTACACTTACGTGAGATTTCTGAATGAGAAGCAAAAAGTTGTTCAGGAACTGCAAAAGGCTTATCAAAGCGCCGAATCCGAAAAAGAGAAAGAGCAGCTCCGCAATCAGATAATGGAGATCAACAACGAGGTGGAAGCCTACCAAAACTCTTTTTCTGATAAGCATCACGGAACTTTTGCTGCCGTATTTGTAAAAGCATCCACGCAAGTCAGAATTCCCGACAGCCTGACCTCAGCTTCTAAGAAAAAAAAGTATTTTTATTTCCGGAACCATTACTGGGATCATATTCCGCTCAGCGACAACCGTATTTTGCACACCCCGTTTTTTGATGAGCGCTGGCGCACGTATCTTGACAAAGTGATTCCTCAGCATCCTGATTCGCTTATCGTGGCAGTAGACTTTTTGCTCGAGCGTGCCCCCGACAGCACTGAACTTTACAAGTACTTGCTTTGGGAAATCACCCAAAAATATGAACAATCGAAAATTATGGGTTTTGATGCTGTATTTACTCACGTGGCACTGAATTATTTTAAGGAAGGCCGCACCTCAGACATTAATGAGCAAGTGATTAAAAATATTGTAGAGCGCGGCGAAATCCTTAAAAATCTCCTTATCGGGAAAAAAGCGCCCAACCTTGTAATGCAGGACAGTACCCGAAAGCCAAGGCAACTGCACAACGTGGACGCCAAGTACACGGTCTTGGTGTTTTGGGACAGCGAATGCGGGCATTGCAAAAAGGTGGTGCCGAAACTGGCTAAGTTTTATCATGAAAATGCAGAAAAATACAACCTGGAGGTCTTTGCCGTTAGCACAGACACCTCCGTTGCCTCGTGGAAAGAGTTTGTAAATGAGCATAACCTTGATTGGGTGAATGTATTTGGTTATTGGGGTTACACCAAAAACTTCCATGATTTATATGACATTTACAGCACACCAGTGATTTACCTGCTTGATAAAGACAAAGCCATTATTGGTAAAAGAATCAGCGTGCCTCAGATTGAAGAAATCATTCTGAATGAGGAGAAAAAGGACTAAACCTGATTTTGTTGGTCTTGGTTTTGTTCTATGATAGTCGTCAGCCAGTCAATCAAATTTTGTATTTCCGATTCCTTGATATCCCAGAGAATCTGGATATCTACACCAAAGTACTAATGTACAATTCTGTTTCTGAAACCACGAATCCTTGACCATTCGATTTCGGGGTTCTGAAATTTAAATTCAGGGTCCAAACGGTTGGCCGCCTCGCCAATTACTTCAAAATTTCTGATAACTGCATCAATAGTTCTTTCATCCGATGAAAAATCATTAAAGTCATATCCGTCCGTGTAATTCATAATTTTCACGGACGCTTCAAGCATATCTTCCAAAAGTAAAAGATGATCTCTATCAGACATGAATTAAGTCCTTTTTTATTTGCTGATAATACTTGTCTTTTATACCGTTCTTTGACACTAAATCTACAGGAATTTTAAGAATCGATTCCAGTTCTTCAGCCAAGTCAACAAACAAAACACCAATCTTGCCGTCAACCTCAACCAACAGGTCTACGTCACTATGGTCGTTTTGATCTCCCCGTGCATACGAACCAAAAATTGCAATGGTTTTAATTGGGTATTTATTAAATAATTGATTCTTATGCTTTTTCGATTCTTGTTCTATGTTTACTTTCTTGTTCATCTCAAACAGTTTTAACTCTAAGTCTAATCAAAAATAAACAAATTATTGATCAGGTGAAAGCTAACTCACGGTGCTAAGTATCTATCCAGATGGAAATAGGTCAATAAAAAACCCCGATTCGCACCATGAACCGGGGTAGATTTTATAGAAAAGCCGGATTTATTTTACAGCGTCTACTACTGCTTTAAAGGCCTCGGGATGGTTCATCGCAAGGTCGGCCAGCACTTTTCTGTTCAGCTGGATACCGCTTTTGGCGAGTTTACCCATAAACTGCGAATAAGACATATCATACTGGCGTGCACCGGCATTGATACGGCTAATCCAAAGCTTACGGAATTCGCGCTTTTTATTTCTTCTGTCGCGATAAGCGTACTGTTGTCCTTTTTCGTAGGCGTTCTTGGCCACCGTCCAAACGTTCTTCCTCCGTCCGAATTGGCCTTT
>JAASSU010000055.1 GCA_021767705.1 Bacteroidota bacterium | reverse complement strand
TCGTGCTGACTTCTCAGTCAACTACGCAACACGCGGTTCCGGCTGTTGGCTAAACTTTACCGGGTAGGATTAATTACCTACAGATTTCTAAAATAAGTTTCAAAGAACGCTTCTTATCCCCCCTATTACGGGCTTCGCTTGGCGCAATAAGTGTTTAAGTTACTAAGTTTAATATGACTTGTCCTGAAATAAGTTTACAGAAGAAGTAAACAAAAATCAGGACTATGAAAAGAAAAGTAAAGCGTTATCCGGACGAATTAAAACTGAAGGTTGTCCAGGAGTATTTAACAACCGGCCAAGGGATAAAAGAATTAATGGCCAAATACAATATTGAAGGGGTAAATACGATTGGAAAATGGGTGAAAAAGTATAGTAGCTCACAGCCCGATGAAGCAAAAATCGAAAGAGATAGAATCATGAGCAAAGCCAATCAAAAGCCTTCTGAGAAGAGCAAAAAGCAATTAGAATTGGAAGCGAAGATAGCTGCTTTGGAAAAGGAGTTATCCCATGAGAAGCTCCGGGGTGAGGCCCTGAGCACTTTAATCGAAGTAGCTGAAAAAGAGCTCAAAGTCGACATTAGAAAAAAGCCTGGAGCCAAACAATAGAAAAGCTGCGCGCAAAATATCCCCACATAAAGGCAGAGGTATTTTGCGGGTTGTTTGGCCGTACAAGGCAGGCTTATTATCAAAAGAAAAACTACCAGTATAGAAATGTAGTGAAGGAAGAGGTTTTATTACAAATGGTATTAAAAGAGCGCAAATTTATGCCACGCCTGGGTGGTCGTAAACTGCTTAAGCTGATTCAGCCTCAACTACCGCCAGAACTTATGATAGGGCGGGACAGTTTCTTTGATTTCTTAAGGCAGAACCATCTGCTGGTGAGACAACGACGGACACGTATTTTTACAACCGACAGCAAACATTGGCTGCATAAATACAGCAATCTGGTGAAAGATTTTGTTCCCGAGAGGCCACATCAACTGTGGGTGAGCGATATCACCTATATCAAGACTGCGGAAGGTTTTATGTATTTAAGCTTGGTTACAGATGCCTATTCCCGCAAAATCGTAGGATGGGCTTTGGGCGATACCTTGGAAGCAAGCCATAGCATAAGGGCTTTAAAAATGGCTTTAAAACAATTACCAAAAACGTCTCACCCCCTTTATCATCATTCGGACAGGGGAATCCAGTATTGCAGTGAAGCATATGTAAAACTGTTGAACAAAAATGGCATCAACATTAGCATGACAGAGAATGGTGACCCATTGGAAAATGCAGTAGCTGAGCGTGTAAATGGTATCTTGAAAGATGAATGGCTCAACGACATCAAAATCAAATCGAACAAACAACTTGTTTATGAGCTAACCAGAATAATTAGTATTTACAACAGTATGAGGCCACATAGCAGTGTAAGCATGTTTACTCCTGAGAGTGTTCATTCTCAGGAATTAAAAGTAGAACGAAAATGGAAAAATTACTATAAAAGCAAGCAACAGGCGCGGGAGCCAAATAATGAATTAACTTTGGCCTAGCCCAACA
Source organism: Bacteroidota bacterium (assembly GCA_021767705.1). Classification (GTDB taxonomy): domain Bacteria; phylum Bacteroidota; class Bacteroidia; order Bacteroidales; family JAIPAH01; genus JAIPAH01. The sequence goes on along the minus strand of JAASSU010000055.1, from coordinate 14,889 downwards.
AAACGATGGCGATACGTTGAACCATTGTAAAAAAGGAAAAACAGAAGGGGTATCGAACCCCCTCTGTTTTTGCCCAACAAAACTCAAGCTCAACGTTACCCATAATAAATATTGGTGTAAAATGAATACAAAAACAATAACAAAATCTGTAAACAAAATTTAGGACGAGTCAATAAGTTTTAATGATAAGAATATTTAGAAGAACACTCCATTTAATAGCATGAAAACCAAAACTATTTCACATGAGCAAAAAGTCACCTTTAGTCCCGAAAACTTTCGGGATTAGGGGTGAATCAGATAAGAATTAAAACTTTAATATTACATAAAATGCAAATAATAAAATATCCCGAAAGGAAAGAATGGCCGGAGTTGCTGGCGCGGCCACAAATTGAACAGGCAAGCCTGAGAGAGCAGGTTCAGATTATCCTGGATGATGTAAAAAGAAACGGCGATGAGGCTTTATCGCGTTACACAAAAATCCTGGATGGCTATGAAACCAAAAGCTTCAAGGTAAGTGAACAGGAGTTTGCGGAGGCAGAAAAGCAGGTTTCAGAGGGGTTAAAAGACGCTATCAAGACAGCCGCAGAGAACATCCAAAAATTTCATGAGGCGCAAAAACCACAGGATTTGCTTACAGAAACCACACCCGGAATCGAGTGCCGGCAGAAAGCTGTGCCCATCAATGCGGTGGGGTTGTACATTCCGGGAGGCACGGCACCGCTGTTCTCCTCCGTTTTGATGATGGCTATTCCGGCGCGCATTGCCGGATGCCGCAACATCGTCATGTGCACGCCGCCCCGCAAGGATGGCAGCATCGATCCGGCGATTTTGTTTGCCGCGAAATATTCGGGCGTCACGCAGGTGTTTAAGGCCGGCGGGGCGCAGGCCATTGCTGCCATGAGCTACGGAACGGAGAGCATTTCGAAAGTGGATAAAATTTTTGGTCCGGGCAACCAGTATGTGACCGCTGCCAAGCAGATGGTTTTTCTGGATGGCACAGCCATCGACATGCCCGCCGGACCATCGGAAGTGATGGTAGTGGTGGATGAAACGTCCAACCCCGAATACGCTGCCGCGGATTTGCTGTCGCAGGCCGAGCATGGCACCGACAGCCAGGTGGTGTTGGTGTCTTCGGATGAGGGAATGGCCGAGAAAACACGCAGCTTCCTGTTAAAACAGCTCGACCAATTACCGAGAAAACAAGCTGCCAGCAAGGCCCTGGAAAAAAGCAGCCTGCTCATCCTGAAAAAGGAAGACATTACTGGCATCATCAATTTCTACGCTCCTGAGCACCTGATTCTCTCCACCAAAGATCCGGAAGCTTTGGCGGAAAAGGTAGAAAACGCAGGATCAGTATTCCTTGGTGCTTTCACGCCGGAAAGCCTGGGCGATTATGCCTCCGGCACCAACCACGTGCTGCCCACCAACGGCAGCGCCAAAGCCTTCAGCGGAGTGAATCTGGATGCGTTTATGAAGAAAATCACTTTTCAGAAAGCCACTGAAGACGGCTTGCGCCGGATTGGCGATGCCGTGGAAACCATGGCCGCCGCCGAGCAACTCGAAGCGCACAGAATGGCGGTGGCTGTAAGAACGAAAAACCTGAAACCATCATGATTGAACCCAGAGAAAACATCAAACGGCTGAAGCCTTACACCTCGGCGCGCGACCTGGTAAAAGAAGAGGATCTGATTTTTCTGGATGCCAATGAAAATCCTTTCAACAGCGGAATGAACCGTTATCCCGATCCGCACCAGCAAGTGCTGAAAGACGCCCTTGCCGGGAAGTTGAAGACGGGTGCATCACGAATTTTTGTAGGGAACGGTAGCGACGAGGTTATTGATCTGGCGATCCGTGCCTATGCCGAACCGGGAAAAGATCGCGTCCTGACACTTGGTCCAACCTACTCGATGTATGAGGTGCAGGCTGCCATTCAGAATGTGGAGGTGAAGGAGATTCCGCTGGATGCGGATTTCCAGCCTAATCCCGACAAGGTATTGCGTGAGGTGACTGACAGGGACAAAATCCTTTTTATCTGTTCCCCGAATAATCCGACGGGAAACCTTGTTGAGCGTGGAAAAATCATTTCGCTGCTCGAGAGTTTTAACGGTCTTGTGTTTGTTGATGAAGCGTATGTGGATTTTGCCCCTGAAGGATCGGTCATCGACCTCGTGGAAAACTATCCGAACCTGCTGGTTTCGCGCACTTTCTCCAAAGCTTATGGAATGGCCGGCATCAGGCTCGGAATGGGCGTTGCGCAGGAAACGATGATACAAACGCTTTCGAAAATCAAATATCCATACAATGTGAACCGCCTGACGCAGCAGGCCGCGATGGAAGCACTGGAGAATCCTGAAAAGGTGGAACAACAAATCAACACTCTGATTCGGGAAAGAGAAACTCTCAGAAGCCGTTTATCCGGATTCTCATTCATAAAAAAAATCTTTCCTTCCGATGCGAACTTTCTTCTTCTGGAAGTGAAAAGCGCAGGCTCTTTGATCGACTTCCTGAAAAAGAAGGGCATCGTGATTAGAGATCGCAGCGGCGTAATCGAAGGGAAGGAGCTGGTCAGGATTACCGTGGGCACTCCCCAACAAAACCAACAACTGATTTATGAACTTAAAAACTTTGACAATGGATAAAATACTTTTCATCGATCGCGATGGCACGCTGATTCGCGAACCTGCCGACGAACAAATCGATTCGCTCGAAAAGCTGGAATTCCGCCCTGGAGTTTTCCGCAACCTTTATTTTATTCAGCATTTACTGGATTACCGGCTGGTGATGGTGTCGAACCAGGACGGGCTTGGAACAGAAGCCTATCCGCGTGAAGCGTTTGATCAGGTGCAGGCTAAAATGATGACCGCACTTCAGAATGAAGGAATTGTGTTCGAGGAAATTCTCATTGATGAATCCACAGCAGCCAATCCTTCGCCATCGCGCAAGCCTGCTACAGGAATGGTAAAGCATTTCCTGAAACAGAATGACTGGGACCGGAACAAGTCCTTTGTGATTGGCGACCGACTCTCAGATGTTGAGCTGGCTCAAAACATGGGAATCCGGGGCATCCTGATGAGTGACCAAAAGGTTGAGAGTCGTCTGAAAGAAGATGCAGCACTGACGAACGCAGGGTGGACCGACATTTTCAGCTTTTTGAGAAATGTGGACAAGAGTGCGGTCATCAGCCGGAAAACCAAAGAGACAGATATCCGCGGCAAGCTACTGCTTTACGGCACCGGACAAGCCCAAATCAGCACCGGACTGGGGTTTTTCGATCATATGCTGGAGCAGTTGCCGCGGCACGGCGGACTGGACTTGTCGCTCAATGTAAAAGGCGACCTTGAAGTGGATGAGCACCACACCATCGAAGATACGGGCCTGGCCCTCGGGGAGGCTTTTGCTGCCGCCCTGTCCAACGCCAAAGGGATACAGCGCTACGGCTTTGTGCTGCCGATGGATGAGAGTAAGGCCGAAGTGGTGCTGGACTTCGGCGGTCGCGCAGAGCTGGTATGGGAAGCGGATTTCCGGCGTGAGAAAATCGGGGATGTGCCTACTGAGATGTTCCGGCACTTTTTCAAATCTTTCGCGCAGGCCACCAAATGCAACCTGCACATCAGATGCATTGGCGACAATGAGCACCACAAGATCGAGGCGATTTTCAAGGGACTGGCCAGAGCCATTAAAATGGCCGTCAGGCAAGACCAGCTCGACGTTTCACTACCCACCACGAAAGGAGTCCTATGAAAACCGTTATCATAAAATACAACGCCGGAAATATCAGGTCGGTGGCCTTTGCGCTGGAACGGCTGGGTCAGGAGCCCCTGATTACGGATGATGCCAACGCTATTCGGAAAGCGGATAAAGTTATCTTTCCGGGAGTGGGCGAAGCTTCCTCGGCCATGCAGTTTCTCAGAGAAAAGCAGTTGGATTCTGTTATCAAAACACTGGAGCAGCCCGTGCTGGGGATTTGCCTTGGGCTGCAACTGATGTGCAGCTTCAGCGAGGAAAACAACACCGAAGGTCTGGCACTTTTTCCTGCCAAAGTGAAGCGCTTTGATGGAGGAGTGAAAATACCGCATGTGGGGTGGAACCAAATCACGAGCCTGCACAGTCCGATTTTCGAAGGGGTGAAGGAGGGCAGCTATGTATATTTTGTGCACAGCTATTTTGCGGAGCTAAGCCGCCACACCATTGCCCGCACGGAATACGGACGCCCATTTTCGGCCGCCATCCGATTCAACAATTTCATTGCCACACAGTTTCACCCTGAAAGGAGTGGACAAACAGGAGAACAAATCTTAAAAAACTTTTTAGCATTATGTTAGAACTTATACCAGCAATGGACATCATCGACGGCAAGGTGGTGCGCCTCAAAAAAGGACTTTTTACGGAAAAAACGGTTTACGACGATTCACCTGTGAGCTACGCCAAAGCCTTTGAGGAGGCCGGCATCAAACGTCTGCACATGGTGGATTTGGATGGCGCAAAGCATGGCCGTCCGCAAAACCTTGAAGTACTTAAGGAGGTGGCCGCCAACACCTCACTGGATATTGATTTTGGTGGCGGCGTGCGCGACATTACGGATGCGGACCAGGCACTAAAGGCCGGGGCGAAGTATGTAAACGTGGGTACGGCTGCAGCCACTTTTCAGCAGGCCGGCATTTTCCAGACCTGGGTCAATGAGTATGGCCCGGATAAATTTATCCTTGCCGGGGATATCAAAAACGGAAAGGTGGCCACCAGCGGATGGCAGCAGGAGAGCGATCTGGATGCCGACCGCTTTATCAGCGGATATGCCACTATGGGCATCCGGCAGGTGATGGTGACCGACATCTCGCGCGACGGCACCCTTTCGGGGATGAACCCGGCGTTTTACGAAAAAATTAAAAACAGCAACCCTGATATTTTCCTGATTGCCAGCGGCGGACTGAAGTCGATGAAGGAACTGAGGCCGCTGCAGTTTGCCGGAGTGGACGCGGTCATCATCGGGAAAGCCTTCTACTCAGGGAGAATCACTATCAAGGATATTAAAAGCTACTTAAACAGTTAATCATGCTTGCAAAAAGAATTATTCCATGCCTGGATATCCGCAACGGACGCACGGTGAAGGGCATCAACTTCGAGAGCATCACCGATGTGGGCGATCCGGTGGAGATGGGACAGCTTTATTCGGAGCAAGGGGCCGATGAGCTGGTGTACCTCGATATTACGGCGACGCATGAAAAGCGCAAAACCCTTCCGCAGCTCGTCAAGCGCATTGCCCGCAACCTGAACATCCCGTTTACGGTGGGTGGCGGCGTGAGCGGGCTGCAGGATGCGGAGATCCTTCTGGAAAACGGTGCCGACAAGCTGTCGATAAACTCTGCGGCGGTGCGCAACCCGGAGATAATTCCCCGGCTGGCACAGCGCTACGGCAGTCAGTTTGTGGTAGTGGCAGTGGATGCGCGACTGGAGAACGGCAGGTGGGAAGTGTACGTAAACGGCGGCCGCAAGCCCACCGGAAAGGAACTGTTCTCTTGGGTGAAAGAAGCGCAAGAGCGCGGGGCCGGAGAAATCCTGTTTACCTCGATGAACCACGACGGCACCAAGCAAGGCTTTGCCGTGGAGGCGCTGAAGAAGATGAGCGCGATGGTTTCCATCCCGGTGATTGCCTCCGGCGGCGCGGGAAAAGCGGAGCACTTCAGGCAGGTATTTAGGGAAACGGATACCGAAGCCGCCCTCGCCGCCAGCATCTTCCACTACAACGAAATCCCCATCCCCATCCTGAAAAAGTATCTGGATGAAGAGGGGGTGGCCGTGAGAAGGTAGAAGGTTTCTAAGTTTGTATGTTTTTAGGTTACTAAGTTAAAGAAAAAATAAGAAATAAAGGCCCCTCTCCTTGAGGAGAGGGGTTTGGGGTGAGGTGGTTCTCAGGGAAAGAATCACCCCTGACAGGGTTTGAAACCCTGTCAGGGGTAGAAAAAAAATTAGTGTAATCCGCGGATCAGATCCGCGTAATCAAAAGAAAATGGTGATAGATTTTAAAAAAGAAAACGGACTGGTGCCGGCGATTATTCAGGATGCAAAAACGATGCGAATCCTGATGCTGGGATATATGAACGAGGAGGCCTTGCAGCAGACGCGGGAGTCGGGGAAGGTGACCTTTTACAGCCGGTCGAAGCAGCGTTTGTGGACGAAGGGCGAGACGAGCGGGAATTTCCTGCATGTGGAGGACATCAAAACGGACTGCGACCATGACGCCATCCTGGTAAAGGCCATCCCGGAAGGGAATACCTGCCACCTCGATCGCTATAGCTGTTTCGACGAGCCAAAGGAGAAAGACATTTCCTTCCTGCTGAAGCTACAGGATACCATCGAACAGCGAAAAAAGGACATGCCTGAAGGCTCATACACCACCAAACTCTTCAGGAAAGGCATCAACAAGATTGCTCAAAAGGTTGGCGAGGAAGCCACCGAGCTGGTCATCGAAGCCAAAGACGATAACGATGAGCTGTTCCTCAACGAAGCCGCCGATTTAATGTACCACCTTCAGGTTTTGCTTACCTACAAAGGCTTTTCGCTGCAGGATGTGACGAAGGTGCTGGAAGAGCGGCATGGGGAGTAGGGGCGATGGATGAATTAGGAAAGCCCTGAAAGGGCGGCTTATTCCAGCCCCGGGCAGAGTTGGAGCGTCAGCGAAAACGGCACCCGGGGGATATAGTCTGTTCGGACAAACGACCGCCGTCGCCATATGACTGAAAGAAACCCTGATGCAGAAACAGGCGGAAACCAACGATGCGGGATTTCCGCCTGTTTTATGCCTGGAGCTGCGCTTGGAGTTCCGTCTACGGCGGTGGAAACATTATGGCGGACGATTACCCAGGGCGCTGCTTCGCTTGCCCTGGGCTGAATTGTTTTGCCCTTTCAGGGCGGTTACTTTCCAGGTAAAAGCGAGGGGTTGAGCTCCGGCGGGGTTTCACCTCATCCCCTACCCTTCTCCCGGGGGAGAAGAGCCTGTCCCGAGTATCGGAAGTTAGGGATGAGGGCGAAACGAACGTTAGATATCCATATCCAAAAACCTTTTTAATAATAAAGTGGTATTGCAGGTTGTTTCCCTGACATTTTTTCGTACATTAGTGGTTTCAAGAGTTATCCTAGCGACGTTATTTAATCTCTGAAAAAGTGATAATAATGAGAATAAGACCACTGGACCTGAAAATTTTACTGGAAATCAATGTTACTTACATGGTTTCCCGCCAGTATTCGATTAAGCGCGGGGTGGCCACGCAAAACATCGAGGAGCTGGTGAAACAGGGCCTCGACCTGCTCTATAACCAACTCGATAACCTGATGAAAATCTTCAAACGCCGCGACCCGCAGTTTTACCAGGGCTACATCCTGGCTCGGACGATTGTGGATGATTAGGAATAATAATAACCTTAAATTATTAATATGGAGTTTAAAGTCAGAAATGCACATATATTTTTAGCGGTTTTTATTATTGTAGTGTATTTATTTGACCATTTTTGGACAAAAAATATGAATAAGAGGACAAGGTATTTAAATAAAGAATATCCTTTAATTACTGAGGGAGATTCAATTAATGGTATGGTTAGCTATATCTTTCATCCCGACGGATATAAAGAAAACCCTTATGGTAGATATATCAAGGTATCAAATGAGGGGAAACGGACGGTTTTAGCGAAAAGAAATAAAAGTCGTATTGTTATTGGAGATGTAATAAAGGTTGGAAGCCATTTATATAAACTATCGGCTAATGATACAATAAGGCTGCAAAATATTTCAAATCAAGATACATCAACCTATTATTTTGAAATATGGAATCGTAATTTTAAGTGAATTATGTATAATATTTTAGTACTAACAAAATAATTTCAATGGCACACATTTAGGAAATGAATAAACTATAAATGCTTTATTCAAACATAACCAACATCTTTATTGTTAATTTTTTATATCTTTAGGAATTCAAGTTTTTACAATGCAACAATATTTGTAATTTTGCTTTTCCAATGAGCCGGCTAAAAGAAAAATCAAATATTAACCATGCATCAGCAAAAATATTAATAGAAAAACACTATTATGCTTCTAGCGTGCATTGTTCTTATTATAGCGTTTTCCAGCTCTTGAAATACTTAGTGAGTCATTTTAATGGTTTTAGCTATGATGGGATTGCCCAAAAGATTCAAAATAGTGGAAAAGGATCTCACGTTTATATTATAGATGAAATACTTGAGCTTGTAAAGGGAAATAGAAGCGAGTACCGTTTTGTAAGATATAGGATTAAAGATTTAAAGCACTTTAGGGTACAATCAGATTATGAAGATATTGATATAGATTTCAAAAAGGGTAGTGATTCTTTCAGAATAGCAACCGAATTGAGAGATTATTTTAAAGAAAAAGTTTGAGCATGAAATCGATCGATTATATAAAATTTAAGTTAGAAAAACTGTTTCTGGATTTACCAGAAATAAGGATTAGATATCAGTACAATAAAAATACGCAAACCCACCTGATTGAGGTTCTTCCTGTCTCATTATTCGAATCAGACGATTTGTATATCGAAAATGAATTAGAAATCGAAGAAGAATTTGAAAGTCTTTACGCTGGAGAAGAAATTCTTTTTATAACAAAGGGGTCTCTATCGGAAATAACTATTCCTGATTATACTTGGGGGTATGAGCATATGATTTTCGATTTTGAAAATGTTATTAATGAAGATTACTTTGAATTTCCTCAATTTTCTGATGAAACAATTGATAATTGTGAAAACTTAGCACTTGCAGCATGAAACAAGCAAATGAATCAAAGTTTCAATTTAAAGGATTTAAGATAAACCGTTCACTCATTGTGCACAATAAATCCAAAGGCGAAAAAAAGCTTTCTATTTCTTTTTCGCCTAAAGGTTTAATTAATAAGGAGAGCGCAATATTTACACTTTTTCTTAAAGTGATAATATCTGATGATGCTAATTCCTTAAATATTGAAATTGAGGCGAAAGCTGACTATCAGTTCAAAAGTGAATTAGAACAAGAGACTTTATATAATTATTTCTATATAAATGCACCTGCTATTTTATTCCCATACTTAAGAGCTTACATTTCTTCATTGACGGCATTGTCGGGTATTCCTGTAATTACGCTTCCTACTCTTAATTTAACAAATATGGCGGAAGACCTTAAAAATAACACTACTGAGGAAAATCTGCAGTTATAACTTATTGTAAACAACAAAAATTAGGGTCAAACAAACCATTAATTGTTTATTTTTTTAGATTTCTGTTATCGTGTAATCCCCTAACAGGCAAAACTAATCAAAAGTCAAACCTTACCAATATCTAGCTTCTCTTTGATTTTCTTATTTTCGTTTTAAGTTAAAGTTCAATTGTCCTTAAAAAAACCAAAAAAAGCACACCAAACCCTAACGTTCAGTGTGCTTTTGTCATTTCTGCGTGGTGCTCCTTTTAGTCTTTCTTTTTGACCTGGAGGTGCAGTTCGTTGAGTTGTGCTTCGCTGATGGTAGAGGGCGAGTCGATCATGACGTCGCGTCCGGCGTTGTTTTTGGGGAAGGCGATGACGTCCCTGATGGAGTCGCGTCCGGCGAAGAGTGCGGCCCAGCGGTCGAAGCCAAAGGCGATGCCGCCGTGTGGCGGGGCACCGTATTGGAAGGCGTCGAGGAGGAAGCCGAACTGCTTCTGTGCTTCTTCTTTGGTAAAGCCCAGGGCGGTAAACATCTTGCTTTGCAGCTCCTCGTCGAAGATACGGATAGAGCCACCGCCGATTTCCACGCCGTTGATAACCATGTCGTAGGCATTGGCGCGGGCTTTTTCGGGCGCGGTTTCAAGCAGGTGCGCGTCTTCGGCCTTGGGCGAGGTGAACGGGTGGTGCATGGCGTGGTAGCGCTCCGACTCCTCATCCCACTCAAGCAGCGGGAAGTCGACCACCCACAGTCCGGCGAATTTGTTCGGGTCGCGCAGCCCCAGGCGTGAGCCCATCTCTAGGCGCAGCTCGTTGAGTGCCTTGCGTGTTTTGGCGGCCTCTCCGGCCAGCACCAGCAGCAGGTCGCCGGGCTTGGCGCCGAACTTGTCGGCCCACTGCTTCAGCGCGTCGGCGTCGAAAAACTTATCTACCGACGACTTAAACGATCCATCCTCGTTAATTTTTACATACACCAGCCCTTTGGCACCAATCTGCGGCTTTTTCACAAAGCTGGTGAGCGCGTCGAGTTGCTTGCGGCTGTAGTCGGCGCAACCCTCGGCGTTGATACCCACCACCAGCTCGGCATCGTCGAACACCTTGAAACCCTGGTTTTGGGCCACATCATTGAGCTCCACAAACTCCATCCCGAAGCGGAGGTCGGGCTTGTCGGAACCGTATTTCTTCATCGCCTCCTCGTAAGGCATGCGCTTGAAGGGCTCAATTTCGATGCCCTTCACCACCTTAAACAGGTGCTTGGTCAGTCCTTCAAAGGTTTCCAGGATATCGTCCTGCTCCACAAACGACATCTCGCAGTCGATTTGCGTAAACTCGGGCTGGCGGTCGGCGCGGAAGTCCTCATCGCGGAAGCACTTTACAAGCTGGAAGTAGCGGTCGTATCCCGACACCATCAGCAGTTGCTTAAAGGTCTGCGGCGACTGCGGCAGGGCGTAGAACGTGCCGCTGCTCATGCGCGAAGGCACTACAAAGTCGCGGGCCCCCTCGGGTGTGGACTTGATCAGGTATGGTGTTTCAACCTCAATAAACTGAAGGTCGTTAAGGTATTTTCTGGTTTCGATGGCCATCTGGTGGCGCAGGATAAGGCCATTGCGGTTAACAGCACGCCGCAGGTCGAGGTAGCGGTACTTCATGCGCAGCTCCTCGCCCCCGTCGGTGTCGTCTTCGATGGTGAATGGCGGCACCTTGGACTTGTTGAGCACCTTGAGTTCTGAAATCAGGATTTCAATCTCGCCGGTGGGGATATTTTTGTTCTTGTTGCTGCGCTCCGCCACAGTTCCTTTGACCTGCACCACAAATTCACGACCCAGCTTCCGGGCCTGTTCGCAAAGGGCTTTATCGCGGTCCATATCAAAAACCAACTGGGTGATGCCGTAGCGGTCGCGGAGGTCAACAAAGGTCATCCCGCCAAGGTCGCGCGAGCGCTGGATCCATCCCGTTAAGGTAATTTCTTTTCCTGCATCTTCGAGGCGTAATTCGCCGCAAGTGTGGGTTCTAAGCATGCTGTCAATTTTTAATTTGCCGCGAATTTACGAAAAAAGACGCAGCCCTGCTTACATCTCCAAATCTGGAACGTTTTCGGAACTTAATACGCCGGAAGAGGACAAAAAGGAAGGTTTTGGTGTAATTTTGCAGATTAAAATAAAGAATCATGGAATTCTTAAACGAGACTTACATCGTGCTATTTGTGATTATCATGCTGGGGCTGATGCTGGGCAGTGTGAAAATCAAAGGTATTTCGCTCGACACCTCGGCCATAATTTTTGTGGCCCTGCTTTTTGGTCATTATGGCTATCAAATCCCATCCCTTTTCAAGGACATCGGGCTGATACTTTTTATCTACTCGGTGGGCATACAGGCGGGGCCGGGGTTTTTCGGGTCGTTTAAGAAACAAGGCTACCAACTGATGCTGCTTGTGTTGGTGGTGGTGTCGTCGGGAGCCCTTCTGGCCATAGGGCTGGCCTACCTGCAGGGCATTCCTTTTGACATGGCTGCCGGACTGTTTAACGGGGCTTTGACCAGCACGCCCGGACTGGCCGCCGCCATTGAGGCCACGGGCTCGGAGGCCGCTTCCATCGGTTATGGTATGGCTTACCTTTTCGGGACGGTGGGCGTCATTGTGCTGTCGACGGTGATGCACCGCATTTTCAGGGTCAATCTCGAAAAGGAGGAGGCCGAATATGAAAAAGAGCTTCACCGCGATTATCCGGAGCTCATCAACAAGAACTACATCGTGGAAAACCCCAAGATTTTCGGCAAAACGATTGGGGAAATGCGCCTGCGCTCACTCACCAAAACCAATATCTCGAGGGTGCTGCACAATGGCGAATCCTTCACCCCGAATGCCGAAACCGTGCTTCATGAAGGCGATGTGGTGAAAGCGGTGGGCACGGAAGAGAACCTGAAAAACATAGAGCTGTTTATCGGGAAGCACACCGACATCCAGATCCCTCTGAGCAAGAAGTATGTAGTGAAACGCCTGCTGGTCTCCAACAAAAATGTGGTGAACAAGTCGTTGGGCGAGCTGGGTATTTTTGCCAGCTACAACGCCACGGCCACCAGCATCCGGCGAAGCGGTATTGACATCACGCCCAACCCAAGCAGCCGTCTGCGATTTGGCGACAAGGTGATGGTGGCGGCATCGGACAGCACCATGAAAAAGCTGTCGGAGCTGCTTGGCGACAGCCGCAGCCAGCTTATCGAGCTGGACTTTCTCCCGGTGTCGATCGGCATTTTGCTGGGGATTCTTCTTGGCCAGCTTTCTTTTCCTTTGGCAGGATTAAACCTGAGCCTCGGCCTGACGGGCGGCGTACTGGTGTCGGCACTGGTGCTGAGTAAAATCGGGAAATCCGGACCGCTGCTGTGGAACGTATCGGGCGAATCGAACCAGCTTATCCGGAAAATCGGGCTTATCTTTTTCCTCGCAGCCGTGGGGACTTCGGCCGGAGAATCGTTTGTGGATATGGTCAGCGGCAACGGATTGCAGCTTATTGCCGTAGGAGCGATCATTACGGTGATCCCGATGTTTTTGGCGATAATTATCGGGAAATACATCCTGAAAATAAACTACCTGACACTTATTGGCGGATTGGTGGGAGCCATGACCAGTACCCCGGCGCTGAGCGCGGTGGAGCCGCTGACCAAATCGAATGCCCCGCAAGTGGCCTACGCAACGGTGTATCCTTTTGCCCTTGTTTTCCTGATCATTATCAATCAGTTGTTTGGGATATTGTAAAAAAAAGGTTTGCTGCCGCGCGGTTGTGACGCGTGCCTGCTTCCAAAGGCTGTCTAAAAGTCTTGATTTATAGTTGATCTGCGAATAAACATGGGTGGCTTCCCGGACAGGTTCTATACCTCAACAATGAACTTTTCGACCCTGCATTTCTTAATGGCTTTCAGAATCCTTCCACTTGTATTCAGGCACTTAGCTGCCTTTAGTTCTTTGTCAATTACCTACTTGAGCCTGAAAGGCTCGGACATCTCAGCATAGGAAAAAGCCCTATGATTAATCGAATGAAAACAAAGCATATCAGGCTGAATGCCTGAGATATAAAACCGCTCGCCAATAGTCTAAGGCTTTCAGCCTTTATTGGCTGGCGTGAATATGATACACAGGGCTCCGCCCTGTGCTGAGTTATCCAAGGCTTTCAGCCTTTTTTTATTCTGAAAAATGTTGAATGATCCAAACAATTTTCAGTGTATTTTTGGCTGAAAATTAGTGATGATGGTTCCGAATTACATCCCGGAGCCTTGCCTTTCTTAAGATGACAGAACAAGAACGTATGAACGCTAAGAACCGGAAGGAATATGCCGGTTTTTACGACCAGGTGAACTGGATAGATGAAGACGCCGTAAAGGCTTATGAAAAGGAGCGCGGGCTGTTGCTTGCTGCGCTGGATAAACATGTAAACTGGGGCTTTCATGAATCGAAGGCTGATGTTTCGGAGATATCGCCGGGCTGCCGGCATTGTGGCGAGGGCGAATGGAGCTGCCTCTTCATCAATAATGTGTGCAATGCCAAGTGTTTTTACTGCCCCTCTGCGCAAGATGAAGAGAGCGTGCCCACCACCAGCTCGCTTACTTTCGAAAAGCCGGATGAGTACATCGCTTACCTGAAAAGGTTCGGATACAAAGGCGTAAGCATCAGCGGCGGCGAGCCTTTGCTGACGATTGACAAGGCCCTCAGCTTTATCAGGAAGGTACGGCAGGAGCTTGGTGAAGATATCTACATCTGGATGTATACCAACGGCATCCTGGCAGCGGAAGAGAAGTTTATCGCTTTGCGCGATGCGGGTCTCAACGAGGTGCGCTTCGATATCAGCGCTACCAGCTACTCGCTCAACAACCTGAAAAAGGCCGTCGGTATCATTGAAAACATCACCGTTGAGATTCCGGCCATTCCGGAAGACCTTGATCGGATGAAGACCCTGATGGTTGAGATGAAGCAGGCCGGTGTGAACTACCTGAACCTCCATCAAATCCGGCTAACGGATTTTAATTTCCCGAAACTGAAAAAACGTGGATATACTATCTTGCATGGACCTAAGGCCACGGTGCTTGAGTCGGAGCTGACTGCCCTGAAGCTTTTGCTCCACAGCAAGGAAGAAAAGATTGGGTTGCCCGTCAATTACTGCTCTTACATTTACCGCTACCGCTTCCAAAGCCGTGCGGCGCGCATCAAGCAAACCAGGCTGTTTACCGAGCCATACGAGCAGATTACTGAAACCGGACTACTGCGCCACATTGTGATGCATGCCGAGAGGGAGGTTCTTGAGAAGGTCATGAAAGTGCGGGAACATCACGCAAAGTGGAAAGACCTGGGGCAGGCTCTGGTTATTCATCCGGAGTTGCTCAGCGAGATTCCGGAAGAAGCGTATGAATTATCGCTACGGTATTTTGCCACCAAGCTCCGCAATTCGCTGACCTATCATTTTCCGTTCAAAACCATCCCCTTATCGGGAAATAAATCCGTTTACATCGAAAAAGGCCGGTTGAGCGATGACCTTCCTTTCACGAAAGAAGAACTTCCTGTTTTAAAGCAGTTGTTTTTTGATAATGAAAAGCCTCTGAAATGGGCGGAAATCGAAGCAGGCAATCCCGATATGCTGGAAGACAAGGAAACAAGAGAGCGGCTGGTAAAAATCTATAATTTCGAGAAACTGGATTTCGGGTTGTATCC
>JAASSU010000281.1 GCA_021767705.1 Bacteroidota bacterium | reverse complement strand
TTTTCACCACCTTCGAGGGTGTAGTCAAACTGTGCGATAGCATCATCAGTGCTTGTACTGTTGGCCGGGGCCACGCTAATGGTGATTTCCTCTTCTGCCGGAGCATCAATAAATGGTGATGATGTTCTGAAAGAAAAATCATCAAGTAGAATAGATTCATTCAACCAAATGTCAACCGTTTCGGCGGCTGCATCTGCTGAATTGTGTATCACCTGCACACGTGCAGTTTGTGATAAAGCTGTAAAAGAAAATCCTAATGTTACCAGGATTGCTAAAAAAGTTTGTGTTAGAGTTTTCATAATTGCATATTTTGTTTTAAATTTAAAGTACGAACATTAAACAAGGAATATTGTTTAACGTAATAATAAAATATTTAAACATAATATCATTCTTATGGGTAGAATTATAAGAGAACAGTTTATTCCAATGAACATAAATGAGGCGTGGGATTTTTTTTCAAGGCCGGAAAACCTCAAGAAAATCACTCCTCCTTACATGGGATTTGATATCACAAGCGAGGTTCCTGAATCAGGAATGTATGCTGGCATGATTATCACCTACAAGGTGAAACCATTATTAAACATACCGCTGAACTGGATGACCGAAATCACACATGTGCGGCCACCTTATTTTTTTGTTGACAATCAGAAAAAAGGGCCTTTTGCTATTTGGCATCATCAGCATCATTTCAGGGAGGTGCCCGACGGAGTGGTTATGAAAGATATTGTTTACTTTGCAGCTCCGCTTGGTATTCTGGGGCTTCCGGTCGAAAAACTGGTAATTAGAAAGCGCGTAGAGGGGATTTTTAAATATCGTCGCGAAGTGCTGGAAAAGATGTTTAACCAATGATTCATCTGCCTCCACACATAATGGGCATCGACTTAGGCAGTCAATTGAGCGGCAATACAGTTGTTGCTTCTGTTGAGGGTGAGGAAGTGATTTTTCATCGCAGCAGGAAAAACAAAAGCAGTGATGATTTTCTTATGAACCTTATCCGGAATTTTCAACCACAACACATTTTTATTGATGCTCCGCTATCCCTTCCCGGAGTGTATTCCGGCAAACCGGGGTTTAATGATTACTTTTACAGGAAGTGCGATCGGATGGTCAGGGCGATGTCGCCCATGTTTTTGGGAGGGCTCACCGCCAGGGCCATAAAACTTAAGGATATGTTCCCCGAAGCACAGTTCCATGAAAGTTATCCCGGTGGATTGGCACGTCATTTGAAACTGGATGAGCCGGGTTATAAAAAAAGCACTTCGAATATTTCTTCAGTAACAGAGGCTCTGGAGGCGAACTCCGGCTTAAAAATACCGGATAAATCAAATCTGTCATGGCATCACATCGATGCCTTTCTTACGCTGATGATTGCACAAAGATATTTTTCGGGGAAGCATCAAGCTTTTGGAGACACCCGTGAAGGGCAAATCATTTTTTAAAGCCTGATTCGGATTGTTATCCTGATAAAGAAAACAAGATAAACTATGAAAACACTCAGACTCTTACTTGGAGATCAGCTAAACATCAATCATTCGTGGTTTGATGAATCCAGCAAAAATGTTACTTATGTTATGATGGAGATTAAGCCGGAAACGGAGTACGTTTTGCATCATGCACAGAAAGTACTGGCAATCTTCTCGGCCATGCGTTCTTTTGCCGAAACCATAGAGGAGCACGGGCATCAGGTGGTTTACTTCAAGTTTGATGACCCCGAAAACCAGCATTCGTTCAACAATAACCTCAAGCGTTTAATTGAAGGAGAGAAATACAAACGCTTTGAATACCAGGAGCCTGATGAATATCGATTGGATAAGCAGCTCTCGGATTTCTGTCGGGAGTTAAGCATTGATACAAGAATGGTATCCTCTGAGCATTTCTTTACGAACAGGAAAGATGTTGAGACTTTTTTCAAGGGTAAGAAGTCGTGGGTGATGGAATATTTTTACCGCGACATGCGCCGGAAGCATCATGTTTTAATGGATGGGGGCAAGCCTGCGGGTGCCGCCTGGAACTTTGATAAAAGCAACCGCAACAAACTTCCCAAAAACCACCAAGTGCCCGAGCCGCTTGCTTTCGGGCTTCCCGACAAGGAATTACCTGAAAAGCTTAAAGACTGGGGGATTTCAACTTTTGGCAGTGATAAACCGGAAAACTTCACATGGCCTTCGACACGGGAACAAAGTTTGCAGCTATTGGACTCCTTTATTGAGCACCTTCTTCCTGATTTTGGTACTTATCAGGATGCGATGCATACCGACTATTGGAATATCTACCATTCGCGGTTATCCTTCTCTATGAATACAAAAATGCTGAGCCCGAAAGAAGTGGTGAAAAGGGTGGAGGAGGCTTACCATAAATCAGGGCAGACAAACATCGCGCAGGCCGAAGGTTTTACCCGTCAGATTCTGGGCTGGCGTGAATTTATGCGGGGAGTCTATTGGGCGCACATGCCTCAATATGGCAAGAAGAATTTTTTCAATCATCAGCGGAAGCTACCTGAATTCTACTGGAGTGGAAAAACGAAAATGCAGTGCATGAAATCGGCTATCGGACAATCGCTCGATTATGCTTATGCCCATCACATACAACGATTGATGGTTACCGGTAATTTTGCCTTGCTCAACGAAACCCATCCCGATGAAGTGGACCGGTGGTACCTGGGGGTGTACATCGATGCTTTCGAGTGGGTGGAGATGCCCAACACAAGAGGGATGAGCCAGTTTGCCGATGGCGGGATAGTGGCAACAAAGCCCTATGTCAGCTCAGCGAACTATATCAACAAAATGAGTAATTACTGCAAATCCTGTCCATATGATCACAAAAAAACCACCGGCGAGAATGCCTGTCCCTTTAATTCATTGTTCTGGAATTTTCTGGATAAAAACAAAGACATGCTTTCAAAGAATCGCAGGATGAATTTCCTTGTAAAAAATTGGGAAAAGAAAAGTCCTGAAAGCCGTGAAGAGGTTTTAAAACAGGCAAACTTTTACCAGGACAACGTGGATAAGCTTTAGAAGATCAGAGGTGGTCCTCTTTAAGATCCAGGAGCGATTTTAGTTTAACATCTACAAAACCTGTTTTCGGGTTGTCATAGTCCTCTTTTGGTGGAACCAGGATTGTTTTCATTTTGGCAGCCTTGGCGGCAATGGCCCCATGAAAGGAGTCTTCCAGAACCACTACTTCGTCAGCCTTTAACTCCATTTCGCGCAAGGTAGTAAGGAAAATGGCAGGATGTGGTTTGCCGTGGATTTCGCACTCGCCCGAACGGATTACTGAAAAGTATTTACTGATACCAGTGGTTTCGATAACCGCATTAATCAACTGCATGGCACTTGAAGAGGCCAGTGCTATTTTATAGTTGTAGTCGTTAAAATATTCAAGACATTCCCTGGCACCCGGAAGCAGCGTGATTCCTTCTCTAATCAGAGACTCCATTCTGTCCTGGATATCAAGGACGACTTCCCTTTCCGATTTTGAGTTGATTGAAAAAGTCTTAAACCAATGACTCACCACATCATCTATTCTCCGGCCCATCATGGTTTTGCACATTTCTTTGGTGAGGGGGGCACCCAACTCCTGAAAAATCTCTGTTTCAGCCTGTTGCCATAAGGGTTCGGTATCTGCTAACAGGCCATCCATATCAAAAATGGCACCTTTTATCATAAGCACAATCGTTTCAAATGCTAATTTATGAAATCCAAATAATTATCCTATGCAAAAGCGACGAATAACATCCTGAAAATTGTTAAATCGTTTCCGCTACATTCCGGTGATGCTCCTGTATTTCCGGTCATTTATGTATGAAAATATCCCCACAATAATAATTGTGGCTATGGTGTAGTAAACAAATGTTGGTATCGGCACCGGATCACCTTTGGCATAACTATGCAATCCGGAGAGGTAATAGTTCACGCCGAAATAGGTCATAATAATCGAGCCGAAGCCAATCACGGTAAACAGGTTAAAAATATACCTGCTCTTGAGTCCGGGCATCATGCGCATGTGTACAATAAAAGCATAAACTAAAATAGAGACCAGGGCCCATGTTTCTTTCGGATCCCATCCCCAATATCTGCCCCACGACTCGTTGGCCCAAATCCCTCCAAGAAAGGTTCCGATAGTGAGCATGTACAGGCCAACAGTAATGCTCATCTCGTTGATGTAGCTCAGCTCCTCAATACGTTCATCTACTTTAAGGATGTTTTTATCAGTTTTAAACAAGTTGAAAATGAGGTTCAGGAATCCGAGCAATGCTCCCAGTGCAAAGAAGCCGTAACTTGCCGTGATGATACTTACGTGGATGGTGAGCCAGTAGGATTTAAGAACCGGCACCAGGTTA
>JAASSU010000280.1 GCA_021767705.1 Bacteroidota bacterium | reverse complement strand
CGGAATATTTCCCCCGTCCCTTTCTCTTTCTTCGATTAATGTTAATTTTGGGGTTTTAAAACCGGGAAGCATTGAAAATCGCAGTCAACACACGTTTATTGCTCAAAGACAAGATGGAAGGCATCGGCTGGTTCAGCTATGAAACGCTCAGCCGCATGGTGAAAGCACACCCGGAAGCTGAATTTCTTTTCTTTTTCGACCGCCCTTACGATCCTTCTTTTGTTTTTGGAGAAAATGTGACACCCATTGTATTGCATCCGCAGGCGCGCCATCCGGTGCTCTATTACATCTGGTTTCACCTGGCTATCAGGAGGGCATTGAAAAAGCACCAGCCCGATCTCTTTTTG
This sequence comes from Bacteroidota bacterium, assembly GCA_021767705.1. GTDB lineage: Bacteria > Bacteroidota > Bacteroidia > Bacteroidales > JAIPAH01 > JAIPAH01. The sequence goes on along the minus strand of JAASSU010000280.1, from coordinate 3,995 downwards.
TCGCCCGATGGCTACCTGCCGCTGAAGAGTCCGGTGCCGACACTAACGGTTTTTCACGACCTGAATTTCGAGCACTACCCGCAGGACCTTCCGGCGGCCGAGCGCTACTACTACCGGACTTATTTCCCGAAGTACGCCCGCAAAGCCACCCGGATAGCCACCGTTTCGGAGTATTCAAAGCAGGATATCATCCATCAGTACGGGATTGACGGGGACAAGATTGACGTGGTGTATAACGGCGCAAACCCGGGGTTCAGGCCCATCAGTAATCAGGATAAGGAAACAATAAGAAATACACATACCGGCGGCAGAAAATACTTCCTGTTTGTGGGGGCTCTGCATCCGCGAAAGAACCTGGAGAACCTGTTTAAGGCTTTTGAGCTCTTCAAAAAGCAATGCCATTCAGACTATGTGCTGGCGCTGGCGGGGAATCAGAAATGGTGGACACCCTCCATCAGTGAGGCCTACGATTCCAACGCTTTTAAGAAAGACATTTTGCTTCTCGGACGTCAGCCGTTCGGGGAATTGCAACGCTTAGTGGCAGCGGCGGAAGCCCTCACCTACGTTTCCTACTTCGAAGGTTTTGGCATCCCCATCGTGGAAGCGTTTAATGCCGAAACCGCTGTCATCACCTCCAACATCACCTCGATGCCCGAGGTGGCCTGCGATGCTGCGCTGCTGACCGATCCGTTCAAGCCGGAATCCATTGCAGAGGCGATGAGCCAACTGGCCGCAGATGAGGAACTGAAGAGCCGGCTTATCCGGAAAGGAAAAGAAAGAGCCAAGCATTTTTCGTGGGACAAGACCGCAGAAAGATTATGGGAATCAATAAATAAAACAATCGAATCATGAATGTATTACTAATTGGCGGCGGGGGCCGCGAACATGCCATCGCCTGGAAAATCACACAAAGTGAGCACCTCGATCACCTTTATATTGCTCCGGGAAATGCCGGCACCTCTGCCCTCGGGAAAAATATTCCGCTTAACGCGGACCACTTTGATGAAGTCAGGGATTTTGTGCTCGAATCGGAGATCGACCTGGTGATTGTGGGCCCGGAGGCCCCGCTGGTGGAGGGGCTGGCCGATAAGTTCAAGGCAGCCCCTGAGCTGGGTGATGTCCTCTTTTTCGGACCCGGACAAGCCGGCGCGATGCTCGAAGGGAGTAAAGACTGGGCCAAGGCATTCATGAAGCGACACAAGATACCTACCGCACTTTCTGAAACGTTTACCAAAGACACCATAGCGCAAGGAAAGGACTACCTGGCTACCCGAAAGCCTCCGTTTGTGCTGAAAGCCGACGGACTGGCTGCCGGCAAGGGCGTGCTGATTATTGAAGACCTCGCTGAGGCACAGGAAGCGCTGTCGGAGATGCTGGAAGATGAGAAGTTCGGCAGCGCCTCTTCAAAAGTGGTGGTCGAAGATTTCCTTAGCGGGATTGAGCTCTCGGTGTTTGTGATTACTGACGGCAACAGCTACAAAATCCTTCCCGAAGCTAAAGACTACAAACGTATTGGCGAAGGTGACACCGGGCTGAACACGGGCGGCATGGGCTCCATCAGTCCCGTACCTTTTGCCGATGAAACGTTTATGCAAAAAGTGGAGCAGGAGATTATCCGTCCTACCATTCATGGGTTGAAAGCGGAGAATATTCCTTACTGCGGATTTATTTTCTTCGGACTCATCAGCGTGCAGGGCGATCCTTATGTGATTGAATACAATGTACGTATGGGCGATCCGGAGGCGGAATCGGTCATTCCACGTATCAAAAGCGACTTGCTTGAGCTGATAAAGGCCGCCGCAGAAGGTCAGCTCAAGGATAAATCTGTAGAGTTTGAACCACAGTATGCAGCAGCTGTCATGATGGTTTCAGGAGGATATCCCGGAGCCTACGAGAAAGGAAAGGTCATGTCGGGGTTCGATGATGTGGAGAAAAGCATCCTCTTCCATGCCGGAACAAAACAAGCGGGAAAAGAAACAGTGACCTCCGGCGGACGGGTGATTGCCATCACCTCGCTGGCCGAAAGCATGCAGGAAGCCTTGAAGCAGTCGTACGAAAACTGTGAGAAAATCAGTTTTGAAGGAAGCTATTACAGGAAAGACTTAGGTAAGGATCTCGAAAAATATTCTTGAGATGGTTAAACTGTTTTTTCAATCCACATAGATTTCTCCCTGCGATGCTTCACTGTCGCTCAGCATCTTGGTCGAAAAGACGCACGCGAAGGAGGGAGTAGAGGAAAAAGGGCGCGCCATCGCAACAAGAATAAAACAAGTGGGTCGGCGCGCCCTTTTTTCGCCCTACCCTCTGTAACACCGTCATTCTGAACGAAAAACGGAGCATAGCGGAGTTTTGAAGGGAAGAATCTGTTCCTTATGGCTTGCCGGTGAAGAAATGGTAGGAGGATGAGTCTCGGTTCAGTTAAAAAAAAGGATAAAAAATCATTGCTATTTTTGGGGCGCTAAATAATTACGAAAAGTATTTATAATGATAATCAGGATTTTCAGAAGCACATACCAGTCGCAGATCATCATTATCCTGCTGTTTGCAGCGGTGTTGTGGCTTACGGCCTTCATCAATCCGCCCGAACTGCCGGCGGCATTGACGGTGACGCCCTTTCAGGATGCGTTTGCCGGCCTGCAAGCCGGATGGCTGGTGACCTTGCTGGCCCTGGCACTGGTACTGATTCAGGGCGGGCTTCTGACATTGATTACCGGAAACTACCGCATCCTGGGGCTCACCAACCTGCTGCCCATGCTAATTTACCTGGTTTTTATGAGCTTTAGCAAAAACTACCTCACGCTTAATCCGGCTATGGTTTCCAACCTGTTTGTCATCCTCTTCATCCGGCAGCTTATCGCGAATCAGGGCCAGCGCGAAGTGTTGATCGAGTGGTTTAACGTTTCACTGCTTATCGGCGTCGCAGCTTTGTTCCACCCGGCAAACCTGCTGCTGCTTTTGTTGCTCTGGACTACCTTTGTAATCTATCGCATCTACAAACTTCGCGAATGGATCATCTCTTTTATGGGAATCCTGTTGGTTGGACTCTTCTATGCTTTCTATCTTTTCTGGACGGAGAAACTGGACAGCGGATTTCTTTACATCACCGACTTTTATAGCGGAATTCCGGGGGCACTGCCCAAAAGCCTGCCTCCCGACCTGTATGCATTTATGGGTGTCCTGGCTTTCCTGACGCTGATCACGGTGCCCCGGATGATTTTTAAGCTCGACGAAAATATTATCCGGACACGGAAACGGCTGAACGTTGTTATCTTTCATGCGCTGCTGATAGTTGCAGGAGTCTTGCTCTTCCCTGACCAGTGGATGTTTTTCATGATCCAGCTTTTTATCCCGCTGTCGTTTACCGTCAGCAGGCTTATCACCAACATCCGCAAAGAAAAAATCAAAGACTGGATTTTGATGCTATTGCTAATTTCCATCGTTTATGAAAGAATTATTGATTACCTGATGTGATGATGCTGAAACCATATTTTCAAGAACACTACACGGAGGCCGGGCTTGATGAAGCCGGAAGGGGCTGTTTGGCAGGCCCTGTTTTCGCCGCCGCCGTCATCCTGCCAAAGGATTATTTTAACAAGCGCCTGAATGATTCCAAAAAGCTTTCGAAAAAAACGAGGGAGCAGCTCCGGGAGGAGATTGAAAAGGAGGCCATTGATTTTGCCGTTTCTTCTGTTGATCACCAAAAAATTGATGAGATAAATATCCACAATGCCAGTTACCTGGCGATGCACCAAGCGGTGATGAAGCTCAGGAAACCGCCGCAATTCCTGCTTGTTGACGGTAACCGCTTCAACCCGATGGAAGGAATCCGACACCAATGCATCATTAAAGGCGATGGCTTGTATTTTTCCATTGCAGCAGCCTCCGTCCTGGCAAAAACTTATCGCGATGATTTTATGGAAAATCTTGCCAAAGAGTTTCCCGAATATGGCTGGGAGCGCAATGCCGGCTATGGCACCAAACAACATGTCGAGGCT
>JAASSU010000054.1 GCA_021767705.1 Bacteroidota bacterium | reverse complement strand
TTTCGTTGACGCTTCTTGAAATAGAGATCAATAAACTGGTTTCTTCTTTTTTCCTCTTCTTTCGAATTCGGGTCGATTATTTCAAGCGAGTCGGGCAGCTCGATGTCAAACTCGTCAATCAGTTCCCTGATGATTTCTTTTCGTCCTAACAAGACAGGTTCGGCAATGCGTTCGTTTACTACAATTTCCGCAGCTTTCAGCATCTTATAGCTTTCAGCCTTGGAGAAAACTACTTTTTTCGGGTTTTTCTTGGCCTTGGCTTTTATCTGACGCAGCAGCGGATTGCTCAAGCCCATGCGCTTACGCAGCTCATCTTTGTACTTGTCCCAATCTTCGATGGGCTTTTGTGCTGCGCCAGTATCCATTGCCGCTTTGGCCACTGCCGGAGCTACATGCCAGATGAGACGCGGGTCGGTGGGCTTCGGAATGATGTAATCACGTCCGAAGTGAAGGTTTTTCATCGCATAGGCCTGGTTCACTTCATCCGGAACAGGTTCCTTGGCCAAATCGGCCAAGGCTTTGGAGGCCGCCAGCTTCATCGCATCGTTAATTTCGGTGGAGCGCACATCCATAGCGCCGCGGAAGATGAAAGGGAAGCCCAGCACGTTGTTCACCTGGTTCGGGAAGTCAGACCGTCCGGTGGCCATAATGATGTCGTCGCGGATAGACATCGCTTCATCATAACTGATTTCAGGGTCGGGATTGGCCAAAGCAAAAACAATAGGATTATCAGCCATCGATTTTAGCATGTGTGGCTTTAATACACCCCCGATGGAAAGGCCGAGGAACACGTCCGCCCCTTTCACAGCATCTTCAAGGGTGTGTAAATCGCGCTTGGTGGTGAACAGGCGCTTGTACTTATTCAGATCCGTGCGATCTTCTCTGAGAACACCTTTGCTGTCGAGCATGATGATGTTCTCAGGCTTAACGCCAAGATTTCTGTAGAGGTGGGTGCATGAAATGGCCGATGCTCCCGCTCCGTTCACCACTACCTTAATCTCTTCGATTTTCTTCCCGTTGATCTCCAGGGCATTCAGCAGCCCGGCAGAGGTGATAATAGCCGTTCCGTGCTGATCGTCGTGCATCACCGGGATATTGGTTTTTTCCTTGATGAGCCTCTCTATCTCGAAGCATTCCGGTGCCTTAATATCTTCGAGGTTGATGCCTCCGAAAGTAGGTGAGATATTCACTACAGTGTTTACAAATTCTTCAATGTCTTTTGTGCTGATTTCAATATCAAACACATCCAAATCTGAAAATATTTTAAACAGAAAACCCTTGCCTTCCATCACAGGTTTGCCGGCTTCCGCACCAATATCCCCAAGGCCTAAAACAGCGGTGCCGTTCGAAATGACTGCCACCAGGTTTCCTTTGGTGGTGTATTCAAACACCTTCTGAGGGTCTTTGTGGATGGCCTTGCAGGGGTCGGCAACGCCCGGGCTGTAGGCCAACGACAAGTCGCGCTGTGTGCTGTATGGTTTTGTGGGTACAACTTCAATTTTTCCTGGACGCCCCATCGAATGGTACAAAAAGGCATCTTTTCTAAATAAATTATCCATGGTCTTATTGTTTAAATTGATTGTTTTGTTTGTAGTCATACAAAGGTAGGTTATTCTGTTGACAATAATTAATTCTTTTGCGAAGTTTTTCTTCTTTTATACAGGATTTTGTCTCCGCGGTTTTACAAAGATGCTTATTCTGATTTTAAACTTTCTCAAATTATTTTTGCTGTTTATAAAATTGTATTTTTGCCTCCTTCAAAGCATTCACATTATTCATGTTTGATTATATAGAAGGAAAAATAGCAGAAAAAAATCCGGGTCATGTGGTCCTTGACGTCAATGGCATAGGTTACGGGATGAATATTTCACTGAACACCTACACCCGTATCGATAAGCTTGAGCGCGTTAAGCTCTTTACACATGTGGCTTTTAAGGTAGAAAACACAAATCCGGTAGGGTTTGATGTGTTCGGGTTTTACGACGTGAAAGAGAGGGAGCTGTTCCGTTACCTCATATCGGTGAGCAGGGTAGGTAACAGCACTGCCATGGTCATGCTTTCGGCCATGCCTCCTGAAGAAATTGTTCAGGCAATTAGTGGCCAGGATTACAAGCGCTTGCAAACCGTAAAAGGAATTGGAGCCAAAGCGGCCCAACGAATTGTGATGGAGCTGAAAGATAAGCTGGACAAAGAATTCCAGATTGGGGATAATTTAACGGAAACATACAATTTAAATAAAGAGGAAGCGTTATCAGGTTTAGTAATGCTTGGCTTTAACAGAATGCAGGCCAGTAAAGCACTCGATAAAATTATCGACAAAAGCAGCGAGCCGTTAAGTGTTGAAGTTTTAATCAAAGAAGCTTTGAAAATTCTTTAGCCGGAAGATGGGCAGTTAATCTTAACAGAACGAATTGATAAGAAGAGTGGTGAGATACGTTACACAAAGTTTTATTGTTTTATCAGTTATTTTGCTTGGATGGAATGCGTTAGCAACAACACCGTCAGCATATTTTCCTCAGGACGTCTACCCGCCCGATAGCGTGAACAGTCAGGACACCATCGATCTTCTTTTTGAATTTCCTGATGAAGATGGTTTGCACTTCGAAGAAGAGCCGGTCAGTCCACTCTTTATGCAGAAACCCTCCAATATCCGGACGGAAGTTACTTACGATCCTGAAACAAACACTTACATTTTCCAGGATAAAGTGGGCGACCTTAAACTCCGTAACCCGTCAGCCCTCACTTTTGAGGAGTATCAGGAAAAGCAACTCGAAAACACTTTGCGCTCTTACTGGCTTGAGCGTGCCCGCGCCAATTCCATCCGGAGTCAGGATGGGGGCATCCCGCAGATTGAAATAGGAGGGGAGGCGTTTGAGCAGATTTTTGGAGGCAACACCATCGATATCCGTCCGCAGGGTACAGCCAAAGTGGACTTCGGCATTGTCTCCAACCTTCGCGAAGACCCCAGCCTCGACGTGCGCCGCCGCCGTACCACCAACTTCGATTTCAACGAAGAAATTGCCATGAATGTAATGGCTAAGATTGGTGATAAAATCGAGTTCAACACCAACTACAATACCGAGGCGACCTTTGATTTTGAGAACAAGCTAAAGCTGAAATACGAAGGGAAGGAAGATGAAATCCTGAAGCTGATTGAAGCCGGTGACGTGACGCTGCCGCTTAACAGTACGCTCATCAACGGAAGCCAGAGCCTGTTTGGCATCAAGACCAAAATGAAATTTGGAAGAGCCACTGTTACAGCGGTTTTCTCAAGGCAAAAGAGCGAATCGAAAAATATTTCTGTACAGGGAGGGGCGCAAACCAGCCGCTTTCAGCTTAAGGCCGACGACTACGAGCCCGACAAGCACTTTTTCCTCGACCACTATTTCAGGGAGAATTATAATGAAGCACTTTCTGAACTCCCTATCGTAAAATCGAATGTGGAGATTACAAAGATTGAAGTGTGGAGAACAACCATTGGCCCGGCCCGCGAAAACAACCGGAATATCGTTGCTTTTGCCGATTTAGGCGAAACCCGCCGTTTCAATACCGATGGTATCCAACCCAGTGCCGGTGCCCGTTTCCCTGATAATGAAGCCAACAACCTCTTTAATGAAATTAATATCGACCAGGTAAGGGATATCAACACAGTGTCGGATTACCTGGAGAGCCACTCGCTGCGATTCGTTTCAGGAAAAGACTACGAGAAGGTTGAAAACGCCACTAAGCTCGACCCTTCTCAATATTCCTACAACAGCAAGCTTGGTTTTCTCTCGCTCAATACCACTTTAAATGCTGACCAGGTGCTGGCGGTAGCCTTCCAGTATAAGATTGTAGGGCGTGATGAGGTATACCAGGTAGGTGAATTTTCTGATGAAGGGATTTCTACCCCTGATGCTTTGGTTGTAAAACTCCTGAAAAGTACCGCTGTAAACACCGATATTCCGCTCTGGGACCTGATGATGAAAAACGTTTATTCGATTGGAGCTTACCAGGTAAACAGGGAAGATTTTATGCTCAATGTCCTCTACTCCGGCGGAGAGTCTGGTGTTCCGACAGGCTATCTTAACGAAGGGCCTGAAGATGTGAATGGAGTTCCTCTTATTCAGGTTCTGAATCTCGATAACCTCAACCAGCAGCATAACCCGCCTGCCGATGGTGTTTTCGATTTTCTTGACAACGCAGCCACACAGGGCGGTACTATCGAATCATCGAACGGTAAAATATATTTTACGGTATTGGAGCCTTTTGGTAATTACCTCAGGCAGCAACTCGAATCGGAAGAGCTGGGCGATAAATATGCCTACGACTCGCTGTATTCGATGACAAAAGTGGGGGCGCAGCAGTATCCAAGCAAAAACAAGTTCATCATCGAGGGGATGTACAAATCGCAGTCTGGTTCTGAAATAAGCCTGAATGCCCTTAATGTGCCGAAAGGCTCGGTGAAAGTAACCGCCGGTGGCATCCAGTTAACTGAGAATGTTGACTATACAGTGGATTACACCCTTGGACGTGTACGTATTATCAACGAAGGAATCCTCAATTCAGGAACGCCCATCAATATTTCGCTCGAAAGCAACAGCATGTTCAACATCCAGCAGCAGCGGATGATGGGGGCACATGTCGATTATAAAGTGCAGGATAATTTCAACGTGGGAGCAACCATCCTTAATTTGCATGAGAGGCCGCTGACGCAGAAAACGAATTACGGCGATGAACCCATCTCAAATACTATCTGGGGATTGAATTTCGATTACGAAACAGAGTCACGTTTCCTTACCAGGATGGTTGATAAGATTCCGTTTATCGAAACCAAAGAGCCCAGTAAAATACAGGTGAACGGGGAGTTTGCCCATTTCATTCCCGGGCACTCGAAGGCTGTTGGAGATGCAGGGACAGCTTATGTGGCAGATTTTGAGGGTAGTAAGTCGACTATCGATCTGCGGAACGTGGGTAACTGGACGCTGGCCTCCACTCCGCAAGGACAAACCTCCAGAACGATGTTCCCCGAGGCCGCCATCGGAACGGGCAAGGCTTACGGGTACAACAGGGCCCTCACGGCTTGGTATATCATCGATCCGCTCTTCTACGAGCGTACCGGAACACTGAGACCGCCCAATATAGACAATGACGAGCTTTCATCGCATTACACCAGGTACATCCCTGAAAATGAGGTTTTCCCGAACATCGACCCGCCACAGAATAACTTCATGAATATTCCGGTGTTTAATGTAGCCTATTATCCTGAAGAGCGCGGCCCATACAATTATGACGCAGAAGGTGAACCTGGATATTCGGAGGGGGTGACCGAAGAAGGAACACTCAAAGCACCCAAAACCCGTTGGGGAGGACTGATGCGAAAAATTGAAAGTACAGACTTTGAAGCCACTAATGTGGAATATATTGAGTTTTGGATGATGGACCCGTTTGCCGACCCTGACGGAGAGGAAGGGCCGAAAGACCCAATCAACACCGAAGGAGGTAAAGTTTATTTCAATTTGGGCGATATTTCTGAGGATATCCTTCGCGACGGGCGTAAGAGTTTTGAGCATGGATTGCCTACCACCGAAGAGGTGGTCAATGTAGACACCACCATTTGGGGTAGGGTGCCCTCAGTTCAGGCCATGGTCAATGAGTTCGACAATAACAACGCTGCACGCCCATTTCAGGATGTGGGCTACGAAGGTTTAAGAAATGAGGATGAGCTTGATTTCTATGATATCGACTACATCCAGAAACTGGCAGAGCTCTATGGCCCTGCTTCAGAGGCTTACCAGAAAGCCCTCGAAGATCCCTCCAACGACGACTATCATTATTTCCGCGGAAGCGATTATGATAATGATCCAAAATACTCGAGTTTGCTTGAGAGGTATAAAAATTATAATGGTACCGAAAGAAACTCGCCCACCGATGCGATGAACCCGGAGCCTTATCCCACTGTGGCCACACGTAACCCAAATGTGGAGGATATTAATTTAGACAATACCCTAAGCGAATCGGAGCGCTATTTCCAGTATGAAATTGATCTGAAGCCTGATAAAATGGAGGTGGGCCAGAACTATATCACTGATAAATACACGCCCCCACCACAGCAACTCGCTAACGGCGAGCGCCGTTCGGTGACCTGGTATCAGTTTAAAATCCCCGTAAGGGACCCCGATAAGGTGGTGGGGAATATCCAGGACTTTAAATCCATTCGCTTTTTGCGGATGTTTATGAAAGATTTTTCTGAACCGGTAGTATTACGTTTTGCCACACTGGAGCTCGTAAGGGGCGAATGGAGGAAATATAACCAGGCCATGCTCGAAGATGGGGAGTATGTAGTGCAGGAAGATGAGTCTTCTTTCAACATTGCCGCCGTCAATATTGAGGAAAACGGACAGCGCGACCCTATCCCCTATGTGTTGCCCCCGGGTATCCGGCGCGAGCGCACCGTGGGAACAACAACGGTGAACCAACAGAACGAGCAATCGATGGTGCTTGAAGTTTGCAACCTCGAAGATGGTTTTGCCCGTGCCGCCTACAAAACCACCGATTTTGATTTCAGGCAATATGGCCGCCTGAAAATGTTTGTCCACGCCGAAAAGTCGAACATCGAAGATAATTACAAAACCGGCGACCTGACCGCGTTTATACGCCTGGGAGCAGACTTCACCGAGAACTATTACGAATATGAGGTGCCCCTGGAGTTTACCGAATGGGGAACGGGTGATCGACAGGACATCTGGCCGGAAGCCAATGAAATTGATTTGTTGCTCAGCAAGCTTACCGATGCGAAGATGCGGCGCATGAAACTTCGCAACGAAGGGAATACAGATATCACCAACAGCATGGCATTTGTGGTCAACGACGGTAAAAACCGGATTACTGTTAAAGGGGTCCCAAGCCTGAGCGATGTAAAAACTATAATGATCGGTGTAAGGAATCCAAAGAAAACGAGCTTCGACGATGCTGATGACGGGCTGGAAAAATGTGCCGAAATCTGGGTGAACGAGCTCAGGCTTACAGGGTTTGATGAGAACTCCGGTTGGGCGGCCACCACTCGCATCCGGGCAAACCTGGCCGACCTTGGTACTGTTACCCTTGCCGGGAGCCACAGCACGCCGGGCTTTGGAAGTATTGAAGAAAACGTGAACGAGCGCCAGCAGGAAAACAGCACACAGCTTGCATTCTCTACCAACCTTGAGCTGGGTAAGTTCTTCCCCGAGGAGTCTGGAATTAAAATTCCGATGCACTTCGACTACTCTGAGTCGCGCCTGCGTCCTCAGTATGACCCGATGAACCCGGATATCGAGCTAAATGAAATGCTGGATAACACACCTGCAAGTGCCCGGGATTCTATCCTTAACCGATCAGAAGATTTAACTGTTCGGAAGAATATCAACTTCATGAATGTGAGAAAGGAGAAAGTGGGCGGAGGTACCGGGAAACCTATGCCGTGGGATATTGAAAACTTCAATGTGTCATATGCTTACTCTGAAGTATCAAAAAGAAGCATTGATATCGAGTATGATATCACCAAGCAATACCAGGGTGGGTTAGGGTATAACTTTAACACCAACCCCGAACCGGTAACACCACTAAAGAGTGTTTCCTTCCTTCAGGGTGAGTGGTTTAAGCCTTTGCGGGAATTTAATTTCAACTACCTTCCACAGATGTTCTCTTTCCGTACGGAGATGAACCGCGAGTATAACGAAAGGCTTTTAAGGAGTAAGAGTATCGGTGATGTAAAGCTGGAACCAACTTACCTTAAAAACTGGGACTGGAGAAGGATTTATAATTTGCAGTACAACCTCACCCGTTCAATAAAGATTGATTATTCGGCCAATGCGAATGCGTTTATCGACGAACCGCCGGGGGTTATCGATCGTGATGCGGATAATTACAGCGCTATCCAGGACACTATCCGTCAGGAGCTGTTTAATTTCGGAACCATCGACCGCTACAATCAAACGTTGAATGCTACCTACAAAGTGCCTATTGATAAGATTCCGGCTTTCGACTGGACCAGCCTTCAGGCAAGGTACTCGGCTAATTATACCTGGCAGGCCTCAGCGCAGTCGGTGCAGGAGCGCCTTGGGAACTCGATTGAGAACTCAAACAATATTCAGTTGAACGGAAACTTCAGGCTTTCGAAACTATACGACAAGATTGGCTACCTCGAGGAGCTTGGCAAGACCAGCCGGCGTCGTTCGCGCGGTGGCCCCGGAGGAAGAGGCAATCCGAGAAACCGCTCTCAGGAGGAGCAGGAGCAGGATTCCACCAAGAAAAATCAGATCTTCAAAAAGATTTTGGACAATACGCTGATGATTTTGACCGGAATCAAAGATGCTTCCATCAACTATAACGAAACCAACGGTACCTTGCTTCCGGGCTTTATGCCGGAGCCTACAATGGTGGGGAATCGTTTAGATGATATGGCCCCCGGGCTGGGCTTTGTTTTCGGAAGTCAAAAAGACATCCGCTACAAAGCGGCACGTAATGGATGGATTACATACGACACCTTGCTGAATAATCCGTACATGACCAAAAACAATAAGAATCTTACCTATCGTGTAAGAATTGAGCCTTACCGGGATTTCCGCATTGAGCTTACAGGTAACCAAACGGAGTCGATGTCGCATACATCCTACTTCAAGGCCGGTGCTGACAGCACTTTCGCTTCGTTCAGTCCGCAGGAGTCGGGAAGCTTCAGCACTTCCATTATTACCTGGGCCACAGCGTTTGAAAAGTTTAACCCGGAAAACTTCTCGCAGGCATTCGAAAATTTAAAGGAATACCGGTATGATGTAGCGCAGCGCCTTAGTGAGGATAATCCGTTTTCGCAGACCGGGGTTACCGATAGCCTGGGCTTCCCTGATGGTTACGGTGCCACCTCCAAGCAGGTGCTCATTCCGGCCTTCCTGGCGGCCTACACCGGCGATTCACCTAAAAATATCAGCCTCAACCCATTCCCGAAAATTCCATTGCCCAACTGGCGGGTTTCCTTTGATGGGCTGACGGAGATTCCCTGGATCAGGGAGTACATGAAGTCGGTAAGTTTAACACACGCCTACCGGTCATCATACAACGTGGGATCCTACGTTTCAAACATCAACTACGTGGAAGACGGGGGGCACTCAGTGGCCAGGGATCAGGCTGGTAACTTCTACCCCAAGCGAGAGATAGGGGTGGTTACCATCTCCGAGCAGTTTAGTCCGCTCATCGGAGTGGATGCTACACTGCACAACAGCTTGATGGCACGCTTTGAAATGAAAAAGTCGCGAAACCTGTCGCTGAGCTTTACCAACAACCAGCTCACCGAAGTGAAGTCGAATGAGATTGTGGTTGGATTGGGTTACAGGATCAAAGACATTGAATTCTTTATTAAGTCTTTGGCAGGAAGTAACAACCAAAGAAACCGCACCAGCAGCGATTTGAATATTAAGGTGGACTTATCCATTAAAAACAACAAAACGATTCTGAGGAGGGTGGATGAAGATATAGCACAGATTTCTGCCGGAAGAAGGATGTTTACACTGAACGGATCGGCTGACTACAGCGTAAGCCAGCGTTTTAACCTGCGATTCTATTTCAATAAAAACGTTAATAATCCATACATATCCACGCAGTTTCCAACTTCCAATACCGAAGGGGGAATTAGTATGACATTTACACTTCAATAACAGGTATTTGTTAAATTTGTACTTTTGTTTTTTAAAATGAATTTTAAATTCGTATTTTTGAAAATATATTACCTGAAAAAAATAAAATTATGGACATTCGTGATAATCTAAAGTACACAAGCGATCATGAATGGTTACATCTGGATGGCGATGTAGCTACGATTGGGATTACTGACTATGCTCAGAAAGAGTTAGGCGATGTTGTTTTCGTGGAAGTTGAAACAGAAGGTGAAAACCTTGACCAGGGTGATACCTTCGGAACCATCGAAGCTGTTAAAACTGTTTCTGATATGTATATGCCTGTTTCGGGCGAAGTGCTTGAGTTTAATGAAGAACTTGAGGATCAGCCGGAGCTGGTAAACAAAGAGCCTTACGATTCTGGTTGGATTGTAAAGGTTAAAGTTACTGATAAAGATCAGGTGGCAAACCTTTTAGGGCCTGATGAATACAAAAAAGTAATCGAGAGTTAAAGAACTTTTATTCAGTCATTAAAATAGCAGTATTCTAATTTCATAGATTACTGCTATTTTTATATTACGTATCATTATTGTCCGGTAAATAATATCAATTGAACTATTGAATAATATGATTTAAAAGATACTATCCCTGTTTATGAAAATCAGAAAGATTATTTCCCTGCATTGGCCCTGGATGGCATGGCTTACGGTTATTCTGGCTTTAACAGCCCTTCCGGGGGAGTACATCCCCAGTGTCCCGGAGCTTCAGGATCTACTGGAGATTGATAAACTGGCACATATTTTGCTGTTTACAGTGCTAGTGTTCTTAGCTTTACGGAGTTTTGTCACTCAGTATCGGACCAATTCACAGCGTTTGATGTATGTAGCCATAATGCTTACCGCCATTGCCATTGGTGGTGCTACAGAGTTGATGCAGCAATATGTTTTAGGCCGCCATGGAAGCCTCTACGATTTTGGTGCTGACGCTCTTGGGTGTTTGGCAGGGATGATTTTCTTTAATAGTATGAAAGAGAGAGTTATCACATAGACCCTTCGCCTCCCGGTGGGGTGCTGCTCCCAAAGTTGAGACCTGGTAAATACTCATCTAACTAAAAACAGCAGCTATGAAACTTAAAAAATCACCAAAAGCAGACCTGGAAAAGAAGAAGACCCTCTTTTTGCAAACAGGATTTATTATCAGCCTGGCCCTCGCGCTATTGGCTTTCGAATGGAAAAGCTACGAGAAATTAGATATTGATATCCCAGACAGGACACCTTTTAATGTGCCCGAAGAAAAGATTCCGGTGCCTGAAGATAAAAAATTACCTCCGCCACCTGAACCTCCTAAAACAACCACAGAAATAGTTATTGTTGATAATGATGTGGATGTGGAAGACAAGGTGGATATTGATGTAAATATGGATTTTGACGAAGCATTGCCGAAATGGACACCCTCACTTCCTGATGAAGTGGCGGTGGAAGGAAATGAACCTTTTATTGCCGTGGAAGAAAATCCACAATTCCCGGGTGGAAACACCGCGCGGGTGCGTTATCTGGCCAACAACATTAAATATCCGAAAACAGCACGGGAGCTCGGCATACAAGGTACGGTTTACCTGTCCTTCATTGTTGAAAAAGACGGTAGCGTTACTAATGTGGAGATATTGCGCGGTATAGGCTATGGTTGTGATGAGGAGGCCTTGCGGGTAGTAAGGGATATGCCCAAATGGAAGCCCGGAAAACAGCGCGAAAAACCTGTAAGGGTACAGTTTAGTATGCCGGTCAGGTTCGTTCTTCAATAAAATTATCGGGATGTTGTGTTAATCCATGGCATTGATGCAACATCCGTTATAATACGCTTTGATGGCACGGGGTTTGTAGGATAAAAGTAAGAGATTCATTGCTTTGCACATGATGTGATGCAATATCACAACGATGATTACCGTTTGCCTTATACATTTAGTCTGTTAGAACAGACACTAATGAGGCAAGGGTAAATGCTCAGGAGAGCCTAATTGGAATGGTTTTATTTAGTTTTCGGAAAGAAAAAATTTTAAATAAAACCTAAACCATGTAAAAAATTATTAATAATTTAGCCTCCACAAATGGCTAAGAAAATTTAACATCTGAACAATAACAGGTTATGGAACTTAAAAAATCACCAAAGGCAGATCTGGAAAAGAAGAGAACGCTCTTTTTGCAGGTAGGTCTCATCATCAGCCTCGCCATAACGCTTGCAGCGTTTGAATGGAAGAGCTATGAGAAGCAAGAGATTGAACTGGAGCAGCGAGCCGCCTCGGAAGTTCCTGAAGAGATCATTCCTATTACAAAACAGGAAAAACCACCTCCACCACCGGAGCCACCAAAAACAACTACGGAGCTCAATATCGTGGAAAACGAAGTGGAGGTTGAAGACGAAATCATTATCGATGTGGAAGCCGACCAGGATACGGAAGTTCAGGAATGGACACCTGTGGTTATGGAAGAGGAAGAGGTGAAGGAAGAGAAGATTTTTATTGTGGTGGAAGACCAGCCTGCTTTCCCTGGCGGAGAAAAGGCACGAATGAAATACCTTGCCGAGAATATTGATTATCCGCAATTGGCGCGCGAAAGTGGGATACAGGGTACCGTATACGTTACCTTTGTCGTTGAGAAAGATGGCAGTGTTACAGACGTCCGCATCTTACGTGGTATTGGCGGCGGTTGTGACGAAGAAGCCCTTGAGGTAGTGAGAAACATGCCGAAGTGGAAGCCCGGAAAACAACGTGGTAAGCCGGTAAGGGTACAGTTTAACATGCCTATCCGTTTTACACTACAGTAAAATATCTTGCAAAAATTCAAGAAAGGCTGCCTGAATCAGGTGGCCTTTTTTATTTTCAGTCATCTTGACTTTCTTTCAAAACATAACACACATAAAATCAAGGCTGTATGTGTATAAAATATTTTATATGAAAATTTTCAATTTTGGTTTGCGAAATCAATATTTATCTATATTTGGCGAGCTTAAAATGATTATTAATAACGGCGTAAATCACTATAGAAGAATTAAATATGACCAATAATCGAATCAGAGTTTTAGAACATGTCTGGATACCGATGTCAGATGGCACAAGGTTAGCTGCCAAAATCTGGATGCCTTTGGATGCCGAAGAATACCCGGTACCGGCAATATTTGAATACATTCCCTATCGGAAGCGGGATTTTAAAGCTGTAAGGGATCATGAAATACACGGATATTTTGCTGAGCAGGGATATGCTGGTGTGAGAGTGGATTTACGCGGAAGTGGAGATTCAGAGGGGATACTTCGTGATGAGTATCTTCAGCAGGAACTGGATGATGGTGTTGAAGTGATTAAATGGCTTGCAAGCCAACCGTGGTGCGATGGTAGTGTGGGGATGATCGGGATTTCGTGGGGCGGGTTCAACGGCCTTCAAATCGCCGAACTACAGCCGCCAGAGCTTAAAGCTGTCATTTCGGTAGCTTCATCAGATGATCGCTACGCTGATGATGTGCATTACATGGGAGGAGCTTTGCTTACTGATAATCTTTCATGGGCGTCAACGATGTTTGCATTCAATAGTTGTCCACCCGATCCGTTGATTGTCGGAGAGTCGTGGAAGGAACAATGGCTTGAGCGCCTCAAAGGCAGTGGTTTGTGGTTAAAAAAATGGTTGGATCATCAGACCCGGGATGACTATTGGAAGCACGCTTCGGTATGTGAGAATTATGATGCAATCAAATGTCCGGTAATGGCTGTGAGTGGTTGGGCCGATGGCTATTCAAACACTGTGTTCAGGCTGATGGAAAACCTGAAAGTTCCACGTAAAGGGCTGGTTGGCGCCTGGGGTCATAAATATCCGCACATGGGTGGCCCCGGCCCTGAAATCGATTTTCTGAATGAATGTGTCAGATGGTGGGATCAGTGGCTGAAAGGTGTTGACAATGGTGTGAAAGAAGAGCCAATGCTCAGGGTGTGGATGCAAGACACCATTTCTCCATTGTCGTCTCGCCGCCCCGGGCGATGGGTTGCAGAGGACTATTGGAACGGCGATTCGCCCGGAATAGAAAATCAAACATACTCATTATACAACGGGAAGATTGCTTTTGAGAAAGAGGAATGCGATAATGAGGAACAACTGTCGATTCAAAGCCCTCTAAACGTAGGCCTTTTTGCAGGGAAATGGTGTTCTTATTCCGAAACGACTGATCTGCCAAGCGACCAGCGCGAAGAAGACGGTGGGGCATTGGTTTTTGATAGTGCCCCATTGGAAGAGGATTTTGAATTGCTCGGTAGGCCTTCTCTATCTCTTGAATTATCATCCGACAAGCCCATCGCAACTATTGCGGCTCGCATAAGCGATGTGGCCCCTGATGGCAGGGCGACAAGGGTAACTTATGGTGTGTTAAACCTAACACATCGCAATAGCGATGAAGCACCAGAATTGCTGGAGCCTCACAAGAAGTACCAGGTAACAGTGCCCATGAACTATATTGCCCAGCGCTTCCCGAAAGGAAACCAAATAAGGGTGAGTTTGTCTACATCATACTGGCCGTTAATATGGCCGGCGCCGGAGCCTGCAAGGCTTAGCATATACACTGGCACTAGTAAAATTATATTGCCGAAGCGGCAACCAAATCAAAAGGATGAGCAGCTCAGAAGCCTTGGCAAACCTGGAGAAACGCCGCACTACCCCATAACTATAACAAGTCCACCCGTAAGAGAGTGGAAGGTAGAGCACAATCTCGCCACTAATGAGGTTTCGCTCAATGTGATCAATAACGACAAGAAATATCGTCTTGATGATATTGACCTCGAGATTAGCCGCGATGTGAAGGAAAAATATTCGTATATCAGCAATAAATATGATACTGTAAGGGGTGAAGTAATAAGTAAACGGTCGTTTCGGAGAGGTGACTGGTATACCGAAACCATTACCCGCACGGTACTCACTTCCACACAGACCCATTTTATCATACGGGCAACGTTGGATGCCTATGAAGGGGATGTGCGTGTTTTTAGTAAAACCTTTGATGAAAAAGTAAAAAGAGAATTTTTGTAACCCTAAATATCAGGACAATGAAAGAAAAAAAACAAGTTTTTGTAGTAGGTTTGGATCAGTTCAACCTGGATAAACTAAACAGATTACCTGAAGCGGAAGACTGTGATTTTCATGCAGCCTTGGAAATTTCCGATATCCGGGGAGTAGATAGTATTTCTATTCCGGATCTTTTAAAAAAGGCAGATGAAAAAATTGCAGCAAACGATGGCCAAATTGATGCAGTGGTTTCATATTATGATTTCCCGGGAACAGTGCTTGTTCCAATTATTGCCGAAAAATACAACCTTCCGGGACCAACACTCGAAAGCGTTTTGAAATGTGAGCACAAATACTGGAGCCGTCTTGAGCAGCAAAAGGTGATCCCAAAAAGCATCCCACAGTTTAAAGCATTTAACCCCTTTGATGATGATGCTTTTGAACAGATCGATTTTATTACACCATACTGGATTAAGCCTATTAAATCCTATCGCTCATTTTTGGCCTATAAAATTAATGGTCCGGTGCAGTTTGGCGAGTATATGCAGGAAGTGCGCGAGCATGTCGATTTTATGTCGGAACCATTTAACTACATTTTTAAAGAATATGGCATGCCTCACGAATTTACGGATATGCCAGAGCGGATGATTGCTGAAACACCTATCACCGGCCACCAGTGTACGGTGGAAGGCTATGCTTATGATGATGAGGTAGTGGTGTATGGTATTGTCGATTCGGTGAGGGAAGAAGACCGTTCGTCTTTTTCTCGCTACGAATATCCATCCTCATTGCCGCAAGAAATCCAGTTTAGGATGGCCGACCTTACACGCCGAGCTATCACTCAAATCGGGTTGTGGAATTCACCGTTTAATATTGAGTTTTTCTACAACAGTACAGCCAACCAGATATACTTACTTGAGATAAACCCCCGGATTTCGCAAGCCCACACCGATATTTTTGAGAAAATACACGGCATTTCTCATCACCATATCATGTTAAGCCTCGCATTAGGCAAGCGACCCAAAGCACTTGATTATGATGGTGATTTCCGGATTGCCGCACACTTCATGCTCCGTACTTTCCAGAATGGAGAGGTAAAAGAGACCCCATCCGAAAAGGAAATAAAAGCGCTGAAGGAAAGGTATGATGACCTGGCAATAAAAATTAATGTGAAGCCTGAGATGAATCTTGATGAAATGTTTGGGCAGGACAGCTACAGCTATGAGCTGGCCAATATTTTCCTTGGCGGGAAAAACAAAGAAGAATTGTTAGAAAAATACGACGAAGTAGTTCGTGGGATTACCTTTAAGATTGATTATATACAGAAGGACATGCTTTACTAATGAAATGCCGGGCGTTTAGTCCGGCATTTTTATTTTCCCAACCGGAATCAGCCTGTCCATGCTTAAATCAAGAAAAGCGTTTATCAGGCAAACCCCTTCAAAGCTTTTAAGGTTTTCCAAAGTGATTCGGGTTTCTTCAAGTTTTCCTTTGTTGAGGTAGAAAGCTCTTTTTGACCCCGGAAGCAAGGGTGTGTCGGGGGTGTACCATTTTCCTTTTTTCAGAAAAGCCAGGTTGGTGTAAGAGCTGTCGGTTACCAAACCGTTTTTTAAAATGACGATGTCGTCGGCTTGCCCTTTACGGGAAAATAAAATTTGAATCCGGCTGCGGTCTTCAAATTTGTGCGAATAGCTGATGTGGTTGTCCACCACACACTGCAACGATGATATACTTTTTGGGTGGTACTCTGAAAAACTGTATTCCCGGATTTTTGTATCGTAAGTGATTCTGAGTTTGTAAACT
>JAASSU010000279.1 GCA_021767705.1 Bacteroidota bacterium | reverse complement strand
TATGCAGGATTTAAAAGTGACCTTGCTACAGGCAGACTTGTTTTGGGAAAATGCTGAAAAAAACCTTGAGGCGTTTGACAAGAAGATTAATACGCTCGATGGGGATACGGATCTGATTGTGTTACCCGAAATGTTTAATACTGGTTTTACCGTAAAACCCAAAGAAGTGGCCGAAACCATTAAAGGCCCTACCTTCAGGTGGCTGCAAAAAATAGCCCGCACCACCGGTTCAGTCCTCACAGGATCATTCATCGTGCAGGATGGCAATGATTTTTATAACCGGCTGGTATGGATGCAACCCAACGGTTTTTACCTGACCTACGACAAGCGTCACCTTTTCAGGATGGGCGGAGAACACCACCGGTTCTCAGCAGGAAAAGATCCGTTGCTGGTTACGCTAAAAGGATGGAAAATCAGGCCATTAATTTGTTACGACCTCCGTTTTCCGGTATGGAGCAAAAATGTTTTCCGTGATGGGATGTATGAATACGATGTGTTGATTTATGTAGCCAATTGGCCGGCAGTGCGCCGGCAGGTCTGGGACGCCCTGCTCACCGCCCGCGCCCTCGAAAACCAGTCGTATGTGTTGGGGGTAAACACCGTAGGAAAAGACGGCAACAGCATCGAGTATTCTGGAGGAACCATCATCCACGATGCCAAAGGACGGATCATCAAAAAAGCACAAGACCATAAAGTGGAATCGATTACGGCCACCCTTTCATACCAGGAACTGCTGGATTTTAGGGAGAAATTCAAGGTGGGGATGGACTGGGATTGGTTCGAAATAAAATTGTAGGTTTGTATTTCAATGTACAAGTCTGTTATTTTTGCAGCACAATTAATCTGGTAAAACATGAAGATAATTATTGCCGGCGACGGAGAGGTAGGTTTCTACCTGGCAAAGATGCTGGAGTCGGAAAATCATGACATTACGATTGTAGACCCACACTCTGAACTTTTGAAGATGCTGGAATCGCAGATGGATGTGATGACTATTGCCGGCAACTCCACTTCAGTGAGGGTATTAGAGCGTGCACAAATTGATAAAACTGACCTTTTAATCTCCGTAGTACACGATGAGCAGGTCAACATTGTTACCTGCATGCTGGGGAAAAAGCTCGGTGCCAAACGCACCATTGCCCGTATCAACAACGTAGAATACCGCGCGCCCCAAAATGTAGCCCGCTTCCGCGAAATGGGTATCGATGAAATTGTGGCTCCCGAGCTCATTGCCGCGCGTGAAATCCTGAAGCTGATGACCGAAAGTGCTGCTACTGAGATCATCGATTTTTCTGAAGGAAAGCTGTCGCTGTACCTTATCAAGCTCGACAAAAAAGCGCTGGTGCTGGGCAAAACGCTCAACCAGATGGCAAAAGAGTACCCGAAGCTGAACTTCCGCTGCATTGCCATCCATCGTAAAGGAGAAACCATTATCCCCACCGGGGATGATCATTTTGAAGAGGGCGACTTATCGTATGTCATCACCCGCCCCAACGGCATCAGCGAGCTGCTAAAATTGGGTGGGAAGCGCAAAATTGAGATCAATAACGTGATGATTATTGGTGGCGGACGCATTGGCCGGAAGACTGCCCGCGAGCTGGAGAAGCAAGTCAACGTCAAGCTGATTGATATTGACAAGGAGCGTACCGAGAAGCTGGTCGACTCTATCCGCAACACCCTCATCATAAACGGGGATGCCCGCGATGTGGGCCTGCTCGAAGAAGAAGGTATCCGAAAGATGGATGCGCTGGTGGCTACCACCAACAACTCAGAAACAAACATCTTTACCTGCCTGCTGGCTCAAAAGTTTGGGGTCCCCAAGGTCATTCCGCTTATCGAAAATGAAGACTATATCGATATTGCCCAGAAAATCGGGGTGGATACCATCATCAATAAAAAACTGATTACGGCAAGCTACATCACACGCTTTACCATGGATGCGGAGGTTACCGACATCAAGTGCCTGAGCAGTGTTGAGGCCGATGCCCTGGAGTTTGTGGTGAAAGAAGACTCGCCGGCCACACGCAAGCCCATCAAAAGCCTGCGCATGCCCCGGGGAGCAATTATCGGAGGAATTGTCAGGGGCCCTGAAGGGTACATTGCCGTGGGCGATTTCCAGATTAAAGCCGGCGACAAAGTAGTCGTTTTCGCTCTCCCAAAAGCCGTACAAAAAGTCACACGACTCTTCAAATAATCTTTTATGCAGTCGAAAATTAACTATCCTATCATTATCGAAACCATCGGCCTGTTGCTGATGATCGAGGGAATGTTTATGTTTCTTTCGCTGCCTTTCTCCATCTACTACCAGCAGCCCGATCTGAGCAGAATACTTCTTTTTACGCCGGGTTACGACTTCTGGCCGCTGGTAGTTTCGGGGGCTGCCACATTTATTTCCGGAGGAACGTTGTTTCTTATCTATCGCAATGCTCCTAAAGCCATGAGCAAGCGGGAGGGCTATATCATTGTAAGCCTCTCATGGATTATCATCAGCTTCTTTGGCGCCCTGCCCTTTTTCCTTGGCGGGATGTCGGGGTACTCTGATGCCTTTTTCGAAACCATGTCGGGGTTTACCACCACCGGAGCCACTATCCTGCAAGATATTGAAAGCGTCTCAGAAGGGCTTCTCTTTTGGCGAAGCCTCACCCATTGGATTGGAGGTATGGGAATTATCGTTTTATCACTGGCCATCCTCCCTATTCTTGGTATCGGTGGCATGTCGCTATTTGTTGCCGAAGTGCCCGGCCCCACACCCGACAAGCTGCATCCGCGCATCACCGCCACGGCTAAAAGACTTTGGGGCATTTACGTGCTGCTTACGCTGATAGAAACGGTTTTCCTGATGTTTGGAGGCATGAACCTCTTCGATGGCTTGTCGCACGCTTTCGCCACCATGGCTACCGGAGGGTTTTCAACACGAAACGCATCCATCGCTGCCTTTTCGCCTTACATCCAATACGTTATTATTGTTTTTATGGTGCTGGCAGGAACCAACTTCACACTACACTACCTGGCCCTTCACGGCAAGTTAAAAGAAGTTTTCCGTAATGAAGAATACAAGTATTATCTGATTGTTTTAGGATTATCATCCATTATTATCGGACTGGTGTTGTTTTTCAATACCGACCTGCCTTTTGAAAAAGCTATTCGCGATTCGCTTTTCCAGGTGGTATCCATTGTCACCACCACCGGATTCATCACCTCCGACTACCTGATGTGGCCGGGCTTTTTGTGGATGCTCATCTTCCTGCTGATGTTTACAGGAGGCAGTGCAGGCAGCACGGGAGGTGGTATCAAAATCATGCGCCAGCTGCTGATTTTCAAAAACAGTTTCCTGGAACTCAAACGTATTATCCACCCTAATGCCATTATCCCGGTGCGTTTCAACGGCCGGGCAGTGCCAAGCAACGTTATCTATAACGTGATGGCTTTCTTTGTTATCTACCTCATCATTTTCGGAATCAGCACTTTATTGATGTCTTTGATGGGGCTCGACTTTGAAACCTCTATCGGTTCGGTAGCGGCCTGCCTGGGAAACATTGGGCCGGGCATCGGGAATGTAGGTCCTGTGGATAACTACGCCGCCATTCCTTTGGCAGGAAAATGGTTCCTGTCTTTTTTGATGGTGCTTGGCCGACTGGAGCTTTTCACCGTCCTGATTATCCTTTCTCCGGCATTCTGGAGACAGTAAAGAGTAGTAGATAAGATTCAGGGTTTCCATCCCCTCTTAAAAACAGAGTTCATAATATTACCAGATCCGGTAATTAAAGTCCGGCTTTATTCTTTTATCTTTCGTTTTACGGGGATTTAAACCCGGGGTAAAGATTTACCCCAGAGGGTTTACTATCATGGATTTCCAAAGACTCATAGTATTTTGGCTGCGGATTTTTAAACCCAAAGGCTGTTACCGAAAATGGTTATCTTCGCGGCATTAAAATGATTATCATTTATGTACGATATAAATAATGTCCTGGTATCTGATGCTATTGTTGAAGAGCGTTTTGTTTGCGATTTGAGTCGTTGCAAAGGCGCCTGCTGTGTGGAAGGTGATGCCGGAGCCCCGCTTGAGGCTGAAGAGATTGATATCCTGAAAAAGGAAAAAGAAAAGATTCTTCCGTACTTAACAGAAAAGGGAAGAAAAGCAATTGAACAGCAAGGTGTTGCTGTGGAAGATTCGGATGGTGATGATGTCACTCCGTTGGTCGATGGCAAAGAGTGCGCTTTTACTGTGTTTGATGAAAAGGGCATTGCCTCTTGTGGTATTGAGAAAGCCTTTGAAGACGGGGCTACCGACTTCAGAAAACCCTTGTCATGCCACCTTTATCCGATAAGGCTGGGTAAAGTAAGAAG
>JAASSU010000053.1 GCA_021767705.1 Bacteroidota bacterium | reverse complement strand
TTGACTTTAAAATCTTTCTTGTCAAGTCCGGGTGCTGCCACTTCAATACTGAATTTGTCATTGTCTTCAGAAACGTTCACAGCAGGTGTTGAACGTTCATTATTGAAGAAGTCACGGGCAATGTCTGTGTTAAAGAAGTCATCAAAAATACTCGGAACATAATTTCCTTTTCTTAACATTGGTAACATAACAACCTCCTTTTTTATTGGTTATACAATTTGTTAAATTCATCAGAAAATGCTCAATTGCCATGCCAATGGATTATTGAATGGAAAACATGTCAAAAAGGCTTAAATTGTATGTTTTAGCCTTAAAAAGCAAGACAAAATGACAGTTTTTAGTTTGGGTGTTTGTCAATTATTCAGAGGTTGATGACTGGTTCAGAGTGTAATAGGCTTCATGTTCCGTGATGTGGATATCGATAATATCGAGAACAATCAGGTTCACTAAAATGGTTTCTGCCTTGCGCTTCGAAATGTCAGCCAGTTTCCTGAATTCCGGGAGGGTAATCGATTGGTTCTCCTGGAGGTGCCTGAGAAGAATTTTTTCATTCTCAGTATACTGAAGGCTGGTGCCTTTTCCCTTTTTCAGGCGTTTCCAAACTTTGATGATAACACTGTTGGCGAGCAGGTTCTGGTCGTTGACCCTGACATAGATGAGTGATTTATCCTCTCTTTGCGGTGCATAATGCGGCCCTTTTTCACTTTTCGGAATGATAGCCTCTAATATGCGTTTCCCTTCAATATTCCACTCGACGGTTTCAAAATAAACAGGCGGGTCGCAATACATATTCGCCGCAGCATCCAGCATATAAATCTCCTCCTCAGAACGCACGCCGGCTACCTTGCCGTTGTCCTTCACGCCAATCAAGAGGCGGCCGCCATCGGTATTTGCAAATGCAGCTAACGAGCGTGCAATTTTCCTGGCGTCGGTAACAGCAAATTTAAAATCGAGCTGCTGGTGCTCTCCTTCTTCTATCAATTTTTTTATGTGTGGATGCACAGACGAGTTTTTTGCAAAATTACGAAATAGAAAGTTTTTTACCTTAAACCTCAAAACAATGGGCTTCACATAAAGATTGCCACATTCTGATAGTAATAAAATTTTACCGGCCTGTTGCGCTTCTGAAAATCGCTTTATTCCACAAATAGTATTAAGTTGGATGCTGAACAAGCTGTAAGGAAGCGGTTTTATAGTCATGTTAAATTATGTTAAACGAAAGAATAACTATGCATTCAAATAATCTCTTTTTTTTTTATTTGCATCCGAAAAAACATGATAAACTATGGACATACGCGTTGAGAATTACACGAAGATGTTTGGTCCGCAAAAGGCGGTCGACAGCATTTCTTTCAAGGTAAACACCGGGGAGGTCCTTGGTTTTTTAGGGCCCAACGGTGCAGGTAAGACTACAACAATGAAAGCCATTACCACGTATTTATCACCCACTAAAGGAGATATTTTTGTTGGAGAACACTCCGTGCTTGAAGACCCGGAAGAAGTTACCAAGGTGATTGGTTACCTCCCCGAAAACAATCCTCTTTACCAGGAAATGGGGGTGGTGGATTATCTTTATTTTATGGCCGGTGTGCAGAATGTTCCGAAAGAGAAGCAGCAAGAGCGCGTGGCAGAGATGGTGAGGGTTTGTGGCTTGGAAAAAGAGAAGCATAAACGCATTCAGGAACTTTCAAAAGGTTACCAGCAGCGTGTGGGACTTGCGCAGGCGCTGATACACGATCCTCAGGTGCTGATTCTTGATGAGCCCACCAGTGGCCTTGACCCAAACCAGATTATTGAAATCAGGGAGTTGATTAAGCGTATCGGAAAAGAAAAGACCGTTATCCTGAGCTCCCACATCCTGGCTGAGGTGGAGGCTACCTGCGACAGGATTCTCATTATTAACAACGGAAAAATTGTTGCCGACGGGTCGGCTTCAGAGTTGCAAAGACGAGCGCAGGGAAAAGAAATCCTGAGAGTAACCATCGAAGACGGAGAAAAAGATGAGGTTTTTGCGGCCCTGCAGCAACTCGATACTGTTGAGTCGGTAGATTTTTTGGATAAGGAGAAAAGCACTTTTGAAATTGATTCCAAACCTGATTTAACCTCCAAGAGGAAGGTATTTAGTTTATGTGTCGAAAATGGATGGGTGCTCACAGAGCTGACACCCGTTGAAACCAAACTGGAGGATGTCTTTAGAAATCTAACTAGCAACTAAGAAATCGAATATTATGAAAAAAATATGGATTATTGCGAAACGTGAATTATCAGCCTTTTTCGATTCGCTGATGGCTTACATCACCATTGTGTTATTTTTAGCCTTCAGTGGATTGTTTACATGGCTTTATGGTTCTGATATCTTTTTTGTGGGGCAGGCCAGTCTGCAAACCTTTTTCAGCATCGCTTACTGGACCCTGTTTTTCTTTATTCCCGCATTAACCATGCGGATGATTGCCGAAGAAAAGCGATCAGGAACCCTTGAGCTGCTCCTTACAAAACCCGTCAACGACTGGCAGTTGGTGGTGGGCAAATTCCTGGCTACACTCATTCTTATCGTGGTGGCCCTGGCTTTAACGTTGCCCTATTATATTACAGTGGCCAACATTGGTAATATCGACCACGGCGCTGTGATTTCTGGATACCTCGGATTACTTCTTATGAGTGCCGCATACATCAGTATTGGGGTTTTTGCCAGTAGCATTTCAAGTAACCAGATAGTAGGATTTCTTGCGGCATTGTTTATCGGGGTCTTTTTTCATCTCATTTTTGGATTTTTGGCTGCCAACTTTACAGGTGCCCTTGGCGAAATACTCAATTACCTGAGTATGGATACTCATTTTGAATCTATCTCGCGAGGGGTGATCGATTCAAAAGATATCGTTTATTTTCTGTCAATAATTATCCTGGGGCTCTTATCAACAGAGGCCGTACTTTCAAAAAGACATCAGACTGACTAAAATTTAATGATTATGGCGAACAGTAAAAGCAATTCAATTATTCAGATAGGGGTGGTTGTGGCAATCATCGTGCTTATCAACGTTTTGGCTGTGGATTATTTTGCCCGGCTCGATTTAACCGATGACAACCGCTACACACTCAGCAATGCTACCATTGATATCCTTGAAAACCTCGATGAGCCTGTGACTATCACTGCTTACTTCACCGAGGATCTTCCTCCGCGGCTCATCCAGGAAAGAAAAAATTTTAAGGATTTACTGATCGAATATTCCAGCTATTCTGATGGGATGGTTAACTATGAGTTTGTCAACCCTAACGAGGAGGATAAAACCGCACGCGAAGCCATGCAGGCGGGGGTTCAGCCGGTAATTATCAATGTGCGTGAAAAAGACCAGGTAAAACAGCAGCGGGCATACATGGGCGCCGTTATCCGCAAAGGAGACGAAAAAGAAGTCCTTCCCGTGATTACGCAGGAGTCTTCACTCGAATACTCCCTTTCATCTAATATCAAAAAGCTGTCAGCTACCCATAAACCCAAAGTGGGGTTTGTTACCGGACACGGAGAACCTTCTCTTCAGGAATTGGCCCAGGTTGTGAAGTCGCTCTCGGTGCTTTATACCGTGGAAGAGGTTAACATTTCTGAAACCGATTCCCTCAGCAAGTACAAAACACTCGTGATAGTGGCTCCCTCCGACTCCATTCCTTCCGATGAGCTGGATGCCCTGAATCAATACCTTGCCGGCGGAGGCAATATTTATGCCGCCCTGAACCGTGTGAAAGGGGATTTCTCGCAGGCCAGGGGAATGCCCCTAACGACAGGGTTAGAAGGGTGGCTGGCAGAAAAGGGCCTGAAAATCGGGAATAACTTTGTGGTGGACAACCGGAGCGGAACAGTTGGGGTAACACAAAACCGCGGCGGCTTCAGGATGACCACCCAGGTGAAGTTTCCTTATCTGCCATTGATAACCAATTTTAGCGACCATCCGATAACCAAAGGTCTTGAGCAGGTCATCTTTCAGTTTGCCAGTTCTATAGAATACACCGGAGATACCACACTGAACTTTGTCCCACTGGCACGCAGCTCGGAGAATTCGGGGAAAAAGGTGGCGCCGCTGATGTTTCAGGTGCAAAAAGAATGGACCCGGGAGGACTTCAATAGTCCGGAAATTCCAGTAGCTGCAGCTTTGACTGGTCCAATAGTAGGAGCGCACGAGTCGAAGCTGGTAGTGATCAGTGATGGTGATTTTGCTGTTGGAGGAAAAGGAAGAAATCAGCGACGGCAAAGTGAGGACAACATCAGTCTTATGGTTAACGGGGTCGACTGGCTGTCGGATGATACCGGGCTTATCGATCTGAGAACAAAAGGGATTTCTTCAAGGCCGATTGATGAATTGGAAGAAGGAACGAAAACATTATTGCGTTACGGTAACTTTTTCTTACCGATTCTCTTGATTGTTGTATACGGAATTATCAGAAAACAGCGTCAACGCGCGTTACGCGTTAAAAGAATGGAGGAAGGCTATGTTTAAAAAACTCAACCTAAAAACACTGCTCATCGTATTGGCCGTCGTGGCAGGATTATACCTTGTTTCCAGGCAATGGGGCGATAACAACCGCTCTTTCCGCGATGTAATTACGGATTTTAATCCTGAAAAGGTTACTTCTTTTAGCTATACCAAGAGAGGTGGCGAAGAAGTGTCATTGAAAAGGGCTGAAGGAAAATGGGTAGTGTCACAAGGCGGAAAGGATTATAAAAGCGATTCAGCACGCGTTGCGGCGATGCTAAGGCAAATAAGCAGCTTGAAAACAAAGCAGCTTGCCGCAATGAATAAGGATAAATGGGAAGAATACCAGGTAACTGATTCTGCCGGCACTTTTGTGGAAGTACGAGGGGCGGATGGACTGCTGTCCTCTCTATACATCGGAAAGTTTTCTTACAAGCAACCTGATAAGGCACAGCAAACGCCCATGAGGCAACCACAAGGAGAGATGACGACATATGTCAGAGTGAATGGCGAAAAGGAAGTGTATGCAGTAGATGGCTTTTTATCGATGGCTTTCCCATCTGATATTAACCGGTTGAGAGACAAAACCTTGATTGACTTTACCAAAAGCCAGGCACGCCAGATCACTGTCGCGGGAAAAGATAATTACACCTTAAAAAAGGGCCCGCGAAAATGGATGATTAATGGCCAGCAAGCCGACAGTGCTAAAATGGTCAGCTACCTGAATACGCTTACGCGATTTAACGGAAAACAATTTGCTGAACGTGAAAATGTTAATAAGGAGGATGGTTGGAAGCTGACCATTCAGCTTGAAGACGGTTCTGTAATTGAGTTGAATGCCTATCTGAAGGAAAGTGATAGTGATAAGGCCTCTTACCTCGTTACTTCCACACAAAACGAGAAGGCTGTATTTATTATGGAAAAGACGGCTATTGATCGATTGTTTAAAAAGCAATCATATTTTAGATAATTTTACTTTTAACAAATTAACTGAAAGCCACCCAGGTCTCTCTTGAAGGGGATTGTTGAGTGGCTTTTTCTTTTGAATAGGCTATGGTTTTCATGACCTCGAATAAATTGTTGATAAAAAAATGAACAAAAAGTGGCGCTCAGGCATTTCCTAAAGTAACTTTATGAAAAAGTTGTTAAAGCGTAAAAAGCAGTTTATCAATTGTTAATAAAGTAAATTCAACAGGTTTAAACCGTTTGCGCAATAAAATTATGTTAAAAGCTTTGTCATGTAAAATGGCAGGTATATTTTTGCCGCCTGTTAGCAAGAATATGAAAGAAGTAAACAGTCATAAAAACAATTTTTCTATTGTAGAACCAAAATCTGATAAAGCAGTAAGATTATGGCGAGGCAGTAGTATGATGCCCCTCAATTAAAAAACTTTTATTTCTCATAAACATGTGTGGGCCGAAAGGCTAATAGCTATTGTATCATTAAAAATGGATGCGTATGCTGGTAAAAAAAATGAAAAAAATACGATTTGTATTGATTCTGCTTCTGATGCTCTCTTGGGGATTTCAGGACGGGCTGCTTCAGGGCGGAGGCAACAACAAAGGAGTAAAAAATATAATCAACGTTTCAGATTCTCTGTTCATCGCGCAAAGCAAGCCTTTGAATACAGGTGAATGGAGTAAGCTGGTGAAGGAAATCTATGCCGGAACTTCTGATTCACTCAGAAATATCAGCGAATATTTTAAGAATCACCACCGGTTTAATGGCGCTGTGATGGTCGCCAAGGATGGTGTTCCTGTTTACGAAGAGTATTTTGGGAAAGCTGACCTTGAATCGGGAAAGGAAGTGGATAAAAATTCAAGGTTTCAGTTGGCTTCTGTTAGCAAGCAATTTACGGCAGTGGCTGTCCTTATGCTCCAGCAGGAAGGGAAGCTGCATATCGATAGTGCCATCACAAAATACCTGCCGGGACTGAAGTACGATAATGTCACCGTGCGCCACTTGCTGACACATAAAGCCGGATTCCCCAATTACATGTGGCTTATCGGGCGTTACTGGGATAAAAGCGAGCCCCCGCAAAACAAGGATATCATTAAAATCATTGAAGAGCACCCGGTGCGGTTGAATTTCACGCCCGGGACAAGATTCAGTTATTCTAACACCGGATACTGCATGCTTGCTGCTATCGTCGAGGAGGTTTCAGGCTTTGATTTCGACGCCTTTATGAAGCAGCGCGTGTTCGAACCGCTCGATATGAATCACACCTTTGCCTACAGCGGGGCAAAAGACACCATCCTTTCAGATATGGTGCGCGGGTTCCGATATTCGCAGGGGCAGTACACCAAAGTGCAGGAAAACCTGATGGAAGGAACTTTTGGTGACAAAGGAATTTATTCCACGCCACGCGACCTGGTGAAGTGGACAAAAGGGCTCCGTGAGGGAAAGCTCCTTTCGGAGGATCTCCTTGATCTGGCACTGACTTCTTCAGAGCCTGGCAGTGATGAGCTGGTCAACTACGGAATGGGCTTCAGGATTTATGACCATTTCTATGGAAAGATGGTCTATCACAACGGATCATGGAGTGGGTTCCGCACTACCCTGCGCAGTTTTCCCGAAGAAAACCTGACCATAGTGGTACTGTCGAACAATAGTTTCCGGCAGACCGGCGAGATGGCCAGGGCACTCACTTCTGCCATCATGACTGACTACAGGGCCAACACCGTTTACGATTTGGCCGTGGACTTTACCCGCGAGAAGCAGATGCCAAAACCTGAACTGTTTACCGCTATGGATATTGAAGAGCTCAGAAACTTACAATCTGTCATGGACAGTATGAATCGTAACTGGATGGCATACCGTTTGTCTAAGTACGCCGATGAATTAGACCAGCGCTCTTACGAGTGGGTGGCTATGAATCAGAATAAATAGTAGTGCTTATGTTGAAAAAAATCGGAATTATCAGCGCAATAGTTTTTCTTGCAGGAATTTTCCTGGCAATTGAAAACGCATCAGATACCAGGGCATCAAACATAGCACCTGAATCGCTTATTACTTTTGCTGATGAAGATTATGGCAAAGAGCTGCATACAGAGCAAGACCTTCCCGACTTTACCAGGATAGGTGGGGGTAAGCTTTTGAAGGTGAAGTTCTTTGACTTTCTTCAGCCAATTGTCGAAGCCGAAAACGAGCGTATTCTCCGGCAAAGGAATTTTCTTAAGAAGAGCTATTTGGCCTACAAAAAAGGATGGGAGCTTAATGAAAAGCATTTCAGCAAGCTCAATGACATCGCTTCAGAATACAAGCTAAGAAACCTCGACTTTAATAGTGAATCAGCTTATAAAAAACTGCTAATCAGAGTGGATCAGATTCCTGAACCACTGGCCCTGGTGCAGGCTGCCATCGAGTCGGCCTGGGGAACCTCTTATTTTGCAAGGGAAGGCAACAACCTTTTCGGGCAGTGGTGTTTTACCGAAGGCTGTGGCCTGGTTCCGCGGGGCAGAGAGGAAGGCCTTAGTCATGAGGTGAAAGTCTTCGGATCGGTAAATGAAGCGGTAAGGGCTTACATGAGAAACCTGAACACCCATGCCGCCTACACCCAGCTAAGGAACATCCGCTACCAGATGCGACAAAAGGATCAGGAATTGAAAAGTGAGTACCTGGCACTAGGGCTGCAAAAATATTCTGCCAAGGGTATGGAATATGTAAAAACCATACGCTCGATGCTCAAAACCAACAATGATTTGTTGCTGGCATCACGTTAAGAATGATGATTTTTCTTTTGTGAACAAGGTAAGTATACCAGCCATTATCGTGGCTGGTATATTATTTTTGGGTCAGAGTTTTTGTTGAACAAGGTTTTTTCTTACTTTTATTGACACCTGAAAACTACAAACTATGGAAAACTGTGTCAATACTTCTCTCAAGTGGAAAGCCCTTACAGGGGCTATTTCAACCTCCAAATACGAAAAGAAACAGGAAGAACTAAGGCAGCGCGCCGAAAAAATCAGCAAAGCATCCGGGTCCGATAAGATAAGGGAATTCCTGGAATTGCGTGATTTTGTGCATTCTGATGCTTTTAAGAATGAAAAGAAGGAAATTGATGCTTTGAAATACCAGGGCTCTGAACCTCAGCAAAAGGAAAAAGAGTTTAAAAGGAAATCGTCCGATAAGCGCATCAAAAACTACTACAAGCTTAATGATTCCTCGGAACTTAAGTTTTACCAAAAGCACCATGATACCGACAAGCTCAAGCGTTATCATGAGCTAAAACAATATCTTGATTCGGAGGCTTTTAATCGTGATAAAGATAAGGTGAATGAGGAAAGAAAGAAAATGCTTTCGGAACTTGAAGAAAAGAAGAAGCGCTATAAATCGCTGAAGCAGGAGCTAAGCTGGTTTCTTAAACTTGAAAAATCTGAGCAGTTTAATGATTTTCTTCATTTTAAGGATAGCGAAACGTTTAAGCATTACCTCGATTTAGAAAAAGAGGTGCGCAATTATTCGCTCAAAGCCGTAAAGCAAAAGCTCAAAAACGACAAGAAGAAATATCAAAAAGAAAAGAAGACACTCGAAAAGCGCTACAAAGAGCTGAAAAAGCAATCGGCAAAGGCCGATAAAAATAAAGCTCCCTTTGAACATCAGCAGGAGTTGGAGCGCATCAAGGAGACTTTGTCGAAAGGCACGCTGGATCAAAAAATCAAGGACAGCGATATTAATCAGTCACATGAATACATTAAAATCAAGGAGTTTGACAACCTGAAAAAGAACAAAAGAGTAAAGAATGCGTCAAAATATTATTTTTCAGATAAGTATAAAAAATATCAGGAAGTAAAAGGCAGTGTAAAGGAAGAGGAACTAAAAGAGCTTCAGGAGTTTATGAAGGGGCCTTACAAAGAAGGGAAGGAGAAGGCCAAACAGCATACGTTTAAAAACTCTGACGCATATTCGCGTAAGCAGGAGTTTAAAGTTTTAAAAAAGGATAGCGATATCAAACGCGTACTAAAAACAGAGAAGCGGCAGGCGTTTAAAGACTTTAAGAATCTTGAGGGGAGTAAGGAAATTGAGGATTACGAAAATCTGAAGGCATACATTGAAAGCGATGAATTTAAAGAGAAGAAAAGGTATTTGAAGGATTCGAAGCGGTTTAAAAAGAGCGAAGAATATGAAAAGCAGCAGCGCTACAAGGCCCTTACGAAAGACAGCGAGGTAAAGTACTACCTCAAGCACAAAGACGATAAGGATATTGAAGAGTTCAGCAGCTGGGAGTGTACTTTTGATGATGATTTTTCTGATAACTCATCCGCCGCAAAATGGTCACCGCTTCCGTTTCCTGCGGCTTCTTTTATTAAAGGAACCTACTCTCAGTGGGGTGAAGACCAGTTCTACACCGAGGATAAAAATCACTTTTTCTCCTCAGGAAAGCTGGTTTTGAAAACAACCCGCAATGAGGTGGAAGGGATGGCATGG
This sequence comes from Bacteroidota bacterium, assembly GCA_021767705.1. Classification (GTDB taxonomy): domain Bacteria; phylum Bacteroidota; class Bacteroidia; order Bacteroidales; family JAIPAH01; genus JAIPAH01. The sequence continues at coordinate 6,579 of JAASSU010000053.1, read as the reverse complement.
CATCCGAGAATGGGCTTCGTTCCTAAAAAGTTCAATTACACTTCTGCCAATCTGAATTCAGGAAAAGCTTTTTCACAACAGTTCGGAAAATTTGAGGCTAAGGTGAAATGCTCCAACGCAAAGGGGCTCGCGCATATCCTTGCACTTTCATCAGGAAGGCTTGCTCCTCAGATACAGATGTTTAAACAAAGCGAAAAAGCTGCCAATGAGTTTTCAACAGGGTTGATTCATACCGATAAAAGTGGACAACCCTCCCGGAAAGAGTGTGTTGTTAGTGGACTGGATTTAAGCAAGGATTATCACATTTTTACAGTAATCTGGAGTGAGAATCTCATAGAGTGGAGAGTGAACGGGGTAACCCTTGCAAAGCAAACAGGCGAGGTGCCCAAAGCCCCATTGTTTTGGAACCTATTGGCTGTAAAACCATTTGAGGAAGCGCTCGACAAACCTACGGCAGAAATGGAAATAGAGTGGGTGAGGGCTTATAAAAAGAGGGCTTCTCAGAAGGCCATGTCATAAGGTTTGCGTAGTGTTTGGCTTATAAGCTCTTTGAGGAGATTTGTTTCAAAAAGCCACAAAGGTGGCAAAGTTTTGTTATTTTTGTTTAGATAATAGATAATAATGGAGGCTTCAATCATAGAAGGAAAAGAAATACTGGTAGTGGAGGATGAACCCAGTAATTACGATTTGATCAGTGTTTTTCTCAAGCGGTACAATCCGAATCTGTCATGGGTTCAGGACGGAAAGGACGCTGTGGAGGCCTGCAAAAGCAAGCATTTTCATGTGGTGCTGATGGATATTCAACTTCCTCACATGAACGGCCTTGACGCCACGAAAGTGATTAAGGAAATGGATAACCAGATCCCCATTATTGCGCAAACCGCCTATGCCATGTCGCAAGACCGTCAGAAAGCCATTAATGCCGGCTGCGATGATTACATCGCCAAGCCAATGAAACGAAAGGATCTTGTAGACCTTATCGTCAAACATATTCGCTGATATTTTCGTTTTAGTTTTCCAAAAAAAGAAATACTATGGATAATTTTAATTTTCACAATCCTACCAAAATTCTGTTTGGTAAGGGCAAAATCGCTGATATATCAAAAGAAATCCCGAAGCAGTCGAAAGTTTTAGTCACTTTTGGCGGTGGATCCATCAAGAAAAACGGGGTTTACGACCAGGTGAAGGATGCGCTATCCGGCTATAGCTGGTACAGTTTTGGGGGGATTGAACCCAACCCACGTTATGAAACATTGATGAAGGCGGTGGAGAAAATCAGGGAAGAAAACTTTGATTACCTCCTTGCTGTTGGTGGCGGCTCAGTAATCGATGGCACAAAGTTTATTGCTGCGGCTGTAAATTATGAAGGCGACGATCCGTGGCAAATCATAAAAAGCCGCGCAAAATTCTCTGATGCCCTTCCTTTTGGATCGGTGTTAACCCTTCCGGCAACCGGCTCGGAGATGAATGCTGGTGCGGTGGTAACACACGGTGCCACACAGGAAAAGCTCCCTTTCGGGAATCCGCAGCTCTACCCTAAGTTTTCAGTGCTCGACCCCACAGTGACGGCCACACTTCCTGAAAAGCAAGCTGCAAATGGAGTAGTGGATGCTTTTGTCCATGTGATTGAACAGTATATGAACTACGATAACGGATACCGCTTGCAGCAATACTTTGCCGAGAGTATTCTTAAAACCCTGATTGAGAAGGGGCCGGCGTATTACAAAGACCCATCAGACTATGAGTCTGCCGCCAACATCATGTGGTGCTCTACCATGGCTCTGAACGGCCTGATTGGGGCAGGTGTGCCGCAAGACTGGTCGACGCACATGATCGGTCATGAGCTGACTGCTTTCCATGAAATTGATCACGCACGCACCTTGGCCATTGTGCTTCCGGGAACCTGGAAGGTGATGAGAGAGCAAAAGAAAGAGCGCCTGGTTCAGTATGCTGAGAATGTCTGGGATATCCGGCAAGGAAGTGAAGAAGAAAAAATTGAACAAGCGGTTGAAAAGACGGAGCAGTTTTTTCATGCTCTCGGAATAAAAACACGTCTGAGCGATTACAACGTGGGTAACGACACGGTCGGTAAGATAGTGGAAAGAATGTCACAACGTAACTGGAAGTTGGGGGAATCGGGCCTGGTCACGCCGGATAAAGTCAAGTTGATACTTGAAGCCAGGGCTTAGGAAGTGATTATGAACGGAAATCAGTAAGTCCAATAGGTTTAGCGTTTTGGGATGCAAAGAAAAGGGCTTATTGAAATATTTTTCATGACAGATCAGAATGAAAATGTATAGTTTCAGTTTGGAGGCTGTCCAAAAAGTCCTAAACGCTTGTATTCAGCAACTTTTTACCCCGAGCCCTAAAGGGTGAAGTTGCTGAAAATCAGGACTCCCTTTAGGGTGAGGGGTAAAGACTGATTTTCATAATACCCTTCTATTTTGACTTTTTGGACAGCCTCTATGATATTCTTCCAGCCTTCGGCTGGTGTTAACGCAAGTTAGTAAACGAAAGTTTGGAAGGAAGCCAGAGGCTTCAAGGATATTACAGCGGAAGCGCCCGCGAAAGCTTTCGGGGTCCGCCGAACGCCAAAATGCTGGATAATATAAGTACCCAAGTGTACAGCTGTGTGATATTAATCAAAACCACTTGCTGATGCAATACATCGACAGGTGGTTTTCTGTTTTCAACTCCTGAAATATTATTACTTTTGCGCCATGTTTCAGGGGCGGGCATTAAAATTCGTGGTCGATGATAAGATCCCATTTGTCAGGGGGTTGCTGGAACCCTTCGCTGAAGTGAGCTACAAAAAAGGGTCAGAGATTGCTCCCGGAACAATCAACGATGCGGATGCCCTACTGATCCGCACACGCACCAAATGCGATAAATCTCTCCTTGAAAATTCACCTGTAAAGTTTATAGGCTCAGCCACCATTGGCACCGATCATATTGACGAGGAGTATTGCCGGCAAAATGAAATTACCGTGGTGAATGCACCGGGATGTAATTCCGGTTCAGTGATGCAGTATGTGACCTCAGTGTGGACTCGCATTTTTGAGAAAGAGCAATGGAACTTGAAAAGCACTACGCTCGGAGTGATAGGTGTGGGTCATGTGGGATCGAAAGTGGCAGCAGCAGGACGTGCGCTGGGAATGAACGTGCTGCTGAACGACCCGCCGCGCATGAGACAGGAAGGAAGTGAAGCTTACACAGACCTGGACAACTTGCTGAAGAACTCAGATATTGTCTCGCTGCATGTGCCTTTAAACAGGGCAGGTAAGGATGCAACACATCACATGGTTGATAAAACTTTTCTCGAAAAGATGAATAAAGGAGCTTGGTTGATCAACACCAGCCGCGGAGAGGTTGCAGTCTCAGGCGATCTTACAGAATACAGCTCGGTACTAAACCTCGCACTGGATGTATGGGAGCATGAGCCGGAAATCAACAGCGAGCTGCTCGCAAGGGCACGCATCGCCACGCCGCACATCGCCGGATACAGCCTCGACGGGAAGGCAAAAGGGTCAGAAATGGTAATTAGCGCTGTCGCAAGCTTTTTTAATCTGGATATTGATAAAAATGGCTTCAGAATAGAAGATCCTGATGACCATCTGATTTCGTTGGGAAGCGAAGGAGATCTAAAGGAAGCGTTTATTCGGGCTGTCAGAAAGACTTATGATGTTGCTTCAGATGATGAATTGCTGCGACGCAATCCGGGAGGCTTTGAAGATCTGCGCGGAAACTACCGGAAGCGATGGGAGTTTCATCACTACAAGGTGGATGTGGCTGAGCAGGAAACAAAACGGGCACTAAATCATTTAGGTTTTAGGAATTAAACAATAACAAAATAAATGACTGATAATACAATTACGAACCGCGCTGCTGATAACATCAGGGTGTTATCGATGGCGATGGTTGAAAAAGCTAAGTCGGGTCACCCCGGAGGTGCCATGGGAGGCGCTGATTTTATAAACATTCTTTTTACCGAATATCTGAACTTCGATCCGGATGATGCTACGTGGTTTTTCCGCGATCGTTTTTTCCTCGATCCCGGACACATGTCGCCAATGCTCTATTCGGTACTGGCCCTTTGCGGGAAGTATTCGATGGAGGATTTAAAGAACTTCCGTCAGTGGGGCAGCCCCACGCCCGGCCACCCCGAAGTGGATTTTGAACGTAGCGTGGAAAACACCTCAGGACCCTTAGGCCAGGGGCATACCAATGCCGTGGGTGCCGCCATCGCTGAGCGCTTTATTGCTCACCGGGCAGGGGAGTGGTCGGCCCATAAAACATATGCATTTATCTCCGACGGCGGCATCCAGGAAGAAGTGTCGCAGGGCGCCGGAAGAATTGCCGGTCACCTCGGGCTAAGCAACCTGGTGATGTTTTACGATGCCAATGATATCCAGCTTTCTACGGAAACAGAAGCCACTACTTCGGAGGATACGGCCAGCAAATATGAAGCCTGGGGATGGGCTACGATGACCATCGACGGTAATAATCCCGATGAAATCAGAAAGGCACTTGATGCAGCCAATGCCGAAAAAAACAAGCCTTTCCTGATTATCGGGAAAACGGCCATGGGTAAAGGGTTGCTTACCGAAAGCGGTGAGAGTTTTGAACGTCAGGTTTCCACTCACGGACAGCCAGCTTCGAAAGCAGGCGCCAGCGTGGAAAAAACCATGGAAGCGCTGAATGCCAACCCAGACAACCCTTTCGAAATATTTGAAGAAACCAAGGTACTCTACGAAAAGGCCTTTGAAGCCAAGCGCGAAAAAGTACAGGCGTTTAAGAGTCATGAAAAGAAATGGCGCGATGAAAATCCTGGTAAAGCAGCGAAGCTTGACGCGATGATTGCCGGGGAACTTCCTGAAATTGACTTCTCCGCAATACCGCAGCCAGAGAACGGTGCCACGCGAGCTGCTTCAGGAAATGTACTGGGTCATTTTGCTGAGCACCTGGAGAACATCATCGTTACTTCGGCCGACCTGGCCAACAGCGACAAAACTGATGGCTTCCTGAAAAAGTCAAAGGCCATCAGCCGCAATGATTTCTCCGGTGGATTTCTGCACTCCGGGGTGTCGGAGCTGACTATGGCAGCCATTGCCAACGGCATCGCCCTCCACGGTGGCGTCATCCCGGTAACGGGCACTTTCTTTGTCTTTTCAGATTACATGAAACCGGCCATACGTCTGGCAGCCCTGATGGAGCTTCCGGTGAAATATGTTTTCACCCATGATGCCTTCAGGGTAGGAGAGGATGGCCCGACGCACCAGCCAGTAGAGCAGGAAACACAACTCAGGCTGCTCGAAAAAGTAAGGAACCATTCCGGCGGCCGTGGCATGATGGTGCTTCGCCCGGCTGATTCCGCCGAAACGCGCGTGGCCTGGAAGATGGCGATGGATAACAAAAAGACACCCACTGCCCTCGTGCTCTCCCGCCAGGGGATTGAAGACATTAAGCCGATGGGTGATGATCGTTTTGCTGAAGCTCACGGTGCCGAAAAGGGAGCTTACCTCGTGAGAAAAGCCGACAGAAGACCCGACGTGGTGCTGGTGGGCAATGGCTCGGAGGTTTCTACCTTGCTCAACGGGGCTGAAATCCTGAAAAAGGAAGGGCTGATGGTGAACGTGGTTTCGGCCATTTCGCCCAACCTGTTCTTCGACCAGGATGCGGCTTACCGCGAATCGGTGATCCCATCCAACGTGCCGGTGTTTGGCTTGTCGGCCGGACTGCCAGATGCACTGGAGCAGATTGCCGGTCCTAATGGCAAAGTAATCGGTCTGGAGCATTTCGGATACTCTGCGCCTTACCAGGTGCTCGACGAAAAATTCGGATACACAGCCGAAAACGTGGCGCAAAGAGTCAGGGAGTTTCTGAAATAGAAGCGTCCTTAAAAAGTGAAGAAAACCGGATGTCGCTGAAGTGGCATCCGGTTTTTGTTTTTTGAATGATGATTTCAGTGTAAATCAGTTGCATCTGCGTTATCTGTGTTCCGTATTTAAGAGAAAGAAAAAGCGGTCAGGAACTTTTTCTTGCCAATTCCAAGTGCTTTAGCCTGAAATGGTAAAGGAAAGCCAGGATGTAGTAGGTGCCTATGCCGCTGAAGGCATGCCACAGGAAGTGTGTTCCCATGGGCAGGATTTGTGTTTGCCACGAGTCCATTGCCCTGAAAAGGAGCGCCAGGGCGAAAGAAACCAGGGTGTAGAGGATGTAGCGCGGTTTTAAAAGCTTGCCTTGCAGGTGCATGATGCCGAGCGGAGCCAGTATCATCAATCCCGTTAAGGCATAGGAGAGGTTGATGGCCAGGTTGTCGGGCAGTGCGTTGAACATCACAAAGCGAAGGCCGGTGAGCGGGATGACCACCAACAACATGTAAACCCACGAGTTGAAAACCCGGATCCAGAAAAGGATGCTGAGCGATAAAGCAAGGATAGCAACGGGTAGCACATCCATTACCAGGAAGAAGGAGGAGGTCCTGAAGGCATGAAACAGCGTGCTCCCGAGGCTGCCAAGAATCACCAGTACCGAGGCAAAGAGCATAAACTTAAACTGGCCGTATTCGCCACGGAGTTT
>JAASSU010000278.1 GCA_021767705.1 Bacteroidota bacterium | reverse complement strand
TCGCTGTTCACCTCAAAATGCGCATAAAATTCAGAGGCGTGCACTCCGGTGTCTGTTCTACCGGCACCTATAAGGTTAACTTTCTCACGAATGAGCATTCCCAGCGCATGGTTTAAGGTCCCCTGCACCGTATCGGCATTTGGTTGAATTTGCCAGCCGTGATAGTGCCGCCCGTTATAGGCCAGCTTCATAAAGTAACGCTTCTTGTTCATAATACGAATATCTTATTCACAAATATATCAATTTATTTGAAAAATCCTACTCATAGCTGAGATTTTGATTTCCTGCAAATACGGTCTTTAAACTTAATCTAAATAGAAATACAGGATTTGACAAAGATTTTAAAGTTATTGTTACAGCAATAACAATTAAAATGTTACTTTTGGCGCAACAACTGTTAATAAAATAACAATATAATAACAACAAAGGAGGACGAATGTCAAACACCGATCTTTTAATCAAAAATTTGGTGAAAGAGCACGGCAAAAGCCGTAACAGTCTCATGCCAATACTACAGGGAGTGGTTCAGCAGGAAAGAATGCTATCTGAAGAAGCCATGCTTAAAATTGCAGAAGAACTCGATTTATCTTCAGCAGAAGTATATGGAACTGCTTCATTCTATACTTTCCTCGATACCGTGCCCCGGGGAAAAAACGTAATCAGAATCTGTAAAACCATCACTTGCCACATGAAAGGCAAAGATGAAATTATCAATGCTCTCGAAAAGGAACTTAACATCAAAGTGGGAGAAACCACTTCTGACAAGAAGTTCACGCTGCTCAGTGCCAACTGCCTGGGATGGTGCCACAAAGGGCCCGTTATGCTGGTTAACGACGATGTTTATCCGAGTTTAACAGTAGATAAAGCACTGGATATCATTCACGAATATGCTCGTGAAAAGAAGTAAGTCAAAACAATTTCGAACGCATTAAAAGTATATTCTGATGGAAACAACGAATTTAAAAAAAGTAGATATAATTTTTGAATGCAAGGACTGCGATCCGATTGATGTCCTTGACAAAACCATTAAACGCAAGCCCGACGATATTATCCTTGACATCATTGATTCAGGACTGAAAGGTCGTGGTGGCGCAGGCTTTCCTACAGGCCTGAAATGGAAATTCACTAAAAATGAAAACGCCACTCCAAAATACGTCATCTGTAACGCTGACGAAGGTGAGCCGGGCACATTTAAAGACCGCGAGATCCTTGACCAGGTCCCTGAAAAAGTCTTTGCCGGAATGGCCATCTGCGGTTACTCTATTGGCGCACAAGAAGGTTTCATTTACTTACGTGGTGAGTATAACTTCCTGTTAAAGACGCTTAACGCGAAGCTTGAGAAATTCAACAAGATGCTCAAAGACAAAAAAGTTGATTTCTCCATCCAGATAAAATCAGGAAGCGGAGCGTATATCTGTGGTGAAGAAAGCGCGCTTTTCGAGAGTATGGAAGGAAAACGCGGTGAGCCCAGAAACAAGCCTCCCTACCCAACAGTGGCAGGATACAACAGTAAGCCTACCGTTATCAACAATGTGGAAACTTTGGTTTACACCACAATGATCTGCAACCTGGGGCCTGAGAAATTCAAGTCACTCGGAACAGCAGACTCACGGGGGTCAAAAGTATTCTCAGTATCAGGCGATACACCGATTGCCGGAATCTATGAGCTGGAGCTGGGGATGACGCTGAAAGACTTTGTGGATGAATTTGGCGATGGCGACACCAAAGCCGTACAGGTGGGCGGCGCATCAGGCCACTGTATTCCACGTAAAGATTTGGAAGACACCATAATTGGTTTCGAAGGGATTCCTACCGGAGGATCGATGATGATTTTTAATAGCAGTCGCTCAATGTATAATGTGCTTCATGATTACCTTGAGTTCTTTACAGAAGAATCCTGCGGACAATGCACGCCATGTCGCGTTGGATGTCAGCAACTCCTTAAAGGCATGGAAGCTGTGAAAAAAGGAGATAAAAAACCTGGATACCTTGAAGACCTTAAAAAACTGGCGGCCAACATGAAGCTGTCGGCAAAATGCGGTCTCGGCCAGTCAGTGGCAAATCCTTTTACGACAATCGTAGATAACTTCCGCGAAGAAATCATCTATTAACCAGTTAATTGTCAACCGAAAAAACAGATTATTATGAGTAAAAAATATTTAGTTAACCTAAAGATAAATAACAAGTCTGTATCCGTTGAAGAAGGGACCACTATCCTGGATGCAGCCAAGAAACTGAATTTTAAAATACCTACCCTCTGTAACCACCCCGACCTGAATGTAGCAGGAAACTGCCGGGTTTGTGTGGTTGAACAGAAAGGGGCGAAGGCTTTGATAGCCGCCTGTGCCACTCCCGTTTCAGAAGGCATGGAAATCAGCACCAACAGTGCCAAAGTGCGCGAGGCAAGAAAGCATGTGATTGAGCTGCTGCTCTCTGAGCACAATGCCGACTGCACGAAGTGCTTTAAGAACGGAAACTGTGAGCTGCAGGAGCTGGCCAGCGAGTACCGTGTGGGTGACCATGTTTTCCTTGATTTGGTACATGAAGAAGATAAAATTCCTGACATTTCCTCACCCTCCATCCAGAAGGATGACAGTAAGTGCATCCGCTGCCAGCGTTGCGTAAGAACGTGTGCTGAGCTGCAGGCCGTAAGTGCACTGGCCGTAGTGCATAAAGGGGATCACCAGCGTATTTCGACCTTCATGAACAAACCGCTCGACGATGTGGTGTGTACGAACTGCGGACAGTGTGTAAACCGCTGCCCAACCGGAGCACTCACCGAGCGCGCCTATATCGACCAGGTATGGGATGCTATTAACGATCCAAATGTTCACACCGTTGTTCAAACAGCCCCGGCAGTGAGGATAGGTCTGGGTGAAGATTTAGGAATTGAACCGGGAAAACGCGTAACAGGAAAAATGGTAGCCGCCCTCAAGGGAATTGGTTTCGACTCTGTGTTGGATACCGACTTTACTGCCGACCTTACCATTATGGAAGAAGGCACTGAGCTGCTGACCCGCCTCAAGCAGGCACTGGTCGAGAAAGACGAGGCGGTAACATTGCCTATGATGACTTCATGCTCTCCCGGATGGATTAAGTTCCAGGAGCATATGTTCCCATCGTTACTTCCAAACCTCTCTACCTGTAAGTCGCCACAGCAAATGTTTGGCCCCCTGGCCAAGACTTACTACGCACAGAAAAAAGGTATGAAGGCGGAAAACATTGTTTCCATCTCTGTGATGCCATGTACAGCGAAGAAGTTCGAGGCCCAGCGCCCTGAAATGAGGGCCAGCGGCTACCAGGATGTGGATTACGTTATCACCACCCGCGAGCTGGCGATGATGGTAAAGCAGGCCGGAATCGACTTTGTGAAGCTGGAAGAAGAGAAGTACGACAGCATTATGGGTGAGTCTACAGGTGCCGGCGTTATTTTCGGTGCTACCGGTGGAGTAATGGAAGCAGCCCTGCGTACAGCCTACGAAATTATTACCGGCCAGGAAGTTCCATTCCAGAACCTTAACATCATGCCGGTACGTGGCATGGAAGGCGTCAGAGAAGCGGCCATCGAAATTAAAGGCACTAAACCTGAATGGAGCTTCCTCGAGGGCGTGACCCTAAAGGTAGCCATCGCTCACGGGCTTGCCAATGCCAAACAACTGATGGAGAAAGTGGAGAGTGGAAAAGCTGATTACCACTTTATCGAAGTCATGGGTTGCCCCGGCGGTTGCCTGGGTGGTGGCGGACAGCCAATACCTACAAGCCCTGAAATCAGGGAAGAGCGTGCACGGGCCATCTACGAAGAAGATGCAGACATGCCATTACGTAAATCACATGAAAATCCTGAAGTGGCTGCTATTTACGAGGATTTCCTTGGAGAGCCACTTGGACATAAGTCGCACGACTTGTTGCACACGCACTACAAACCACGAAAGCGTTACTAGTAAACGTAAATTCCATAAACAAGAGAAAGGCCGCCAAATGAGCGGCCTTTTCTTTTTCTGTAATTCCCGGTAAGGTTCAACCGTAAGTTAAAAACTTTCAATGAGTGAGTAAATCACATTTCATCGCGAGAAACCAGAAAGTCGGCCGTGGCTTCATTAAGAGCGATCGGTACATTATTCAGCACGGCGGTACGAATCAGGGTTTGGATATCATGCTCATGCCCATGAGGATTCTCCACGTCAATCAGAAAAACAATTCCGTCCACGTCTCCCTGCAAAATCTGGGCTGCCAGCAGAATATCCCCGCCATTCGGACCGTGACCAAAAGGTTTTACATTTAAGTCCAGAACGTTATTCAACAGAGCCGATGTGTTGCTCGTTCCCACCAACTTGTAGTCCTTCAAATCTTCCTGATGCCG
>JAASSU010000277.1 GCA_021767705.1 Bacteroidota bacterium | reverse complement strand
AAGAAAAGGAAAAGGAACTGAATAAGGAAATCAAGAAGCTGAAGAAAAAGAACAACAAGCTTCAGAGCCCTTCGCGGGGAATTGAGACGATGTTCAGGATGACCGCCCGCAACCAGATTAACCTCAGCTCAATAGCCGACAACAAAGCGAATATCCTGATTTCGGTTAACTCGATTATCATTTCCATTATCGTAACAATGCTGGTTCGGAAGTTCAGCGAATACCCGAACATTATCGTACCATCGCTCATCTTCTTGCTTACGAGTTTGGTGACCATGATTTTCGCGATATTATCCACCCGGCCCAACATCAGCAAAGGACGCTTTAACCTTTCGGATGTAAAAGCAAAAAAGGTAAACCTGCTCTTTTTCGGGAACTTCTATAACATGACCCTCAACGATTATGAAGACGCAATTAAAGAGATGATGAAGGATTACGACGGCCTTTACTCTAACATGATAATGGACCAGTATTTTCTGGGAAAAGTACTCGGAAAGAAATACAGGCTACTTCGAACAGCCTACACCATTTTCATGTTCGGGTTTACGATATCGGTGGTATCTTTCGCTATCTTTGCTTTATATGTTCCGGTACCTTAAAAAACAACAGTTATGCAGAAATATTTTGTAACAGTATTGATTATAGTTATTATAATGGTTTTGTTTGCGGTTTTTAACACTGAAACAATGTCTATAAATTTTGGCTTCACTGAAATTACAGTATCCAAAACGTTGGCCTTAATAGTTGTATTTACAACTGGGGCACTACTAAGTATATTAGTCTCTATGCCCAATGATTTGAGAAGACGCAAAGAGATAAAAAAACTTAGAAGAGAATTAGATAAAATGAAGAAAGAACTTGAAAACAAAAAAAATCCAATTGGAAAAAATCATTCAAATGAGAATGAACATAGTTCACCTAATATAAATCATTGATTTAAGATGTTCTAAACAAATAATTGCTGATTAATAAATCTCAGAAGATTTATATTATCTTAAAACCTGCTAAGGTTGATTATCTTAGGTCAGGCTATGTAATTTTTGTCACTCATATTGCCATAAATCATTCTCTTTCCAAAAAACAGCTGCTTCTTCATATCCGTTTTCGTGTGCTCTCTTTATCCATTCAGCAGAAATCTTCCTATCCTTCTCCGTACCTTCACCATTGTAATATAAATAGCCTAAATTATACTGAGCTATCGGATAACCTTGCTCTGCTGCCATTTTGATATAATTGAAAGCTTTACTTTTATCAACTAATGTTCCATTACCAAAATAGTATAACATTCCAAGTTCAAATTGAGCTTCTGAATAACCTTGATTAGCACTTTTCTGATACCATTCTAGTGCCTTTTTATAGTCAACGTCTACCCCATGACCTTCTTTAAATATCATAGCTAGATTAGATTGAGCTAAATAATTTCCATTTTCAGCAGCCATCGAAAACCATTTTATAGATTTTTCATAATTCTTATCTTCTAAAAGACCCTTAAAGTATAAAACTCCTAGGCTGTTCTGGGCATCTGGGTTACCATTTACTGCGGCTTTTTTATAGAATTTCTCAGCTTTGTTTAAATCGGATTCAACTCCTATCCCATTTTGATAAAAATAACCAATAGCGTTGTAAGCTAAATTATAGTTTTGGTTTGCAGATTTTTGCATCCAATAAAAAGCTTCTTCAAAGTTAGCCTCCTCATGAAGAAGCAAACCCAATTTATATTGAGCTCGCGCAAATCCTTGATTAGCACTTTGTTTATACCAATACTTTGCTTTCTCAATATTTACTGGCGCTTCTTTTCCTGTCTCATAATTATTTGCCAATTGAAATTGTGCACTTCGATCACCACTTTTGGCCATTTCTTTCAAGCTTTTTTCACCTCCTGAACAGCTTGGCATAGTCAGAATAACTAATACAAAACATTTTATTACTAATTTTTTCATCACTTAAATTCTATCAGATTTTACATTACTATTAATACTAACAAATTCCAAAATAGCTTATTCTTTTACCCAATCATAACCTTCTAAAGCATTTCCATCTGGAAACATTCCCTTCATTTCCGACTCTTCAATATCATCTGGATTATCAAACTGATTCGATAAAAACTCAAATCTCTTAACTATTCTATTAATTTCTTGAGATTCACTTTCAAATACTTGCTCATCATCTATATCAGTGTTGTTATGAATATCCTGTATAGAATCTTTTATTTGATAGTACAAATCAGCTAGCTTCTGGGTATTATCAAAATCATTTGATATGACACTTTCCATTTCATCTAACATAGCTTTTACTTCATCAATAAAGGGATTCATAATTTATATTTTAAGTTAATATATTGAGGGTGATTTTTAACATTTCTTACAAATTTAAAAGATCTTTTTAAATCTACAAATTTTCTTTCCTCATATTTAATTTGCTATATGCCAATTTATAAAAGCTAAAAGGAAAATGCAAGGGCTGGCAACCCTGGGGGGGGTGTTACCTGTTCCTTGTCCTTTGTTCCGGATAAGTGACTGTGTGATTGACTCGTCCTAAATTTTTTTTACTTTTCATGTAAACCTATTTCAGGACAAGTCAGGCTGTATGACTGCCTCTTTCCTCCATTCATTCAATCATTCAATCATGCATCTAGATGAGTCCTAAGGTATTAGTGAATTAGTGGCTTTCTTTCTTTTGCAAACTGCAATCCTGCCAACTGCCAACTTTTCTTTCAAACGGACTAATCAACGAATTAACCAATAAACCACTCCACAAAGATCCCTTTTAATATACCTACGAGTTAATTTCCATCCCTACTTTCTCCAGCTCTTCCCAAAAGGCGGGATAGGATTTACTGACGACTTCGGGGTTTTGGATTTCGATGGCTTTGGTTTTGATGGCCAGCATGGCAAAAGCCATGGCCATGCGGTGGTCGTGGTAAGTTTGTACTGGTGATGCGGGCATAAGCATTTTTTGGGGTTTTATGGTGGCCGTATCCTCTGAAATCCGGAGTTCAACCCCGCACTTTTTCAGTTCAGCCTTCACTGCCTCAAGCCTGTCGGTTTCTTTGATACGCAAAGTCTTCAGCCCAATAAGCCTGCCCTCATACCCTTTGGCGGCCAGCACAACAAGGAAAGTCTGCGCCAGGTCGGGCACCAGTGTAAAATCCTTATCGAAGGTGAACGGTTCCGAAACAGTTTTTCGGATAGTCACTCCATCATCTCCAAACTCTGTCAGCACCCCAAAAGGAACCATCCACTCGCTGAGGAGGTGGTCGCCCTGCAGTGAGTCTTTGCTTAGTCCGGGAAGTGTAATCCATCCTTCTTCCGCAAGGGCGAGCATCCCATACCAGTATGAGGCTGCAGACCAGTCGGCCTCCACCGCGTAAAATTGCTCACGCTTATAGGGCTTGCCTTTCACCACGATTCTGTTCCCGACAATTTCAACATCGGCGCCACACGTGCTCATCATGGCTGCCGTCATTTGGATATAAGAAAACGACACCGGTTGCCCTTCTAGTATAATTTCCAAGCCATCATCCATAGCCGGACCAATCATCATCAAGGCCGATATAAACTGGCTGCTCACATCGGCAGGAAGCTTCACTTTTTTAGCTGAAAGGGCATTCCCTTTAATTTGTAATGGCGGATAACCTTCCTTTTCAAGATACTCGATTTCTGCCCCAAGGTCTGTTAAGGCGTCAACAAGCGGTTTTACCGGGCGCTGGTGCATGCGTTCCGTTCCTTTGAGGATGTAGGCTCCGGGCTTGATGCTAAGCAATGCCGTGAGGAAGCGCATGTTCGTGCCGGCCGGCCCCACATCCAGCGTAAGCGGCCCGTCATTATGCTGCCTCAGCAGTTCAAGATTTTTTACAAGGTTTTGAGTATCTTCAGCTCCCGAGAGGTTTTCAATCGGGAAGGGGTTTTCAGAAAGAGCACTGATGATGAGAGCCCTGTTAGATATGCTTTTCGACGCCGGTAGAGTTACCTTTCCCGTTAAGGCGCTTTTATTCCATTTTAAAATCATACAACTATTATTTCCTCCATTGCAGAAACCACTTTGTTTTCATCCACTGCCACATCGTAAACTGCATTCCCGGTCTCGCTCAATAAAGTAAAAAGCAGTTTGCCATCCCTGTTCTTTTTGTCGTGATGCATCTTTTGCAAAATGGGAATCAGCACCTCACTCCCAAGGCTCATGCTGCCAAAATAGCTTTTCAGGAAATCAAGTGCAAGCTCTGCTTCCTTTTCAGGAAGTCCGGAATACCTGACACTCAGCATGAGCTCCACCATCATCCCATAGGCGATGGCTTCGCCGTGAAGCAGCCTCTCGCCACTTTCGAACGACCAGCTTTCAATGGCATGCCCTACCGTATGCCCGAAGTT
>JAASSU010000276.1 GCA_021767705.1 Bacteroidota bacterium | reverse complement strand
GAATGTTTTACAGCATCTTACGCTGCTCGATTTGGAGGCTTATCACCGCGATAGTGCCAATCTTCAAAGAGTTAAAGAGCTCCGGGTAGCAAAACCCTTTAAAACCCTACCTTATGATATCAGGAAAAGCACCATCGTACTTTTTCTGAATGAACTTCTGATTAAAGTACTGCGCGAAGAGCAGGCTTCTGCCGATATGTTCGACTTCATTTATCAAAGTATTACCTTGCTGGATGAAAGCAATGAAAAAGTCAGGACCTTTCACCTGGTCTTCATGCTGCAACTATCCAGGCATCTTGGTTTTAATCCGCAGGGCTCCTTTTCTGAAAGCACTCCTTTTTTTGATATGATGGAAGGGCTTTTTGTATCTAAACAGCCTGAGCATGCTTATTTTCTTGAAGGTGAGCTTGCCAGAGTGCTGAGCCTGGGAAAAACCTTAGCTATTCATAGTTTTGGTAGTCTTAAATCT
This sequence comes from Bacteroidota bacterium, assembly GCA_021767705.1. GTDB lineage: Bacteria > Bacteroidota > Bacteroidia > Bacteroidales > JAIPAH01 > JAIPAH01. The sequence continues at coordinate 3,907 of JAASSU010000276.1, read as the reverse complement.
GGGTTGGCGTTGCAGAACGAGCTGTTAGATAAACTTATTGAATATTATCGCCTTCATGTACCGGATATGGGCGAAATGAAATCAGTCGCCGTTCTTCGTACCATCCTGGCTTAACGATTCATTATAAGCTTTTAAACTTTACTTTTTTTAATGGGACGTGGTGTCCGTCTTTGACACAATGCGGGCATTCTCCGTGATTTTCAGTGTGTTCATATCCACACCTGTTGCAATGATATCTTTCGATAGTAATGAGGTTCCCTTTCTGGCTTACCAAAAGGGCTATTAATCCTGCCAAAGGGGTCAGGAATAATGATAATAATAAAACATAAATAGATTTGATGCGATACTTTTGCGATACCTGAAACATAATAATCGCAAACAAAAGGTAAAGCACCCCTGCCGTTAATAAGTATTCAATTTTCATTCCCGTATTATTCTTCCCCTGCTCTCTCTCGTTTGCAAAAATATAAAAAAAGCCGGCTCTGTAAAGCCGGCTCTTTCAATCTTAATACTTTTTCAGGAAAACTAGTTACAACCAATAACTTCTTCCATCTGATATTTGGCAGCTTCGCCATTAGGGCCGTCAAGGGCCTTGCTATAGGCAGAGCAAGCCTGCTGGGTGTCGTTCAGTCCTTTGTATGCATTTCCCAGTTCAAAATACAGATTCCCGATCATTTTCTTGTCGGATGCTTTGGCCAGCGCATTGTTTACCATGTCAACGGCTTTCTTGTGGTTGTCGTTAGCGTTGTAGATAACACTTGCAAGATAAAGCCCCTGGGTTGTTGGGATGCCGTAGTTCAGGTATGATTCGATCTTCTTAAGCGCTTCGCCATTTTTCTTGCTGTCATGTGCAAGCTTGGCATCCTTAAGATAATAAGTCTGAATCATATTATTTGCGTTGCTCGCTGATTTGCCATCAGGCTCCACTTCATTGATTTTGTCGGCCATGGCAATCATTTTGTCGTCCTGACCAAGATCTTTGTAAACTAACATTTTACCAAGATACCCTTTGGCATATCCGGGGTCGAATTTGATTGCTTTGTCGAAGTACTCGATAGCTTTGTCAAACTCTTTTTTCTTGCGGAACGAGTTTCCCAGTGAGTTGTAAAGCGCGGTTACATTACGTCCGGCTTTTTCAGCAATTCCCGGGTTGTTGTATTTTTCACCGGCATCAGCTGCTTTCTTAAACTTATCAATGGCTTTGATGTAATCTTTTGCTTTGTAGGTTTCAGCAGCGTCATAAAAATACATGAGTGGCAGCTGCTTTTCGGCACTTGATTGGATGCTGAAAGCGTCAGGGCCTGCCATGCTGGCAATATCCAGTGCCTTTTCGAAAGCCTGGGCAGCTTTGCCATATTGTTTTGCTTTTTTGAATTCAATAGCTTCATTCAATGCTTGTCCTGCGGCGTCAACTGACTGGGCGTAGCCAACAACAGAAAACCCTACAGCAAGAAGCATTGTAATAAATACCTTTTGGAATGATCTCATGATTGATTTGATTTTTTATTTATACATTCTTTCATCAACTGCCCGCAAAAATAAAAAAAAATCATTGCGAAGCAATTCGTTATACTACTTAACAAATACTTTGCCAGAAAATTATAGCAGCTTTCATCTGCGCTGAAAGGTAAGCTATAAGTTCTCCAGCCATAGTTTTACATCTTCGAGCTGTGCCGCCGGAATATCCAGTTTGTTCTTTTTACGGTAACCATTCAATGTTTGGTGTACCTTGGTTGGCTTTTCTTCCTTGAGGGCCTCCGGGCTCTTAAAACCTGCCGCTATCATATGCTCAGCCCATTCAGCCGGAATCCCTGCTTCTTCAAAATCTTTGGCAGTATATTGCTTCTCCGGTTTTTTAGGACGCATTTGCGGGAAGAAGAGCACTTCCTGTATGGATGGCTTGTTGGTCAAAAGCATTACCAATCGATCTATCCCTATTCCCATTCCGGCTGTGGGCGGCATTCCATATTCCAGCGCTTTTACAAAATCCTGGTCGATAAACATGGCTTCATCGTCGCCTTTTTCCGAAAGTTTTAGCTGCTCTTCAAAGCGCTCTTTCTGGTCAATCGGATCGTTCAACTCCGTGTAGGCGTTGGCCAGCTCTTTGCCATTAACCATTAGCTCAAACCGTTCGGTAAGCTCCGGATTGTCGCGGTGCTTTTTACACAGTGGCGACATCTCCACAGGGTAATCGGTGATGAAAGTAGGCTGAATGAGATGTGGCTCCACTTTCTCTCCAAAGATTTCATCAATGAGTTTTCCTTTACCCATACTTTCATCGGTTTCAATTCCCTGGGTTTTGCAGAAGGCGCGTAACGCTTTTTCATCCATTCCACTCACATCCGTACCGGTATATTCTTTGATGGCTTCCAGCATTGGCAAGCGTTTGAAAGGACGCTTAAAATCGATGGTTTTATCACCCACAGGGATTTTTGTGTCGCCATGCAGGTGCAACACCGTCTTCTCAAGCATTTCTTCCGTAAAGTCCATCATCCAGTTGTAGTCTTTGTAGGCTACATAAATCTCCATGACGGTAAACTCCGGATTGTGAGTACGGTCCATCCCTTCATTCCTGAAATCGCGCGCAAACTCATAAACCCCTTCGTAACCTCCTACAATTAACCTTTTCAAGTAGAGTTCGTTGGCAATGCGGAGGTAGAGCGGAATGTTCAGTGCGTTGTGATGCGTAACGAATGGCCTTGCTGCGGCTCCTCCCGGAATAGGTTGAAGGATGGGGGTTTCCACTTCCAGATAACCTTTCTGGTTGAAGAAACTACGCATCGAGTTGATGATTTCGGTACGTTTAACAAAAGTATCGCGACTATCGTTGTTCACAATCAAATCGACGTAACGCTGACGATAGCGCTGCTCTTCATCGCTGAAGGCATCGTATACCTTGCCATCTTTTTCTTTTACCACCGGAAGCGGTTTCAGTGCCTTGCTGAGCACTTTGAAGCTCTTGGCGTGGATCGTGATTTCTCCCATTTTCGTCCTGAACACCGTTCCGGTAACCCCAATGATATCACCAATGTCGAGTAGCTTCTTATAAACCGTATTGTACATGGTTTTGTCATCACCTTCGCAGATGTCATCGCGCCTGAAATATACCTGGATGCGCCCTTCGTGATCCTGAAGTTCTGCAAAAGAGGCGGCTCCCATAATTCTTCTCTGCATGATTCTTCCGGCAATAGATACTTCCGGGAAGTTTTCCTCATTCTCAGGAAACTGCTCATGAATCTGCTTAGATGTGATACTGGTGTCGTATCCCTCGGCAGGATATGGGTTGATACCTAACTTGTATAACTCTTCTAACGACTTTCTTCTAATCTGTTCTTGTTCGCTGTATTCCATGCTCATATCTGATACGGTCTATTGAATTAAAAATGAGGTGCAAAGATAGTAAGAATGTTTTTTCAGGAAGAAGTACGCGCCGATTTGTTTTGTGATTCTACTTTACCATGATTTTTTTAAGAAAGGATTGCTTGTTTGAGCGACCGTGAATAAAATAAAGCCCGCTTGTCAGTGTCCTGATGTCAACACTTGATTTTCCATCATGAAGCTGATGCGAAGCGACTTTAAGACCGGCAGAGTTGAAAATGTCGATGGCATAGAATGATTCGGGAGCTTTTATCCTGATAAAGTCTGTTGCCGGATTGGGGTAAACAGTCAGAGTGGCTTTCTCTTGTTCATGAATGGATACCTGGTTGGCTGAGAAGAATGTGGCCTGACTAACCTCTTTGCTTTCGATATTCTGCACAAACGCTACAAATTCGAGGTGGTCAGGGTTCCATTCATTTTCGATGCTAAAAGAAAATTCCTGAACCATTTTGTGGTCATCTTCAAATATGAGTTCCATACCTTCTTTGTCAGGAAGAAGGAGCCTTTCGGCATAATTTACTTCAGACTG
>JAASSU010000275.1 GCA_021767705.1 Bacteroidota bacterium | reverse complement strand
GAATGTTTTACAGCATCTTACGCTGCTCGATTTGGAGGCTTATCACCGCGATAGTGCCAATCTTCAAAGAGTTAAAGAGCTCCGGGTAGCAAAACCCTTTAAAACCCTACCTTATGATATCAGGAAAAGTACCATCGTGCTTTTTCTGAATGAACTTCTGATTAAAGTGTTGCGCGAGGAGCAGGCGTCTGCTGATATGTTCGATTTTATTTATCAAAGCATGACCTTGCTGGACGAAAGCGATGAAAAAATCAGGACTTTTCATCTGGTTTTTATGTTGCAACTATCCAGGCATCTTGGTTTTAATCCGCAGGGCTCCTTTTCTGAAAGCACTCCTTTTTTTGATATGATGGAAGGCGTTTTTGCATCGAGGCAGCCTGAGCATACTTATTTTCTTGAAGGTGAGCTTGCCAGAGTGTTGAGCCTGGGAAAAACCTTAGCTATTCATGATTTTGCTAGTCTTAAATCTGGGTTGGCGTTGCAGAACGGGCTGTTAGATAAACTTATTGAATATTATCGCCTTCATGTGCCGGATATGGGCGAAATGAAATCTGTTGCCGTTCTTCGTGCCATCCTGGCTTAAGCATTTACTATAAACTTTTGAACTTTACTTTTTTTAATGGAACGTGGTGCCCGTCTTTAATACAATGTGGACATTCTCCGTGATCTTCAGTATGTTCATACCCACACCTGCTGCAATGATATCTTTCGATAGTGATGAGGTTTCCCCTCTGGCTTATCAAAAGGGCAGCTAATCCTGCCAAAGGGGTCAGGAATAATGACAATAATAAAACATAAATAGATTTGATGCGATACTTTTGCGATACCTGAAACATAATGACCGCAAACAAAAGGTAAAGCACCCCTGCCGTTAATAAGTATTCTATTTTCATTCCCGTATTAATTCTTCCCCTGCCCTCTCTCGTCTGCAAAAATATAAAAAAAGCCGGCTTTTCCGAGCCGGCTTTTTCAATCTTAATACTTTTTCAGGAAAATTAGTTACAACCGATAACTTCTTCCATCTGATATTTGGCAGCCTCGCCATTAGGGCCGTCGAGGGCCTTGCTATAGGCTGAGCAAGCTTGTTGGGTGTCGTTCAGTCCTTTGTATGCATTTCCAAGTTCGAAATACAGATTCCCGATCATTTTCTTGTCGGATGCTTTGGCCAGCGCATTGTTTACCATGTCAATGGCTTTCTTATGGTTGTCGTTAGCGTTGTAGATAACACTTGCAAGATAAAAGCCCTGCGTTGTTGGGATACCGTAGTTCAGGTATGATTCGATATTCTTAAGAGCTTCACCATTTTTCTTGCTGTCATGTGCAAGCTTGGCTTCTTTCAGGTAATACGTCTGGATGATATTATTGGCACTGTTAGCTGATTTGCCTTTGGGCTCAACTTCATTGATTTTGTTGGCCATCGCAATCATTTTGTCGTCCTGACCAAGATCTTTGTAAACTAACATTTTACCAAGATACCCTTTGGCATATCCGGGGTCGAATTTGATTGCTTTGTTGAAGTACTCGATAGCTTTGTCAAACTCTTTTTTCTTGCGGAACGAGTTTCCCAGTGAGTTGTAAAGCGCGGTTACATTACGTCCGGCTTTTTCAGCAATTCCCGGGTTGTTGTATTTTTCGCCTGCACGGGCCGCTTTCTTAAATTTTTCTATTGCTTTGAGGTAATCCTTCGCTTTGTAAGAACTGGCTGCATCATAAAAATACATCAGTGGAAGCTGCTTTTCGGCACTTGATTGGATGCTGAAAGCGTCAGGGCCTGCCATGCTTGCAATGTCCAGTGCCTTTTCGAAAGCCTGGGCAGCTTTGCCATATTGTTTTGCTTTTTTGAATTCAATAGCTTCATTCAATGCTTGGCCTGCGGCATCAACTGACTGGGCGTAGCTAACAACAGAAAACCCTACAGCAAGAAGCATTGTAATAAATACCTTTTGGAATGATCTCATGATTGATTTGATTTTTTATTTATACATTCTTTCATCAACTGCCCGCAAAAATAAAAAAAAATCATTGCGAAGCAATTCGTTATACTTCTTAACAAATACTTTGCCAGAAAATTATAGCAGCTTTTATCTAAGCTGAAGCATAAGCTATAAGTTCTCCAACCATAGTTTCACATCTTCGAGCTGTGCCGCCGGAATATCCAGCTTGTTCTTTTTACGGTAACCATTCAATGTTTGGTGTACTTTGGTCGGCTTTTCTTCCTTGAGGGCCTCCGGGCTCTTAAACCCTGCCGCTATCATATGCTCTGCCCATGCAGCCGGAATCCCTGCTTCTTCAAAATCTTTGGCAGTATATTGCTTCTCCGGTTTTTTCGGTCGCATTTGCGGGAAGAAGAGCACTTCCTGTATGGATGGCTTGTTGGTTAAAAGCATTACCAATCGATCTATCCCTATTCCCATTCCGGCAGTGGGTGGCATCCCATATTCCAAGGCCTTTACAAAATCCTGGTCGATAAACATGGCTTCGTCGTCCCCTTTTTCCGAGAGTTTTAGTTGCTCTTCAAAACGCTCTTTCTGGTCGATGGGGTCGTTCAACTCCGTGTAGGCGTTGGCCAGCTCTTTGCCATTAACCATCAGCTCAAACCGTTCGGTAAGCTCCGGATTGTCGCGGTGCTTTTTACACAGGGGCGACATCTCCACAGGGTAATCGGTGATGAAAGTAGGCTGAATGAGATGTGGCTCTACTTTCTCGCCAAAGATTTCATCAATGAGTTTTCCTTTACCCATACTTTCATCGGTTTCAATTCCCTGGGTTTTGCAGAAGTCGCGTAACGCTTTTTCATCCATTCCACTCACATCCTTACCAGTGTATTCTTTGATGGCTTCCAGCATTGGCAAGCGTTTGAACGGGCGCTTAAAATCGATGGTTTTCTCACCCACCGTGATTTTTGTATCGCCATGCAAGTGCAACACCGTCTTCTCAAGCATTTCTTCCGTAAAGTCCATCATCCAGTTGTAGTCTTTGTAAGCAACGTAAATCTCCATGACGGTAAACTCCGGGTTGTGCGTACGGTCCATCCCTTCATTCCTGAAATCGCGCGCAAACTCATACACCCCTTCGTAACCTCCTACGATTAACCTTTTTAAGTAAAGTTCGTTGGCAATACGGAGGTAGAGCGGGATGTTCAGCGCGTTGTGATGCGTAACAAATGGCCTTGCTGCGGCTCCTCCCGGAATAGGCTGAAGGATGGGGGTCTCCACTTCCAGATAGCCTCTCTGGTTGAAGAAACTACGCATCGAGTTGATGATTTCGGTACGTTTAACAAAAGTATCGCGACTATCGTTGTTCACAATCAAATCGACGTAACGCTGGCGATAGCGCTGCTCTTCATCGCTGAAGGCATCGTAAACCTTGCCGTCTTTTTCTTTTACCACCGGAAGCGGTTTCAGTGCCTTGCTGAGCACCTTGAAGCTCCTGGCGTGGATGGTGATTTCTCCCATCTTCGTCCTGAACACCGTCCCGGTAACCCCAATGATATCACCAATGTCGAGCAGCTTCTTATAAACCGTATTGTACATGGTTTTGTCATCACCTGCGCAGATATCATCGCGCCTGAAATATACCTGGATGCGCCCTTCGTGGTCCTGAAGCTCTGCAAAAGAGGCCGCTCCCATAATTCTTCTCTGCATGATCCGTCCGGCAATAGAAACTTCAGGGAAGTTTTCTTCATTCTCAGGAAACTGCTCATGAACCTGCTTAGATGTGATACTGGTGTCGTATCCCTCGGCAGGATATGGGTTGATGCCCAACTTGTATAACTCTTCTAACGATTTTCTTCTAATCTGTTCTTGTTCGCTGTATTCCATACTCATATCTGATACGGTCTATTGAATTAAAAATGAGGTGCAAAGATAGTAAGAATGTTTTTTCGGGATGAAGTAAGAGACGATTTGTTTTGTGATTCTACTTTACCAGGATTTTCTTAAGAAAGGATTGCTTGTTTGAGCGACCGTGAATAAAATAAAGCCCGCTTGCCAGTGCCCTGATGTCAATGCCGGATTGGCCATCATGAAGGTCATGGGATGCAATTTTCACCCCTGCCGTATTGAAAATCGTAATTTCCATAAATGGCATGGGTGTTTTTATCCTGATAAAGTCTGTTGCCGGATTGGGATAAACAGTCAGAGTGGCTTTTTCTTGTTCATGAATGGATACCTGGTTGGCTGAGAAGAATGTGGCCTGACTAACCTCTTTGGTTTCGATATTCTGCACGAACGCTACAAATTCGAGGTGGTCAGGGTTCCATTCATTTTCGATGCTAAAAGAAAATTCCTGAACCATTTTGTGGTCATCTTCAAATATGAGTTCCATACCTTCTTTGTCAGGAAGAAGGAGCCTTTCGGCATAATTTACTTCAGACTG
>JAASSU010000274.1 GCA_021767705.1 Bacteroidota bacterium | reverse complement strand
GGAAAATATCCAGCACCGACGACATATGCTTATCGCGCATAGTGTAGCACAGTCCGAAAATCGTTTCAGCAAACTGCGGAAGATTTTCGTCATCGACCTCATCAATGGCTTTGCGCAAAAACTTATCGATGCTCCAAATCAATCGCTCCTGCCACTCCAGCATTCCGGGTAACTGAAGCAAAAAGAAGATGTAATAGAACTGCTCGATAAAAGTAGGCAGCTTGGAGGAGAACTCCTCGAAAGCCTGTGCGATTTCCTCGTAATCAGCCACCTTCGCAAGCTCTTCCAGCTCATTTGCGTGCTGTAATTGATCCTCTTGCCTCTGGAGAAGTTGGTTAACAAAACCGACCAGCGTTTTTTCACTTTCCCCGGAAAAGGCATCCGGGTGGTTCGAAAGCCAGTCTTCGATATGAACCGTGTCTTTCCAGAACTTCAGGTTTTCGCGCAACACCTCCTGCAAAAGTTCAAAGCTAAACTTCTGAAGGTTTTGATGAGCATAAAGAACAGAGAGTTCTTTTTTAAACCGGGCAGTGCTTTGAATGTAGGCCTTTTCATGATTTTTGATTCCCTTTTTCAGGATTTCAAGGCTTTTTATAACTTGCTTGTCGAACCCCTCATCGAGGGCTTTCCTGCCAAATTCGAGCAAGGTGCGTATAGCGGTTTTCACGTGAAGGGGCTTTAACTCATCCGAGAGCAAGTCATGAAAAAGCTCAAGAACAATATCAAATGCTTTTGCGGGATTTTGGATCGACTTGTAAAACCAATAATCTGTAATTAAAATCTTGCGGAGCTCCTCGGTAACAAACTTCTTGTTCGAAAGCGGGTGATGAAACTCGGTGATGCACTCCTGCGCCCGCTTGTTGAGTCCGTAATAATTTTTAGACAAAGCAATAAAGTCTTGATGATTATCAGGAATATGAATGTCTTTATATCTGGTTTCGGCAAGGTTCGCCTGCAGCGCCTGCGATTTAAATTCTTTATCCATGATGTGTCAGTTTTGGGAATCCATCCAAATATATGAATTTGTATTATGGCCTGCAAACAATAAAAAATTTATCATGTTATCAGGAGTACACAAGACGCAAACGTTTGCGGATTATTAATTGATAATTAAGGAATTATTCCTTTACGGAGATGGACATCTGTATTATCTTTGTATCGGATTTTTGAGAACGAAAGAATCTCTTTAACATTAAAAATACAAGATTATGACAAAGATTAAAGTTGCGATTAATGGTTTTGGACGAATTGGTAGAATGGTTTTTAGAATTGCCCAGGAAAGGGACAATATGCAGATTGTGGGCATTAACGACCTGACAGATACCAAAACACTTGCACACCTCCTGAAATATGACTCCACACAAGGAAAATTCAACGGTACTGTAGATTTTAATGAAAATGCACTCATCGTCAACGGTGAAGAAATTAAAGTAAGTGCCGAAACTCAGCCTATCAACATTCAGTGGGGCGAAACTCCTGATGTTGTCGTTGAAGCAACCGGTATTTTCAGGCAAAAAGAAAGTGCTAAGGGCGGATATGGCGACCACCTGAAGAATGGCGCCAAGAAGGTTATCCTTACTGTTCCTGCCAAAGACAAGATTGACAACATGATTGTTTTGGGTGTGAACGACGACGACCTGAAAGAATCTGACCAGACTGTTTCTAATGCTTCTTGCACTACCAACTGCCTGGCACCTGTTGCTAAAGTGCTGAACGACCGTTTTGGTATTGAGAAAGGTTTTATGACTACCATCCACTCTTACACTAACGACCAGCGCATCCTCGACGCTCCTCACTCTGACCTGCGTCGTGCACGTTCTGCTGCGGTTTCTCAGATACCTACCACTACTGGCGCTGCCAAAGCCGTAGGTAAAGTGATTCCTGAACTGAACGGTAAAATGGACGGCATGGCTGTTCGCGTTCCTACTCCAACAGGTTCACTGGTCGACTTTGTGGCCAACCTGAAGACTGAAGCAACAAAAGAAGAAATCAATGCAGCCATGAAAGAAGCTGCTGAAGGACCAATGAAAGGCATCCTTGAGTATTGCGAAGACGAGATTGTTTCTGTAGATGTTATCGGAAACCCACACTCTTCAATCTTCGACTCTCACAGCACAATGGCTGACGGTAAAATGGTTAAAGTACTGTCATGGTACGACAACGAGTGGGGTTACTCTTACCGCGTTGTTGACCTGATTGAAAAGCTATAGATTATCTCACATATTTTTTAAAAGGCTGCTTTGGTTTCAAAGCAGCCTTTTTTTATGGACATCATGAGAAACTTCCTGCCGGGCACATTAATATTTCTCAACAAAATCTTTAAAAACTAATTTTCTCATTCATTTGTTTTAGTGATGCACGCTGATAGCTTTTAACTATATTTGTTGACACCATTATTTTTTGGAGGAAATAGATGTATAAGGTTGATGTAGAACAAGAGAAAAAAGAAATTTTAAAACGTTACCGGGCACTGCTAAACGCCTGGCAACCTCATCATCTTACGGAAGAAAAGCAAAAAAACATCCGTAAGGCCTTTAACCTGGCCCTTGAGGCTCACAAAGATATGCGCCGCAAGTCGGGCGAACCATACATTTATCACCCGGTGGAGGTAGCCACCATTTGCGTGAAAGAGATGGGCCTGGGTGAAACCACCATTATTTGTGCGCTGATGCACGATGTGGTGGAGGATACGGACTACACGCTTGATGACATCCGGATTATGTTTGGCGAGAAGGTGGCCGACATTATCGACGGGCTCACTAAGATTGATGTTTTTCTCGATAAATCGGAAGACCGCTCCAAGCAGGCCGAGAATTTTAAGAAGATACTACTTTCGATGTCGAAAGATATCAGGGTGATTCTGATAAAACTGGCCGACCGCCTCCACAATATGCGCACACTGGGCTCCATGCCACACGAAAAGCAGTTGAAAATCGCCTCCGAAACACTCTACTTCTATGCCCCTTTTGCTCATCGCCTCGGACTATACAAACTCAAAAACGACCTTGAAGACCTATCCTTAAAATATACGGAGCCTGAAGTGTATGAGTCTATCTCGAGCCAGATAGAACAATCGCGGCAGGATCGTGAGGATTTTATTGATTCGTTTATTTACCCGATAAAGAAATCCCTTTCTGAGATGGGCCTGAAATACCGGGTCGTCACCCGCCTGAAATCAATCAACTCCATCTGGGAAAAGATGAAGACCAAGAAAATCAGTTTTGATGAGGTGTATGACCTGTTTGCCGTCAGAGTGATCCTGGATGTTCCGAGGGACATGGAAAAGATTGAATGCTGGAAAGTTTATTCCATTATCACAAAGTATTACATTCCGAAAAACGAGCGCTTGCGCGACTGGATATCCACACCAAAAGCCAATGGATACGAGTCGTTGCACACCACAGTGATGAGTGCGCAAGGACGCTGGGTGGAAATTCAAATCCGCACCGAACGCATGAACGAAATCGCTGAACGCGGATATGCCGCCCACTGGAAATATAAAAACCACGATCAGCAGGAAACAAGCCTCGACAAATGGATTAACCGTATCAATCAATTATTGAAAGAAAGTGAAAATGAAGACAATGCGCTGGAATTTTTTGATGAATTCAAACTCAATTTATTCTCAGATGAGATTTTTGTCTTTACCCCCAATGGAGAACTTCGAACCCTGCCCAAAGATGCCACGGCGCTCGACTTTGCCTATAGCATCCACTCCGAGGTAGGGAACCGGGCCCTGGGCGCGAAGATCAATCATAAAGTGGTATCGCTGAACCAGAAGCTGACCAGTGGCGATCAGATAGAAGTCCTCACCTCCAAAAAGATTTCGCCCAAAGAGGAATGGCTCGATTATGTAATTACCCCGCGTGCAAAAAACCACATCCGCAAAGCGATAAAAATCTACCGTAAGAAGTATTACAGTGAGGGTGTAAAAAAACTGCGAAAGCTCTTTGATGATCAGAAAGTAAACTTCACCACCGAAAACATCAGAAAGTTCAGCCAAAATAATGACATCACGAGTGACATCGATCTGTATTACTACGTGGCCACCGGGCAGTTAACTGCGAAAGACTTGAAAGACTGCTGCAAAGAATCTGAATCGTCAGGAGGGCGTCAGCGCATCCTGAAATACCTTCCGCGCCCGTTCCGCAAGAAAAACACCGATCTGCAGCAGAGCCTGAAGACACAGATCAACAACAAGCTGAAAGAAAACCCGAAAGAGTTAATCCTGGGCGATGTGGATCATATCAACTGGGAAACATCGAGCTGTTGCAGCCCCATACCGGGCGATGAAGTTATCGGCTACATAAAATCTGACCAGGTCATCGAAATCCACCGGATCAACTGCCCTACCGCCATTCAGCTTATGTCGAAATTCGGAACACGCAT
>JAASSU010000052.1 GCA_021767705.1 Bacteroidota bacterium | reverse complement strand
TTCCCTTCAGGTAAATAGATTTTAGCGAAATTTCTTGTACTTAAAACGTTATAATTTCTTTAATTATCCTACCTTTGCTCTGTAAATAAAAATGTCAGATACAAACAAAAACGTAAGAATATGAAAAAACATAATTTTTATGCAGGGCCTTCAATCCTGCCTGACCAGGCACTCGAAGCCACAGCAGAAGCATTAAAGGACTTTGATGGCACAGGCGTTTCGCTTGCCTCCATCTCTCACCGCAGCAAGCAATTTGATGCTGTTATAAAAGAAGCTCAGGATTTGATTAAAGAGTTACTTGGTGTTCCTGAGGGATATCACGTACTGTTTTTAGGCGGCGGAGCAAGCACTCAGTTTGCTATGGTCCCTTTTAACCTGATGAACAAAAAAGCGGCATACCTGAATACAGGCGCATGGTCGAAAAAGGCCGTAAAAGAAGCCAAGCTATTTGGCGAAGTGGTAGAGTTTAAGAATGAAGATTTCAACGCTATCCCGAAAGGATGGGAGAAAGAGGTTCCTTCAGATGTAGATTACGTACATATCACTACCAATAATACTATTTACGGTACGGAAATCTTTGAAGATTTTGACTTTGATGTGCCGGTTATCGCCGACATGTCTTCCGATATCATGAGCCGTCCGGTAGATGTTTCGAAGTATGGAATCATTTACGGTGGGGCACAGAAAAACCTTGCTCCTTCAGGCGTCACGTTTGTCATTATTCGCGAAGATATCCTGGGTAAGGTGGAAAGGGAAATCCCAACCATGCTCAATTACAAAACGCATATCGAAAAAGAATCTCTTTTCAACACCCCTCCCGTTATTCCTATCTTCACCCTGATGCAAACGCTTCGCTGGGTGAAAGAAAATGGTGGTGTTGAAGCCATGCAAAAGCGTGCCGACGAAAAGGCAGGTATGCTTTACGATGAAATCGATCGCAACAAGCTTTTCAAAGGCACTGTAGCTAAAGAAGACCGCTCGAAGATGAATATCTGTTTTGTTATGAACGAAGAGTACCAGGAGCTGGAAAAAGCTTTCATGGAGTATGCTACCGAAAGAAACATGGTGGGTATTAAAGGCCACCGCTCCGTAGGTGGTTTCCGTGCTTCAAACTACAATGCACTTCCGAAAGAAAGCATCGAAGCTTTGGTTAAAGCCATGCAGGATTTTGAAAAGGAAAATGCCTAGATAATTTTTAAAAGCCGTCCGGAACCCTGTTACAGGAAACTCAAGGACGGCTTTTCAATTCTAAATCAAAAAAAATCAAAAATCATGAAAATATTAGTTGCAACTCAAAAGCCCTTCGATCCGGCTGCCATTCCGCAGATTGAGGAAATCGGAAAAAATGCTGGTTTCGAAGTGGAAGTCTTCGAAAAGTACGCTGAGCAGCAGGAATTGGTTGACAAGGTAAAGGATGCCCATGCGCTTATCATCAGAAGTGATAAGGTAACCAAAGAAGTTATCGATGCCGCTCCTGAGCTGAAAATCGTTGTTCGCGCCGGTGCCGGTTACGACAATGTAGACCTGGATGCTGCCACAGCCAAGGATGTGGTTGTGATGAACACGCCCGGGCAAAACTCGAATGCCGTTGCTGAGCTGGCTCTTGGAATGATGGTTTTTATGGCCCGCGGTCAGTTTAATGGCAAGCCGGGCACTGAGCTTTCAGGCAAAACGCTGGGCATTCATGCTTACGGAAATGTAGGGCGCCTCGTAGCCAAAATTGCAAAGGGCTTCGGCATGCAGGTGTGTGCCTTTGACCCCTTCCTGGAAAAGGAAAAGATCGAAGCAGACGGCGTGAAAGCACTCGGTTCAGAGGAAGAACTTTACGGTTCTTGCCAGTACATTTCGCTGCACATTCCATCTAATGCCAACACCAAAAAGTCGATTGGTAAAGACTTGCTGGGCAAGATGCCCGAAAACGCTGTTCTGGTAAACACTGCCAGAAAAGAGGTGATTAATGAGGATGAGCTGCTTGAGGTGATGGAAACACGCCAGGATTTTAAATATGTTTCTGATATCGCTCCGGATTGCAAAGATACTTTTGCCGGGAAATATGAAGGCCGTTACTTCTTCACTCCCAAGAAAATGGGGGCTCAGACGAAGGAAGCCAACGTGAATGCCGGGGTTGCCGCAGCCAACCAGATTGTGAACTATCTGAAAAAAGGAGATACAACTTTTAAAGTAAACTAAAAAGATAAAAATATGGCTATCATAAAACCGTTTAAAGGACTTCGTCCACCTAAAGACATTGCTACCGAGCTGGCTTGTCTTCCTTATGATGTAATGAATACGGAAGAAGCCCGTGAAATGGCTAAAGGCAATGAGCATTCGCTGCTTCATGTAACACGTTCAGAAATTGATCTTCCTGTTGGAACAGATGTTCACAGCCAGGAAGTGTACGACAAAGCCGTTGAGAATTTCAAGAAATTCCAGGAAAAGGGATGGCTGAAGCAAGACGAAAAGCCAAAATACTATATCTATGCTCAAACCATGAACGGCAAAACGCAGTATGGCCTCGTGGGTGCTGCCTCTGTTGATGATTACCTGAATGGTGTGATTAAAAAGCATGAGCTGACCCGTCCCGATAAGGAGAAAGACCGCATGGTGCACGTAAAGGTGAACGATGCCAATATGGAGCCGGTTTTCTTTACTTATCCTGCTGTTGATGAAATCGATGCGATTGTTAAAAATACAGTGGAGTCGAAAGATCCGGAATATGATTTTACAGCCAACGATGGTTTTGGACATCATTTTTGGGTGATTGAAGATGATGCCACCATTAGCAAGCTCGAGGAGTTGTTTAAGACCAAGGTGCCTTACACTTACGTTGCTGACGGGCATCACCGCACGGCCGCAGCAGCTTTGGTGGGGAAAGAAAAGCGTGAGAAC
This sequence comes from Bacteroidota bacterium, assembly GCA_021767705.1. GTDB lineage: Bacteria > Bacteroidota > Bacteroidia > Bacteroidales > JAIPAH01 > JAIPAH01. Next base: position 13,726 of record JAASSU010000052.1, on the reverse strand, counting down.
AACCCAAACCATACCGGTGACGAGTCTTACAACTATTTCCTGGCTGTTCACTTCCCGGATGATCAACTCCAGATTATCGATTACAACCGCGTAATTAAAGACCTTAACGGGATGTCGCCGGAAGATTTGCTGGAGAAGCTACAGAATGATTTCAATGTGAAAGAGAAGGGTAAAGACATCTACAAGCCTGCAAAACTTCACGAATTCAGTATGTATGTGGATGGTAAGTGGTATCAGTTGGAAGCGAAAAACCACACCTATGATGACAACGATCCGATTGGGGTGCTGGATGTAACCATCTTGTCGAAGCATGTCTTGTCAAAGCATTTCGATATAGAAGATCTCCGCCGTTCTACCCGCATTGAGTTTGTTGGTGGAATCCGCGGACTTGGAGAGCTTAAGCGTCGCGTAGACAGCGGTGAAATGGCCGTGGCTTTTGCACTCTATCCGGTATCGATGCAACAGCTTATCGATATTGCTGATTCAGGCGAGATTATGCCCCCCAAAACAACGTGGTTTGAACCGAAGCTGCGTTCGGGGCTGGTCATCCATAAGTTGGATGATTAAAAAGAAGCTATTGAATAAGAAAAGCTGCTTCCCGAGGGTTAGCGGCTTTTTTTGTGCTTATCCCTGTATTATGATGTTTTAGTCAAAGCCTTGTAGATAATATCATAAAAGCGCTTCATATTGAGCGGACGGTGTAATATTCCATAAGCACCTGCTTTAAGCACCTCGCTATCAGTAACGCCATCTTGCTGAGAAAGAATAACAAATACAGGTTTATCAGAAAGTTCTTTAATTTTTCTTACGAGATCTGGCGTGTGTTTTCCCTCCATCAGTGAATCAATGATGATGATATCCGTTTTGCGCTCACCGCAATGTTGCAAAGTTTCTTTGGCATTGATGGCCCGCATTACTTCGGCCGATTTTCTGTTCAAAATAATTCGCAGAAATTCATAGTTGGCATCATTCGAAAATGCCAGCATAAAATTATGACCACCAAACAACAAACCGTCCATCTCCTGATCCCCGGCCTGAGCGTGCAATCCGGTAGAGATTTTGGGAGGAAAGTCGAGGTAAAAAGTGGTTCCTTTATTCAGTTCACTTTCATACCATACTGCTCCTTGCATTCTGCTAATCAAGGTTTTTACAATAAACAATCCCGAGCCCGTTCCGCGATAAACTGTTTTCTGGTTATTAGGAAGCCGGTAAAAACTGTTGTAAATATTCTTTTCGCTACCTTCAGGAATCCCACAGCCGGTATCGCTAACAATGAGTTTCACATGATCATTGCTGGTTTTTAATAGAATAGTTACCTTTCCTTTATCAGTAAATTTAAAAGCGTTATCAATAACATTGTCTGCAATTACTTTAAACCAAAATGGGTCGATTTTCTTATGAACAGGATTACCTGGCAATTTCAGTGAATAAGAAAACCCTAAAGGTTTATTATCGGCAGTATGCCTGTTTACCACATCATCGAAAGTGGTTTGGAGTACTTCTTTTACATCGACCTCCGATGGGAAATAAACGAGGCTTTCCGATTCGATAAGGGAGAGGAATAATACATTTTCGATGATTTTCAACAATTGCTCTGAAGCAGATGAAATTTGGGTAAGGTTTTCAGCTATTTCTTCCACATTCATTTCATCTTCGCGGATTACAGATGAAAAGCCACGGATAGCGTTTACTGGCGTCCGTATCTCATGAGATATATTGGTAAGAAAAGCAGACTTGAGTTGGTCTGACTGGCTGGCTTTTTCAAGGGCTTCCTGAAGGTGTTTCTTTTGCTTTTCGTTTTGCGTCATGTCGCGGGCCACTGATATCATTCCCAGCATATTCCCTGAATTGTCATAATAAAATGATTTTACCAGGTCGAAAAGGACATACTCACCCTTGGCGTTGGTCATCCATATTTCTTTTCTTACAGGCTCCCTGGTTTCAAAGAGCTTGTTTTCTGTCTGCCTGAGCTCTTCAACCACTTTTTCAGGAAATATCTCTTTTGCCGATTTATTGACGAGCGAGTCTCTGGAGATCCCAAAGATATTTTCAAAGGCCTTATTACAACCAAGGTATTTCAAGCGCATATCCTTGTAGGCGATGGCATCAGGTATGGCATCAATCATATACCTTAGCAACAGGCGATCGGTTTCGCGCTCATCCGCGATCTTTTTCCGCTCTTTCACCATCCGGTTTAAAGATTCTGCCATCCGCATAAATTCGCTGTAACGGAATTTTCTGATATCGAGCACTTCAAATGAGTCGCCGGTTTTCTTGAAATAATCGATAAACAGGTTCACTTGTGCCTGTTCCGTCCTGACAAAGTATCGTAGCATAAAAAATCCGGACAATAAAACTATCAGCATTATGGTGCCGAAAAGAAAAATATCTTCATAAAGGTCCGCTCTCAAAGCCTCCTCCCTGTCATTAATTTTATCATTGATTTCATCAAGATAAGTCCCGGCACCAAGCATCCAGTTAAACTCGTCTACCCCGGCAACGAAAGAAACTTTCTTTTCAATTTCATCACTGTGAAGCTTGCGCCATGAATAGTAAATAAAGTCGCCACCCGGCGTATTGGAAGCCCTGTATTCCTCCTGCATCACCTTAACCCCGTTTGGATCGGTAAGGTTCCACATGTTTACAGGGTCATCAATAATTTCACCATCCTTAATCAGTCCGTATCCATCCTTGGTATTCAGAAAAATATACCCTTCCTTACCAAACCTGATATTTGCCAAAAGCTCTATGATTTTGGATTTTACTTTTTCTAAGTGATCCTCCAGGTATATAGCCTCTCCAAGATAAATATTCAAAGGCTCATACTTTTTGATGTATGTTGTTTTTCTGGAAAAAAGGGTTGTATCCCCGGCTTCAAGCTGATAGGTCAGCAATGTATCCCCACTGTTTTCGAGTGAGGATATTTCGTTTTGAACCACCCTGTTACCCCGATAATCCGTTAAAGCTAAAAGCTCTTTACCTTCTGAAGAAGGATTGCTGATATTAATAATGGATTTCCCATTCAGCGTATTTACAAAGAAGTTTCTTTTTTCCTCTTGGTCTTGCTTGTAGGCCCTGTGAATCATTTTCAGGATTTCGCCCTCAGATTTAGATGGATTCGAAAGGTGCAGGTATCTGATAAAACGAAAATCGGTTTCTACATTTTCTTTTAACTGATCGATGATGTCCTGATGATATTTTTCCTTAGCATATTGAATGTAGCGACGGGCAGTGAGTGTTTGATTCTGTATCAAATCCATCTTCGACGACAGAATATTATGCCTGATTTGCTGTTTATCGAGCTGAAAATTGTCGTAGCGGTTCTTCGCAGAAATAAAGACCAATATCGCAAGCGATATCAACGACAGTAGCGCTACATTAAGCACTATTTGAATAATAAAAGAATCCTTCCTGATTTTAGAAAGCTTTTTTATCGTCTTTATCATTTGCCCGTTATTAACGGGTAAAAATAGTGAAACTATCTCTGAAATAAAAAAATGCCCGGACTAAAACGTAGCCCGGGCGTTAATTTTTAGAATCAGCCAGCTCAGTTATTTCACAAATAAATAATTGTCGCCACCCGCACTATGGCACGAAGCGCAATTGGCAAGCTTGCCCCTCATGTCTGTGGCAGATTCGGCCGGCAACATACCATTTGGATTTTGATCATAATCGTTAGACCCGTCATTGGGCATAAGCACATACTCCCAGTCGCCTCCTTCAGGGTAATAACCTGCTTCATGCTTTATCATAGCAAAAGTTACTGCCAAGGCTCCTTTCGAGCCATCCTCATTTTTGAGATACGTGTGCTTGGTAAAAATCGTTCCAACACCAATGTCATCAGATAAGTTATCGCTTGACATAAAGATGTCTCTGATAGTAGAGTCCGGACTAATGGGTTGTCCGTTATGGGCCACTGTAACGTCTTCGCCGTAGGGCGTTCCGCTCACGCCCAAATCAGCGGCATTAACAGCCGCATTCAGGTCGGCCTGGGTAGCCACATAAGGTTCTTGTTCCACCGGATCGTCATCGTCGTTGCTGCACGACAGCAAGCTAAACGACACTAAAAAAGTAAGAAAGTAAAATAGTTGTTTTTTCATAATGATAACGTTTATGGTTTATGCAAACTTAATTAATCCTTATCCCCAGCAAAGCTCTTTAACATCATTGACAACTATTTAACATAAATGGCATTTTTAGTGTTAAATAATAGTTAATCAGCACCTTAAAATGAGTTTTCAAAAAACAGAAATTAACATCTGTAAGAAATCACAAGAACGGCACAGTTGTTGAATAAAGCATGTAAAGCGCGCAGAGTATTAACCAAAAAAAATTGGAGTCATGAAACGTATAATCATATTATTCGCCGTCGCACTTATCGCGCTACCTATCTCGGCCCAGCGCAGGATAAGCAAAAGGAGTTCAGGCAACAGCCGAACAGAGGCTCATCGGCAGGTTAAAAGAAACACAAATGATCGTCATTCTTCCAGCAGGAAAGTGGAGAGGAAGGGCAGCAATGAGAGAAGAACATATCATACAGGCAGGCATAAGCAAAGAAACCGAAGTGCGATAAACCGCTCGCGAGTTCAAAAGCCTGCTGTTAAGAACAGGGGAAATACTCCAAGAAGAAACATATCGAGAGATTTCAGCAGAAACAGCACCTCCGGCTCGAAGCGCGAGGCAGTTGTAAACAGCCACAGGAAAAAAAGCTCAGTGAACAGGGGCTTTGCACGTAACAGCTTTTATGACAGAAGCTACAACAGAAGAAGCTACGGCAAGTCGCACGGGCATATCAACCATTTTTACCGGGGGCGCAAACTGGCCAGAAACCACTATTACGTGTATAACCGTCCACACCATCATGTTGTGTTCAGGCATTCATGGTTCAACTTTTACGTAAACTACTTCCCGCGATACAGCATTCACTACAGCAGGTATATCGATGTGATTCCGGGAGATATTGCAAGATATCATGTTGGTGATTTAAAAGTGGTTTATGGCCGGGTTTACGAAACCTATTACGATCCGCGTGCTAATGAGTTTTATCTTTACTTTGGATCGCCCTACCCTCGCCAGGATTTAACAGTGGTTGTAACCGGAAGAGATGCCCGGAGGCTGGCTCGGAAACCGGCCCGCTATTTTATCGGATGGGATTTCTCAGTGGCCGGGCTCATAACATCCTGGGAAGGAAAGCCCGAGGTAGTGATTAACGATAAAGACCAGTTGCAGCGTTTCTAATATTTCGCGAAACGATAAACAATACATAGTTGCTTGCGTTTAGCACACGCAAGTAACTTTTTTTATGTTTTGAAATTGAAAAACGATTTGATTAAAATATTTCCGTTGAGTTTGACAGTGCTGCCCGGCGAGAGGCAAAAGCTTCACATTTTTGAGCCACGCTACAAGGAACTGATGAAGGATTTGATGGCTGGCGAGTGGGCTTTTGGTATCCCTTTCGTTAAAGGAGCAACATTGTATCGGTATGGGTGTTACGTAGAAATAATCAAAACCACCTCTTACGATCCCACCACCGGAGAAATGGACATCATTGTGGAAGGTAAAAAAACCTTCGTTCTTGACAAATACCTGCAACAGCACAACGATAAACTCTACGACTCTGCGCTCATCGAGTGGCTCGACGACGGAAATTCTAAAAGTTGTCAGGAACTTCTTAATGACTTCCAGGGGTATTATGAGCAAATAAAAAAAGAATTTAAGGCTTTTAAGGATATTCAAAGGCTCGACAACATATGGAGTATCGTTAAATTTCTTCCTTTGACAGATGATGAAAAAATCAGGTTTATCAGTTTGCAAGCACCCGAACGGCGACGCCTTTTTCTTCAAAATAAAATCAAAGAGTTAAAGCGAATCAATGCGCAGGCAAAATCGCTGGGAGAAAATATTTACTACAACTAATTTGTTTTCAATATCCAAAGGATTATCACCGGACATTAAGTACATTATTTTCAAGCCTGTCATAAAATGAATGAACGTAAGCGAGTAACCGCTGTTTTTCATTGTCTGGCAACATTTTCTCAGATGCTATCAGCTTAATAATATGGTCTTTTTTTCTGATGAAAACCTCCATCGCTTTATGAATATATTTAGCTGATACCCCGGGATCCCTGTATTTTCTCTCTAAAAACTCATCACGCTCAATAAACAGGGCCTCAGGGGCATAAACAGTATTTACAAAAGCAGACAAATCAAAGTCATAAGGTACAGCCACTGAATTCTTACCCTGAACTTTAATAATCTCCATGTTTTGCAGGGGCACCAACGTCCAGTCTGTATTTCCGATTAAGTATTGAAAGATAGCCATTTTAGCGAGATGAAGGCTGTCTAAAGGAAGGTAATCATCATCTTCATCCAGCTCCTCTCCACCCAGACGATCAGCTACCATTTCATTGTCCTCAATCAAAAAACCCAGATGCTCATTTTTGTTTAAACACCACCTTTGCCGGTAATTAATTTTGCACAGCCGCACTTTAAAGCTAAAAGGAGTTATGGCATTGTATATCTTGTAGACCAGGTATTCCTTAACCACATTGTCGTTGGCAGTTTCGAGCGTATCACGGCAGTGTGTTACCAATTTCAGTTTGCTTTGATTCCTGAAAACAGTATTTCCATAATCTCCGTCAAAGTCAACTTCCAAAGGTGGGAAATCACAATTTGCAGGGTTCCTCCTGAAATTTCCCCTTGTCTCGAGTTCTATTTTGACTTTGGTGCGCTGACCAGTGGAATCAACATAAATCAGCTTTCCTTTATGATCTTTTGAAGTACCGTAAACATCTTCGGTGATATTGTTGAAATTCGCCACGATGGAAAGCTCCAACACTTCATCATTTTGAAAAAGAGCATGTTCAGGTGCCTGTCCATTAGATACCAAGGCGATGAAAACCATCAGAGCAGGGAAGAATAGCTTAATCATGATATAATTATTTTATCGATTGTCAACCTGTAAAACCAGCTATCGCTCCAATTCAGAGCGCGAGCCGCATTCTCCGCACTTAAACAACTTGCCGTCAAGAATCATCAGCCCCTGAGCAATGTACCCCTCTCTGCCAATGGGCACATCAATAGCATAGACACAATCGTTGTAAAGGCTGCGAATGGTATATTGCTCTGTATGCCCGATTATCATCATTTCTGCATTGTACATCTTCAACGCTTTCTCCACATCCATCTGGCGCAGCTCGCTGCCTGCACTTTCTCCCATCAGGTAGCCCCGGTACCATACCGGGCCTTTGGCCGAAAGCAGTAAATCCTGGATATAGCCTTGCTTATATCTTTTCCCGTCGAGGTGCAACCTGAAAATCTTGTTGATTTCGGCCAGGCTCAATTCCTGGTTAAGAACATGAGGGGAAATACCGCCATGCACAAAAACTTTATCCCCGAGCTTTAAAACAACATTCTTCTCCCTCAGCCAATTTCCCATATAGGTATTGCGGCCGTAAAGTTCCGCTTGCTGCATCCTGAAATAAAACAAGAAATGAGCATATTTTTTGTCAAGATAACGATAATCGCCCGTCATATTCATTATTTCATGGTTGCCAAGCAACAGATGAACGTCCCCACCAACTTTCCGTGCCTGTATGCCCAGATTGTGGATATACCAGAACGCTTCAGTGACCTGGTCTCCCCGGTCGAAAACATCGCCTGTAAACACAAGACGGCGGTCATCCCACTGCCAATGGCCATGGCTGTCGATAATCTCCTGGCTCCGAAGAAGCACTTTTAATGCGTCTACCTGGCCATGCAAATCGCCTACAGCAAAAATATTGTGAGCTCTCTTTATGTGTGTGGGCTCGGCCTCAAAATTGAGATCAAGGTTATAGAAATTGGTATCTCCGGCAAAGCCCTTAAAACCGATATGATTATCATCAGCCGGAAAATGTTTAAACACTTTCCAGGTCCTGTTTTCTGAGCTGTCATGTTTATAGTATTCCACCCTGATTTCATCCTCATCCAAAAATACATGCGGTCCGTCAGACATATCGGGTAGTGAATCTGATTTCCGATGCAAAAGGATCATTTGGTTAAAGTAATTCAGCACCGGGTTCATTTCGAGGTTGTCGATGTAGTTGGCCACCACTTTGCCACGGTTATTTGGTGCTTCGAAGTCAGCCCCTACATCAAACATCAGTTTAATCAGCTTAAAGTCGTCCACTTTGGCGGCATGGATAAAAGGCGTGTTTCCTTTGGAGTCTGCAAGGTCAATATCCGCGCCGTGTTCTATAAGGCGTTCAGCAACTTTAACATGTTTATTGCGGATAGCAGCGATCAAGGGACTAACATCTTTATGAAAGCGATTAATTTCAGCACCTGCATCAATTAAAGTAAGTACAGTGTTGAACGAGCCTTTTGCAGAAGCATAGTTCAGCAGCACTTCACCATCGTAGATTTGATGAATATCCAAACCCGCATCAATCTCTTCCCTTAGTTTTTCAGCTTTATCCTTTTTAATCAACCGCAATACCTTTTGGTCTTCCGTATAACTATTGGCCAAAAAAACCAGGAAAAAAACCATCATCACCATATTTCTGATGCCCTTGTCTCTCAATATCAAATTCCTTTTTCCCAATTTTGCTTTCCTCTCTGATAACATTTTTTCTTCCGGTCAAACCGTAAGAAGAAACAAATATAACAGAATGTTCATTCACATCAACAAAATCTGCACCGTAATCGTTTGAATGAGGCCGCCTTAGATTTAACCCGCTGTTAATTATTGTTAAAGCTGCCTCTGCATTGCACAAAGCTGCAACGAAAGGTTTTAATAATTTTGTTAATTATCCTATTTTTGCGCCATGATAAAAAAATGGGCATTCGTCATTGTATTACCATTGCTGGTAATAACAGGTTGCAGCGACTACCAGAAGCTGCTGAAAAGCAACGATTACGATAAAAAATACAAACAAGCTGTTGAGTTTTACGAAGAGGGCGATTACTACCGTGCCCTCCAGCTTTTCGACCAGGTTATTCCTGTTTACCGCGGAAAAGAGCGTGCCGAAGACTTGTTTTACTACTACGCTTACAGTTATTATAATCAGGGGGATTACATAATGGCCAGCTATTATTTCAAACGTTTTGCCAAAAGTTTTCCGGAAAGCGATCGTGCTGAAGAAGCATGGTTTATGTCCGCCTATTGTAAATACCTGGAATCACCACGCCCCAGTCTCGACCAGACCAATACCGAAGAGGCAATTGCTGAATTGCAGGCGTTTGCTAACCGTTTCCCTAACAGCGAAAGGCTCGACAGGGTGAACGAACTTATTGATAAGCTCTGGGCCAAACTCGAAAAAAAGAACTACGACAAAGCTAATCTCTACTTCAAGATGGAAGATTATCAATCAGCCATCGTCAGCTTCAACAATCTCCTCAACGATTTTCCGGATACCGGGTATCGGGAAGAAGCTCTATTTAAAATACTGAAAGCCAAATATCTTTATGCTAAAAACAGTATTTACTCCAAGCAAGCCGAACGTTACCAGGAAGTGATTGAAGCGTATGATAAACTCACCACCTTTTTTCCCGACTCTGAATACATGAAAGAGGCAAGCAAATATAAAGATGAAGCTATGAAGTTCATTAATTTATAATTAGCGATTGTTTGCCGGAAAATCATTAATTTTGCAAAAAATTTCATACTAATGGATTATAAAAAAGTTAAAACTGCTGATGAAGCAGTCACCCGTGATATCGAAAAGTTTTCGCAAGGCACAGGTAATATTTACGAAACCGTGGTGGTCCTCTCAAAAAGAGCCAATCAAATTGCTCTTGATATGAAAGAGGAGCTCAACGAAAAAATTGAAGAGTTTGCCACTCCGAGTGATAACCTTGAGGAGGTTTTTGAAAACCGTGAGCAAATTGAGATTGCCCGTTTTTACGAGCAACTGCCAAAACCAACGCTCATCGCTGTTCAGGAATTCCTTGACGGAAAAATTTATTTCCGTAACCCAAACGAAGAACAGAAATAGATATTAAATCATCAGGATGCGTTTAGAGGGAAAAAAAATCTTACTTGGCATCACTGGCAGCATTGCCGCCTACAAGACACCCTACCTTGTCAGGATGTTAGTAAAAGAAGGTGCGCATGTTGAAGTGATTATGACCGACAGCGCACGCGATTTTGTGACCCCTCTCACGCTATCAACAGTATCCACGCACCCCGTCCACTGGAAACCATTTGACAGTGCCAGCGGTGCATGGGACAGTCACGTTGAAATGGGTACCTCGGCTGACCTTTTTTTAATTGCTCCGGTTTCGGCCAATACCCTCGGGAAAATGGTAACCGGACAAGCAGATAACCTCCTTGTAACCACATACCTTGCTGCCACTTGCCCTGTAATGTTTGCCCCGGCTATGGATTTAGACATGTTTAAGCATGTAGCCACGCAAAACAACATCAAAGAGCTCCAAAGCAGAGGTCATATCATTATTCAACCTCAGGAAGGAGAGCTTGCAAGCGGCCTGGTAGGCTGTGGCCGGATGGAAGAGCCTGAAGTAATCACTGAAAAAGTGGTGGATTTTTTTTTGAGAAGTAAAAAATTTATCGGGAAAAAAGTACTCATTACCGCCGGCCCTACCTACGAAAATATTGATCCCGTCCGGTTTATAGGGAATTACTCTTCCGGGAAAATGGGCCTTGCTATTGCCGAAGCATTTGCAAGCCAGGGCGCCGAGGTAGTTTTGGTAGCCGGACCGGGAGTTGCTGAAACTACACACCCCTCTGTTTCAAGAAAAAATATTGTATCGGCCGAAGAAATGTTCCGGGAAGCGAACAACAGTTTTGATGAGGTTGATATTGCAGTAATGGCTGCCGCCGTGGCTGATTTTACTCCGGAAAACAAAGCAGATCAGAAAATTAAAAAAGGGGATTCTGATTTGAATTTAATGCTAAAGCCCACTAAGGACATCCTTAAGTGGTTGGGAGAGAAAAAGAAAGGGCAATTTCTTGCAGGATTTGCACTGGAAACGGAAAACCATGAAGCCAATGCATTATCAAAGCTGAAAAATAAAAATGCAGATATGTTCGTTCTCAATTCAGCTACCGAGCCGGGCGAAGGATTTGGAGGCAACACCAATCGTGTTACCATTTTTGACCGCGAAGGAACGAAAACGCCTTTTCCTTTGAAAAGCAAAACGGAGGTGGCCAGTGATATCGTTGATTTTATTGCAAAAAAACTGAAGCTTTGATGAATATCAAAAAAATCATTTTATTTCTTACAGTATCACTTCTGACTTTTCCTGTGCTTTCGCAGGAATTGGATTGCAATGTAAGAGTAAACTCAAGAATGGTAGAAGGATCGGACAAGGAAGTGTTTAATAACATGCAGAAAGCTATTTTTGAGTTTATGAACAACACAAAATGGTCTGATTATGATTTTCAAATCAACGAGCGCATTGAGTGTACTTTCCTTTTTACTATTAACGAACGTATTGCCGCTGACGAATTCTCAGGAAAGCTCAACGTAGTGGTGCGCCGGCCCGTCTTTGGCTCTTCATACAACACCCCGCTCTTGAATTGGGAAGATGACAACATCCATTTTTATTTTATCGAAAACCAACCTATTGAGTTTAACGAGAATACCTATACCACGAATTTAGCATCAATTCTTGGCTTTTACGCCAACATCATTCTTGGCCTTGATTTCGATTCCTTTTCGAAATTCGGAGGCAGTGAGTTTTTTACCAGGGCACAAAACATTGTCAGCATCGCACAATCAGGGAATGAAACCGGATGGTCTTCATTCGACAGCCAAAAAAACCGTTACTGGTTAGCAGAAAACTATACGAATAATAGTTATGCAGCCATCCGTGAAGCTTCATACATTTATCACCGACAGGGCCTTGACAAAATGCAGGACAATGTGGATATGGGAAGAAGCAAAATTGTGGAAGCTATTGAGCTACTGAAAGTGGTCAACGAACAGCGCCCTAATCTTTTTATTCTGCAACTCTTTTTAGAAACAAAATCCGATGAGATCGTAAATATTTTTAAGGAAGGAACGAGCATGGAAAAAACTACGGTCGTCAATATTATGAAAGAGCTTGACCCTGCCAATTCTACGCAGTATGATAAAATCATGCAAGACAATTAGCCTGGTAGCCTTGCGCATTATTCCAAACATGGAATAATTATATTCCATCCCTCAATTTCAAAGCCTTCTGTAATTTCTGATCATATTTAGAAACCTAAGGGTATTGATATTTTTTTACATTTGTCGAAAATATAACATCAATGCTGCAACACCTATCGGTAGAAAACTATGCGCTAATCCGAAAGCTGAATTTATCCTTTGAAAAAGGGTTTACAGCCATAACGGGCGAAACAGGTGCAGGGAAGTCGATACTCCTTGGCGCACTGTCTCTGATTCTCGGTAATCGTGCCGATACAAACGCATTGTACGACAGTAAGAAAAAATGTGTTGTGGAAGGTACGTTCAACATCAAAAACTACGGGCTTCATTCCTTTTTCGAGAAGCATGACCTTGATTATGAGCATGAATTAATCCTGAGAAGAGAAATCAACAGCAGTGGTAAATCAAGGGCTTTTATCAACGACACACCCGTCAGGCTTCCGCAGATGAAGGAGTTAGGTGCGCGTTTGGTTGATATCCATTCGCAGAATAAAACGCTTACGCTGAACGATTCGGATGTGCAGCTTGCCGTTATCGATTCTGTGGCTGTTGAAAGCTCAGACCTCAATCATTACCGAAAAGAATTCAGGGAATTAAAAGCTTTGCAAAAAAAATACGTGGAGCTTGATGAACAGGAAAAGCAATCGAAAGCAGATATCGACTATTATCAATACCTTTTCAATGAGCTGCAGGAAGCCCATCTTTCTGAAGAGGAGCAGGAAGAAGCTGAGGCCGAGCTCGACACACAAAATCACTCTGAAAGTATCAAGTCATCCCTCTCAAAAGGATCATATGCTTTAACTGAAGAAGAGAACAGTATCATTGAGCAGCTAAAGCAGATTTATGCGGATGCAAGTGCTGCTGCTGCACATCATCAACCCTTGCAGGGGTTATCTGAAAGGCTGAACAGCGCCATTATTGAACTTGAGGACATCTCCTCGGAAATGCAGTCGCTTTCCGAAGATATCAGCTACAACCCCGAGCGCATTGATGAGCTCAACAACCGGTTAAATGTAATCTATGAGTTACAGCAGAAGCACCGTGTAAATACTGTTTTGGGATTGCTCGGAAAGATGCAGGAATTACAGGAAAAGCTGGATTCTGTGAGTGGTCTGGAAATGGAGCTTGAACAACTAAAAAGGGAGATTTCAAACAAGGAGAACCACCTTCATGAAGTTGCTGATCAAATTTCTGAGAAAAGAAAAAAAGTGGTTCCCGGGGTGGAGCACGAAGTGATGAACACGCTGAAGCAGCTTGGAATGGCCGATGCCGTATTCAACGTCCGTCATCGAAAAACAGGGGAAATTGGGCCGCACGGAAAAGATGAAATCACGTTTGCTTTTTCTGCAAATAAGGGGGTGGCGCCCCAGCCCATCGAAAAAATAGCTTCCGGCGGAGAATTATCGCGCCTGATGCTTTCTGTCAAATCACTGATTGCTTCCAAAACAATGCTTCCAACGGTTATTTTTGATGAAATCGACAGCGGGGTATCGGGAGATATTGCCGGTAAAACCGGGAATATCATGAAAAAAATGTCGAAAAACATTCAGGTCATTGCCATTACGCACCTTCCGCAAATTGCCGGA
>JAASSU010000051.1 GCA_021767705.1 Bacteroidota bacterium | reverse complement strand
TTCTCACGTGCAAAATAGACGATATCAAATATTCTGGATATTTCCGTTACCATAAATCAATTATTCAGGTTCAGATAATAATTCGCTTTTCTTTCATTGCCCTGGTCCGTAAAATAGCGATAAAGGTTTTTGTTGAGCTGTGTGTTGTTTGGGTTGATCTCAGCAGCTTTCTCAAAGTTTTCTACGGCCGGGATGGTATCCCCGCTTTGCAAGAGGTAATTACCCATGTTAAAATAGGCTAATGCCGATTCCGGGTTGAACTTGAGAATCTTTTCGTTCCATTCCAACGCTTTCTCCAGGTTGTTTTCGCGGAAAGCCATCTTGCTCATAAATGAATGAACCTGCTCATGCTCCGGTTCATATTGAAGAAACTTTTCGAAATAGGCGCGGGCTTTGTCATAGTCTTTCTCAATAAAATTCATGTACCCAATATTGTAATAGGCCTTTCGCATATCAGGATTGATTTCCAAGGCTTTCTTGAAAAAACGCTCAGCAATCTCATACTCACGCTTTACCACCATGTAGATTTCCCCCAACTGGTTCCAGGCATCATAATATTCAGGGTAAATTTCTATAGCACGCTTGTAATGCTTTAACATCAGGTTTACCTTTTGCTGCCCTTCGGGTTTTTTCCACGACTGCTTGCCCACCACATCATTTTTCAACGAAAGTGCATACAGGTAATTGCCTTTGGCACTATTTTCTAACTGACCGATATCGCTCTCGGTGAGTTTCAACTGTGTTTCCCAATCCGTATTACGATCGATAGTGATAGCCGAAAAAGGTATCAGTACGAGCAACATTAGCACAACCATGGTATTACTTCCTGTAAAGATGGCCTTTGGATTTTTAAGTGGAGCTTTGGCTATCCTGAAAAAGAGATATACCAGCGCAATGGCAAGACCCAGCACTGCACTAAACAGAAAGCGATCGGCCACGATACCCATCACCGGCTTCACCATGTTGGCATAAATAGAAATGGTGATGAAATAAAACAGGATGGCGAAAGATAAAACATGTTTCTTCGGAAGCAGGTAAATGGCATATCCTGCCAAAGCCAGATGAATGATGACAGACAGAATGACTTCTGCATTGCCGAAACCCACTACCGGAATCATGTTGTATCCGTAGTAAAAAAGCATTGGCAGTGGCCAGAACATTTTCTTCAGGTAAAACAGCAGCACCTTAAAACCAGTGGAAACATGCAAAAGCTTATTGTCTTCAAATAGCAACGGGTTCTCAACGAAAAGAATCGGTCGCTCGGGGGAGGGTAAAAAGAGCCGGGGCACATATCGCGCAATCAAAACGACCACCAGCGCCGAACCGGCCACCACCAGCAATTTTTTAACATTTACCTCGCGGAAAAAATACAGCGCCACCGGGAACACTGCGAGGAACACCATGGCCGATGCTTTTGAAAGGTAGGCCAGCAAAAACAACCCCATCCCGGCAAGGAGCTGAAGGGTTTTTCGCTCATCGAAATATTTTAAAAAGGCATGCATCGACAGGAATGCAAACAGCGACACCAGCAGCTCATCGCGGTTTTTAAGGCTGGCCACCACCTCGGTATGGACAGGGTGTGCGGCAAAAATCAGGACAATGAGGAAAGGAAAAAGATAATGATAATCGCGCATCAGGCTCCTGAGAAGCCTCAGCAAAACAATCAACACCAGCGCATAAAGCAGCACATTAATAAAGTGGCTGACATGTGGCGCCCGCTTAAAAAACTGATGTTCGATGGCAAAAGTAGCTTTCACGATGGGGCGGTAACCGAAACGCAGCGCACTCCCGTCGTCGTTGTTGACATTGGCATAACGCGAAGTGAAAATTTCGGGAAGTGCACTAAAACCTTTACTGGTTTGGGGGTTGCCATTGGTGACATAAATGTCATCCAAAGCATATTCGTTCGGAATCGTGTTGCCATAAAGCACAAAGGCAAACAAAACCAGTATTCCATACAACACTTTGTTTTGCGACCAGACAGAAGGTTTATTATCTTTCTTCTTCATCGTAAAGCTATTTATCGCTGATTAATTTTTTTATTTCGTTGAGTTTCATCAGTGCTTCCACCGGAGTGAGCGTATTGACATCCGTATTCAGGATATCGTCTTTTATCTGCTCCAGCAACGGATCATTAAGCTGAATAAAACTCAGTTGATAATCCTTGTCCGAGATTTTTTGCTTGGTTTTTTTCGCCAACTGGTTGTCAGAATGAGAATCTTCGAGCCTGGCCAGCAACTGTTCGGCACGCTCCACTACAATCTGCGGCATGCCGGCCATACGGGCCACATGAATCCCGAAGCTGTGCTCACTGCCGCCGGGCTTAAACTTGCGGAGAAAAAGAATCTTATTCTGGATTTCCTTCACGGAGATATGATAATTCTTAATCCGGTGAAAGGAATTGGCCATCTCGTTCAGTTCATGATAATGGGTGGCAAAAAGGACGCGTGGCTTGTACATCGGGTGCTCGTGCAGAAACTCGGCTATCGACCAGGCAATCGAAATCCCATCGTAGGTGCTGGTACCGCGTCCAATTTCATCAAGCAAAATCAGGCTGCGATTGGAAATATTGTTCAAAATGCTGGCCGTCTCATTCATCTCCACCATAAAGGTAGACTCACCACTGGAAATATTATCTGAAGCACCAACCCTGGTAAAAACCTTGTCGAACACCCCGATAGAAGCTTCTTTGGCAGGAACAAAGCTACCGATTTGAGCCATCAGGACAATCAGGGCGGTTTGCCTCAGCAAAGCCGATTTACCCGACATATTCGGTCCGGTTACGATTATGATCTGCTGGTTCTCCGTATCCAATGAAATATCGTTGGCGATATAATCCTCTCCGGGAGGCAATTGATCTTCGATGACCGGGTGCCGGCCATCGCGGATTTCCAGACCATAAGAATCATTCATTGAAGGTTTTACGTAGCCATTTGCCTTTGCAAGAAACGCAAAAGCAAGCAGCACATCAATCTTGGCTATCAGGTTGGCATTCAACTGCACCGGCTCAATGTAGTCAGACACCTCAACTACCAGCTGCCGGTATAACTTTTCTTCCAGCACCTGTATCTTCTCTTCTGCTCCCAGAATCTTTTGCTCATACTCTTTAAGCTCTTCTGTAATGTACCTTTCAGAGCTCACCAGCGTTTGCTTCCGGTGCCACTCTTCCGGCACTTTATCTTTGTGTACGTTGCGCACCTCCAGGTAATACCCGAAAACATTATTATAACTGATCTTGAGAGAAGTAATCCCTGTTCTTTCGGCCTCGCGGCGTTGTATTTCCTTTAAATAATCCTTTCCTGAAGTAATCAGCTTGCGGTATTCATCCAGCTCTTCAGAAATGCCGTTGGCAATCACATTCCCTTTGCTCACCAATGCCGGCGGGTTTTCGTTCAATGTTTCTTTGATTTTTCCGGCAATGAGGCTGCATTCACTAAACTGCTCCCCGGTCTTTCGGAGGGCTTCATTCTCTGCAGACTGGCATAACTTTTTAACAGGTTCAATAGCTTCAAGTGAGCTTTGAAGCTTGAGCATCTCCCGTGGTGTAATACGGCCTGTCGACACCTTGGTAATCAGGCGTTCAAGGTCACCTATTTCTTCAATGTAAGCTCGTAACTGGTCGTCGAGCTCGCGATTATTCACAAAAGCTTCCACCACACTGTGACGCTCTTCAATGGCATTCCGGTGCTTCAGGGGCAGCACGAGCCATTTTTTCAGCAAGCGGCTGCCCATGGCCGATTGTGTTTTGTCAATCACGTCCAGCAGCGAAGTGCCATCATCTGCCGAAGGATAAAAAAGCTCCAGGTTGCGGATGGTAAACCGATCGAGCCAGACATAATCGTCCTCTTCAATCCTGGAAATTTTGGTGATATGCTTCACCTTGTCGTGATGCGTTTCGGCGAGATAATGAAGTGCTGCTCCGGCGGCAATCAATCCCAGCTCTTTATCTTCCACCCCAAAGCCTTTGAGGTTCTTCACGTCAAAGTGCTTTAACAGAAGCTCACGACCAAAATCAATGGTAAAAACCCAGTCATCGAATGTTTTGATAAAAAACTTATCCCCGAACAATTTAAAAAAGTCCTCACGCCTATCGCGCTGAACTATCACCTCCGAGGGCTTGAATGACTGCAGCATCTTATCGATGTAATCCACTTTCCCTTCGGCCAGGTAAAACTCTCCGGTGGACACGTCCAGAAAGGCCACCCCGCTGGTTTTTCTGTCGAGGTGCACACTGGCCAGAAAGTTATTTTCCCTGTTTTCCAGCACCTTATCATTGTATGAAACTCCCGGCGTCACCAGCTCTGTAACTCCGCGTTTCACAATAGTTTTGGTCATTTTGGGGTCTTCAAGCTGGTCACAAATTGCAACGCGTTGTCCGGCACGCACAAGCTTAGGCAGGTAGCTGTCGAGGGCGTGGTGAGGGAATCCGGCAAGGTCCACTTCAGAGGCAGAGCCGTTCGCCCTTTTCGTAAGGATGATTCCAAGAATCTGAGCTGTTTTCCGCGCATCCTCTCCAAAAGTCTCATAAAAGTCGCCCACCCTGAATAAAAGCAAAGCATCGGGATATTTCGCCTTCACCGAATTATACTGCTTCATCAACGGTGTCACCACTTTTTCTTGTTTCTTTTTTCCTGCCAAAGCTTTCTTTTTTTGCCAGACAAAGTTAAAATTATAAATCAATTCTGCTTTCGCGTTAATGGATAAGAATTTTGAATTAAGTAATTTTGTCGTCCTCAAAAAATTATCATTGCAGAAGGGTCTGAATCCTCAGCTATTCAATAGCTATCTGGCTCTCTGCCAAACAAAAGCCAAAAAGGGACAGATATGCGCAAACTGGCCATTCATGAATTAAACCGTTTAAACCCGGAAGAATTTAAGCATAAGAAAAAAAATCCGGTGGTTGTTGTGTTAGACAATATCCGGAGTGCAAACAACACCGGTAGCTTTTTCAGGACGGCTGATGCTTTTGCACTCGAAAAAGTAGTCCTTTGCGGGATCACGGCCCGCCCGCCGCATCGCGACATCCAGAAAACCGCCATCGGAGCCACCGAATCTGTGGAGTGGGAGTACTTTAAATCGGTTGAAGAAGCTGTAGAAAGCCTGAGAAACTATGGTTACCAAATTGTATCTGTAGAGCAATGCGATCAAAGTGTTTCGCTCGAAAAATTCAAGCCCGAAGAGAACAAACCAATCGCCTATATTTTTGGGAACGAGGTTTCAGGGGTTTCAGAAGAAGTCATTGAGATTTCTGACACCTGCCTTGAAATTCCGCAATGGGGAACGAAGCATTCCCTCAACGTTTCGGTGAGTGCCGGAATCATTCTTTGGCATCACTTTACCCAACCCGGTCAATTTCCGAAAAAATAGGCCATCCCAACAGAGAAACAGGTGAGGGCATCATTACTAAACCCTGCGTCAATGTAGTTGTCCAGCTCATCAGTACCTACAAACTGCACTTTGCCGCTCACCACCAGGAACAGTCTGTCTTTTCCTCTTCGATAGAATTGATTGTGGGTTTTATTTAGCTTAAACATCAGTGTTAGTTTTAACGGAATACTTCCAACGCTAACTGATTTGTTTCCAAGTGTAAAATCAGCACCTAACGGAGTCATGGTTGTGTCGGGGTTTATTTTTTCGAGGTTTGCGCTGCTCATCACCCTGCCATAGCCTATTTTTCCGATGAGCTTAAAACGTCTGTTCCAGGGTGAGCGAAGCCCATCCTCAAACATCTGGTTAAAAGCAAAGGTAAGGTTTAAAGAAGGGCTCCATGCCGATCCGGTGAACTTTAGGTTTAAATCAGGGTTCACACCTGCCAACCAATATCGCTGAAAATCAATATTAATACCAATATTTTCGTTGGTGAAAAAAGTAATTTCCGCAGATGATCCGGGTTGTATCTCGCTTTGCGTTTGAGTGGTAGGAGCAAAGTCATAGCGCTTGACGTCTGAAATGGAAATAGCCAACCCCACCTCCGCCTGCACATAATTAGTAAAGTGTTTCTGTGAATATCCACACAAACCCAGGACTAAGAAAACAGACGAAAATATAGTTTTTAAAGATAATTCTTTCATTTCGTAATAATAAAGTAACATCAAACCCTTTTTATAATTCGATATTTTTTTAAATTTGTTGCATAAAAATGAGTCAGATCGTTTTGTGATAAACAATTTCTGTGAAATTTTATTACTTTAGTGGGAAAATATTGAGAATAAACCATAAAAATTTCAAAAATAACAGTTATGAAAAAAGCTAAATTTACCCTTAACGCATTCGCTATTGCGCTTGCTTTTCTTTTAATTCAAGGGGCTGCCTTTGGTCAGGATTCAAAAGACGATAACAGTTCTTTTGCCCGGTACTGGTATCTAACCCTTAATGGTGGAATTTCCCAGTTTTGGGGTGATGTACAAGATCAAAACCCGATGGAGAAATTGTCTGAAGATAAGTTTTCCGGTGGCATCTCTCTCGGACATCAACTTTCACCACTTTTCGGCCTGAGAGGAAACTTGCAATATGGAGGACTTTATAGCACCCTTAAAGCCCCATCACCGCAGCAGGAAATGGAAGCCTCTACGGTTTTAGATTACAGTTTGCAGGCAACACTCAGTTTGGTTAATCTTATTAGCGATTACAAAGAAGATAGAAAGCTTGACATTTATGGTTTCGCCGGCGTTGGTTTTTCAAACTGGGAATCTGAATATCGCGTTAAACCAAACGGTGCTATTCTGGGACAAAGCGGTGGAACCAGTGCATCGAATGGCCCCATGGAACTTACCACAGAAGGATTTGTTCCTTTTGGTGCCGGAATTAGCTATAAATTGTCAGATGTGGTATCATTAGGTTTGGAACAAACATGGAAAGGCGTTAATAGCGATATGCTTGATGCCAAAGAAGGAGGATTTGATTACGATGTTTACACCAACTCCAGCCTTAACCTTTCATTCAACCTTGGTCAGTTTGGCGGCCTAGGCAAAATGGTACGTAATTTCGACCAGGTTGGTTTAGACGCGCAGCCTTCTGTTATGGAACGTCATGGCGATGAAGTGAAAGTAAAAGTTACCGGTCAGATTCCTGAAGATTACTTTAGCAGCAAAGCAGCAATGAAGCTGACTCCAAAACTTAATTACAATGGCAAGACTAAAGTTCTTGAGCCTATCTTCCTCCGCGGTGAAAAAGTTACTGGTGACGGACAGGTCATTACTGATGACGGCGGATCGTTCTCAAAAGAATACACTATTGCTTTCGAAGAAGGCATGGAAGATGCTGAGCTTGTACTTGAACCACTCGTATTCCTTCCTAAAGGAAATCCGGTTAACGAAGATGCCACAAGCAGCAACATTCTTGAAACCTACAAGTCGCAGACTTTACCACAAACGGCACTGGCCGAAGGTACAATCATCACTGGTCAGCGTGTTTCTTTCGAACCTGCTGTAAGTGCAGCTAATCCATATGATAAGAGCAACACTCCTGACTACGGAATGATTGCTGAGCATGGATACGAAAAAGAAACGATTATTTCAGATAAAGCCACCGTTTACTTCAAAATCAACCTGGCTTACCTGAACTGGCGTCTGCCACTCAACGTAAATCGCAATGCGAAGGAAGACGTTGAAGAGCTGAAGCAGTTTATCGATAAAGGTTGGGAAATCAAGAATATCGAAATTAACGCATGGGCTTCTCCCGAAGGTGAAGAAACTTTCAACTCCGGACTGTCTGAGCGTCGTGCCGATAAAGGGATGGATGTTCTTGAAGATCTTTTCAAGGACCTCGACATCAGCATGGAAAATGTTACTGTTGATAAACACGCCAAAGGCGAAGACTGGAATGGGTTTATGGAAGCGGTAGAAAATTCAAACATTGAAGACAAAAACATTATCCTCAATGTTGTACGTTCGCAGCCTGACCTTGCCAAGCGGGAACAGGAAATCAAAAATATGTCTCTCATCTATGAAGAGGTAGAAGAAGACATCCTTCCTCCGCTGCGTCGCACTGAAATTCAGGTAAACAGCTATGAACCCAAGAAAACGGATCAGGAAATGGCTGACCTTGCAATGAATGACGCTGAGCAACTGGATAAAGCAGAATTGCTTTATGCAGCAACACTTCATGACGATCTCGACAAAAAGTTAGCTATCTATAAAAAAGCGAATGAATTATTCCCTGGTTGCGCGAAAGCATACAACAATACTGGTTATATTCATATGCTGAAAGGTGATTACGACAAAGCGAAGGAAGCTCTTAAGAAAGCAGAATCTATCGCTCCAACGCACGGTGGTGTCCTTAACAACCTTGGAGTTATCGCCGGTATCGAAGGTGACTATGACAAAGCTGAAGAGTATTTTACAAAAGCTAAGAAGCAAGGTGTAAATGTATCATACAGCATGGGTGTTCTTAATATTACTAAAGGTAATTATGACGAAGCAATATCTCAAATGGGCGATAACAACTGCGACTACAACGTTGCATTGGCCCACCTTGTAAACGGTGATACTGACAAAGCACAATCTAAACTGGAATGTGCACCCGAAAGTGCTGAGAAAGAATACCTCATGGCTGTTGTTAATGCAAGAAAAGACAACAAAGAGATGGTATTCAAGCATCTCGTAAATGCCATCAAAGCTGATGCTTCACTGAAAGAAACAGCGAAATCAGACAAAGAATTTATCAAGTACTTTGATATGCCTGATTTCAAAAGCATGGTTCAATAAACTAACAGCTTCATGTTTTAATAAAGCCGTCCGATATTCGGACGGCTTTATTTTTTGGTACAGCGTTCTCATTTTGGAACCCCAACATTTTTCTTAAATTCGCCGTCGGGAAATTCGAATTAAAAAACAAAACCAGTAAAAATGAAAAATTTTAAATTAGTTGCGTTTATCGCAGCAATAGCGCTATTAAGCAGCTGCGGATTAAACAAAATGGTTAAAAACTACGAGGAAGTAGACTATTCAGTAACACCAGAAGTCCTGGAAAACAAAGGCGGAGAGGTAGAGCTTGAAGTCAAAGGCTTTATTCCGGAAAAGTATTTCCACAAAAAAGCCGCCCTGGAATTTACACCAGTATTGAAATACGCCGGCAATGAAAAAGAGCTTGAAAGCTTCCGCCTGAAAGGCGAAAAAGCGGAAGGTGAAGGAAAAGTTATCAGCAAGAAAGAAGGGGGCTCCTTTACTTACACCACCACTTTTGAATATGAGGATGGTATGCAGGATGCAATTCTGATTGTAAAACCTGTAGCAAGCCTTAAAGACAAGTCGGAAGAGCTCGGAAAAACAAAGCTTGCCGACGGCGTTATCATCACAAGCACGCGCATTAAGCACAACGAAAATGTTGTTAGTGCTGCGCATATGTATGAAAAGGAAACGATTATCTCCGAAAATGCCAATATCTATTTTGCTCAAAACTTTTCAAACCTGAATTGGAGGTTGGATCTCAATAAGGAAGAAAACACCAAAGAAGATCTGGCCAATATGAAGGACTTTATCCGCAAAGGATGGAAGATTAAAAATATTGAACTCAACGCCTGGGCATCGCCTGAAGGTGAAATCAGCTTTAATGAAGACCTGGCCGTTGAACGTGCCGAAACCGGCGAAAAATATTTGGCCACACAATTGAATAAAATCGCCAATGAAGAAGACACAAAGGTTGGATTTGAATCAGCGGAAGAGCTTCAACTTGACATTTATCCGAAGGGCGAAGACTGGAACGGGTTTATGGCAGCTGTGGAAAACAGCGACCTGGAAGCAAAAAATACCATCCTCAATGTTGTGCGCTCACAGCCTGACCTTAAGCAACGGGAAGAAGAAATCCGCAATATGTCGATGATTTACAAGGAACTGGCAGAAGATATTCTTCCTCCTCTCCGTCGTGTGGAGTTTACCGTCAACGCTTTTGAACCTAAGCATTCTGACGAGGAGCTGAAGACCTTGATTTTTTCAAATCCTGACACCCTTGATATCAAGGAAAAGCTTTATGCTGCTACCCTTCAGGAAACAAATGAGAAAAAAATCGAAGCTTACGAGGTTATCAACAACGCGCATGAAAAATGCTGGAGAGCATTTAATAACAAAGGAGCTGTGATGCTTGAGGAAAACATGCTTGATGAAGCAGAGACGAGCCTTCAAAAAGCCAAGGAGCTGAAAGCCACAGGGGAAGTATATAATAACATGGCCGTTCTTGCGCTGAAAAGAGAGAATTTTGAAAAAGGCGAAGAACTTCTCGGAAAGGCCAAAAAAGCCGGTATCAATACCAGCTACAACATGGGCCTGATCAACATGATTGAAGGTGATTTTGCAAAAGCAGAAAACAATTTTGCAGCCGCTGACTGCGACTATAACCTTGCTCTTGCACAACTGATGAATGATAAGGCCGACCAAGCGATTTCCACGCTCGAATGTTCAGAAAAAGGAGCCAAAGAACATTACTTGCTGGCGGTTATTTTCGCAAGAAAAGACAACCAAAGCAAATCGCTTGAGCATCTCGGAACAGCGGTTGAAAAGCATGAGAAGCTGAAAGAAACTGCTCAAAAAGACAAAGAATTCATCAGCTATTTTGATACTGAAGAATTCAAAACTATTGTTGAATAATTGCTATTCAAGGATAACAGAAAGTGCCTTTGCATGCTTGCAGAGGCACTTTTTTTTATTCAATACCCTTACGGGAAAATCAGAAAAAAGATTTGAACACCATTTGTTTAATTCACTTTTTTAATTAATTTTGCAGTCCGTTTTAAAATAGTAACGATAAAAACAAGAGCGATGGCCAGAGTTTGTCAAATTACAGGAAAGAAAGCAATGACCGGAAACAGTGTTTCCCACTCAAATCATAGAACCAAGCGTAAATTTAATTCAAACCTCCATAAGCGCCGGTTTTATATTCCAGAAGAAGGGAAATGGGTTAATCTGCTGGTAAGTGCAAAAGGTATCCGCACTATCAACAGAAAAGGAATTTCCGCAGTCATTAAGGAAGCCAGAAAAAACGGCAATACGCTTGTTTAATTAACTTCAGGGCTAAAAGATACAATGCTGTTACTTCAAGGTAACGGCATTTTTTTTATCACACCATCCGTTTTAAAATAAAGTATCTCACCATACGTTAACTAAGCAATGCACAAGAAAAATCTGACAAGGGGAATCCTCGCACTCATCATGGTGTTTCTGACCTTCGGAGCGATGGCCCAGGAAAACACCGCCGTGGTTTACGGAAAAATCACCAACCAGGACGGACTGGCTGTGGAGATGGTAAACATTGTACCTATAGAAAGCCAGCAGGGAGTGATCAGCGACCGCAATGGAAACTATCGCTTACCTGTGCCTACCCGCGACAGCGTGACGATCGCTTTTACCTTTGTCGGATTTAAAGAAAAACAGGTCACCCTGAAACTGAATCCGGGTGAGGAAAGAAAACTGGATATCACTCTTGAGATTTCTTCCACCGAATTGCCGGACGTCATTATCGAAGACAAGCGCATACGCCGGAAAACCATCACCGCCATTAACCCAAAGGCAGCCGCAGTTATTCCAGGAATGAACAACTCCATCGAATCGCTGGTGAAGACCATGCCCGGAGTATCCTCAAAAAATGAGATGAGCAACCAGTATTCGGTAAGGGGAGGAAACTTTGACGAAAACCTTATCTACGTCAATGATATCCGCATCTACCGTCCGTTTTTAGTACGGTCGGGACGACAGGAAGGGCTGAGTTTTGTAAACAGCGACCTGGTTTCTTCAGTGCTTTTCTCTGCCGGAGGATTTGACGCAAAATACGGCGACAAGATGTCTTCGGTTTTGGACATCACCTACAAAAAACCAAAAAACTTTGGTGGCTCCGTGTCCGCAAGCCTGCTCGGGGCCTCTTTTCATCTTGAAGATGCTTCGAAAAACAACAAATTTTCTTACTTGCTGGGTGTGCGCCAAAAATCTAACCAGTATGTTTTAAACAGCCTCCAAACCGAAGGGGAATACCAGCCTTCTTTCACGGATGTTCAAGGCCTGCTCAGCTACAGGCCTAATGAAAAGTGGGAGTTCTCTCTTTTAGGAAACATGTCAAGAAACTTGTACCGCTTTGTTCCTGAGAACCGCACTACCGATTTCGGTACTTTCCAGGAGGCTTTGCGCTTGCAGATTTACTTTGATGGCCGCGAGGTGGATGAGTATATTAATTATACGGGCGGGTTTTCAGCGGTTTACAAACCATTCCTGGGAATGAAGCTTAAATTTATGGCCTCTGCCTACACTTCCGACGAGAACGAAACTTTTGACATCCGTGGCGATTACTGGATTGGCCAGCTCAACACCAACCTTGGTCAGGATGAATTTGGCGAGGTGATCCAAAAGCAGGGAGTTGGTACATACCTCAACCACGCAAGAAATTATCTGGATGTTGATGTTTTTTCGGCAGAACACCGCGGAGAGTTTTTCTCCGAAAACCATGAGCTGGAATGGGGAGTGAAGTATCAGCGCGAAGCAATTGTTGATAACCTGAGGGAATGGTCGCTGCTCGACTCGGCTGGCTACACCCTCCCCTACCCATCGTTTGTTCCCGGCGAACCGGCTCCTGACAATTATCCGCTGGCTATGCAGGGACTTATTGACGGAAACAACTCGATTTCATCGAACCGTTATTCGGCATTTATTCAGGATAGCTGGGACTTGTCAGACACCTATGATATTTCACTTACCGCTGGTATCCGCTCAACCTTCTGGGATTTTAACGAAGAGCTGCTTATCAGTCCAAGGGCCAGCATCTCTTACAAACCTCTCTGGGAGCGCGATGTGCTTTTCAGGTTCTCCACCGGATTTTATCACCAGCCGCCCTTCTACAAGGAGATGCGGAATATTGACGGCACGCTGAACCGCGATATCGAATCACAAAAATCGGTGCATTTTGTACTGGGCAGCGACTGGAATTTCAGTGCCTGGGGTCGACCTTTCAAGTTTGTGACAGAAGTCTTTTACAAGCACCTCGAGAATTTAATTCCTTACGAGATAACGAATGTAAGGGTGCGCTACTTTGCGGATATGCAATCGAAAGGATACTCTACAGGTATTGATATGAAGGTCAACGGTGAGTTTGTAAAGGGTGTGGAGTCATGGGCCAGCTTATCGCTGATGACTACACAGGAAGATATTGACGGTGATTACTTCCTGCAGGCATACAACGATGAAGATGTATTAATTACACCTGAAACAGAAAACAACGTTGTAGCTTATACCAAAGAAAAGGAAATCGGCTATCGCGCCAGGCCACTTGACCAGCGCATGAGCTTCAGCCTCTTTTTCCAGGATTACCTGCCCAAAAACCCGACCTACAAGATGAACCTGAGCCTGCATTACAGCACAGGCCTCCCAGTAAATATTCCGGGGACGAAAAACTTTAACAACGACTCGCGCCTTCCATCCTATCGCAGAGTGGATATCGGTTTTTCAAAGCAAATTATCGGTGAAGACAACCGGCTTCGAAAAGGCCATTTCCTGAACAACTTTGAATCGATGTGGCTTAGTCTGGAGGTGTTTAACCTGCTACAGATAAAAAATACGATTTCCTATTTTTGGGTAACGGATGTGAACAGCAATCAACTGGCTGTTCCAAACTACCTGACGCCAAGACAGGTGAACCTGAAGCTGAATGTGAGGTTTTAGGATTCCAGCAGCATCAGCCTTAACATGTTAAGACCACTGAGCACGGAGCGTTCAATATTTCGCTCACGGTTGTTGCCAAACTGAAATCTTCGAGACCGGACTTCCTTTTCTGAGGCTACGGCAATCCATACCGTCCCGACAGGTTTATCATCCGTTCCGCCATCCGGACCGGCAATTCCGGAAGTGGCTATCGCAAAATTAGTTTCCAGCAAATTCCTGGCTCCTGTAGCCATCTGCTCTACCACCGCCTGACTTACGGCTCCATCCGTCTCCAGATCTTTCTCAGATACACGCAGCACTGTTTTCTTCACGGAATTCTCGTAGGCCACTACCGAGCCTTTGAAATACTCAGAACTTCCGGGAACGGAAGTGATACGGGATGCAATACTCCCGCCGGTGCAGCTTTCGGCCGTCGACAGCGTTTGCCGACGTTTTTTGAGCAGATTCCCAATGACCTTTTCAAAGGGTTCATCATCAAAACCAAAAATCAGCTCCGGAATCAATTTCTCTAAACGTCGTACCTGCTTTTCTATATCTGCTACAAGCATTTTCCGATCATCGCCGGCGGCGCTAAGGCGCAAACGAACAATGCCCGGACGCGGCAGATAGGCCAGTTTTATATGCTCCGGCAAAGCGTCCTCCCAATCACGAATTCTATCGGAAAGGTGCGACTCTCCCATCCCATGCGTCATAACAGTTTTATGCAGAATCTCCTGCCCTTTGAATATTTGCTTTAGGTAAGGAATCACTTTTTCCTTCATCAGGTTCTTCATTTCGAGGGGCACGCCGGGCATGGACACCAGCACCTTGCCCTCCCTTTCGAAAAGCATGCCCGGTGCGGTACCATGATTGTTTTTCAGTACCGTACAACCCTCCGGAACTTCAGCCTGATAGTAATTCGTTTTCGTTAGCTCATAGCCCCTGGCAGCAAAAAACGCACTCACATGATCCAGTGCCTCCTTATCCACCACCAAGGGTGAGTTAAAGTATTCTGAAAGGGTTTGTTTTGTAATATCATCTTTTGTGGGTCCCAGCCCTCCGGTCATCAGTACAATATCACTTCTGCCAAAAGCCTGGTCTATCGCTCTCGTAATGGCAAATCCATCATCCGAAACCGTCGTCATGTGCACTACACTGTACCCTGCAAGATTCATCTGCTGAGCCATCCACGATGCGTTGGTGTTGATAATCTGACCGATAAGTATTTCATCTCCAATCGTCAGGATTTCCGCCCTGATATTACTTTGAACCATGTTGTTTTTTTACAAAATTAGCAAACCCTGCGAACTTCGGGGTTTGGAACATAATAATTACTTTTGACAACAAATTAATCCAACTTCAGTTGAAGTACAACAAAGAAATTTATGATCGAAGCATCAGAATTAATATTAAATCCTGACGGAAGTATCTATCATCTCAGGCTTAAGCCTGAAATGCTGGCCGACACTATTGTCCTTGTGGGCGATCCGGGAAGAGTGGATAAGGTTTCAGCGTTTTTCGATACGGTGGAATTTAAGGTACAGAACCGCGAAATCAAGACGCATACAGGAACATATAAGGGAAGCCGATTTTCGGTGATGTCGACGGGCATGGGCACCGACAACCTCGACATTGTCATCAATGAAATCGATGCCCTGGCAAATATCGACCTTGAAAACCGCACGGTGAAAGAATCGGGACGGACGTTCAGGCTGATTCGCCTGGGAACCTCCGGTGCTATGCAGGATGATATTAAGGTAGGCTCTTATGTGGCTGCCGGACACGGGCTTGGAATCGACGGGCTGATGAATTTCTATAAGGTTTCACCCGAAATTATTGACCATGAACTGGGCGATGCCTTTATCAGTCAGTCGCAATGGCCTTCCGACCTTTCAAAGCCTTACTTTATCAAAGGATCAGAAGAACTGCTGGGGCTTTTTGCCGATGATTTCCTCAAAGGAATCACTGCAACGGCGCCCGGATTTTATGGCCCGCAGGGACGCGTATTGCGGATGCCACTGGCTTATCCTGACCTAAATGAACGGATTTCATCGTTTACTCACAACGGTCAGCGGGTCATTAACTTCGAGATGGAAACCTCGGGGCTTTACGGACTGGGGCGCTCGCTCGGGCACGAGGTGATGACCGTGTGTGCAGTGATTGCCAACCGCATCCGTAAAGAATACATTGAGGATTACACGGAAGTGATTAACAAGCTGATCACAATTTTACTGGATAAGCTTGCCACAAAATGAGAGCAGGAATGTTAAGGTAGCAGGATGTTAGAAGAGCAAAACACAAAGCGCTTGCACACACTGATACATTTACTGGATGTGTCTGATGAAGCGGCCTACAATGAAGTGACCACGCAAATACTGGCCTACGGCCCGGATGCCATTGGTGTGCTGGAGCAGGAATGGCTCAAGCTTCCCGACCCTGAAAGGCAGGAGCGCTTGCTCTACCTGATACAAAAGCTCCACCTCGAAAAGATTTATCAAAAGCTCACGGTATGGTCGGGATTCTATGAGAACGACATCATGAAAGGCTACCTCGCCGTGAGCCAGTACCTCTACAGCGACCTCGACAAAGAGCGTGTTGAGGAACAGATGAGGCAAATAAAGGAAGACCTCAAGTATGAGCTTCATAATAACCTTACGCCCCTGCAAAAAATCAGGGTCATCAATCACATCCTTTTTGATGTGCACCGCTTTAAGGTGAACATCAGCAAAGAAACCTTTGCGGAAAGCCATTTTCTGAACAACATGCTGGAAACCAAGAAGGGCGCCCCTATTGCGCTGGGACTGCTTTACATGATTTTGGCGCAGGAGTTTGGCGTGCCTCTTTATGGCTTGCCGTTGCAGCACCATTTTATCCTGGCTTACATGGAAGCCGACTTTCCGGGAGAGGTCGCTTTTAACAGTCCGGTGAACTTTTACATCAACCCCCACTTTAAGGGAGCCGCCTTCACGGCGAATGAAATCAGGCGCTACCTCAAAGAAACCGGTCAGGAAGCCAACGACCACCATTTTACACCACATCGCAACACCCAACTGATGCGCTTCCT
>JAASSU010000273.1 GCA_021767705.1 Bacteroidota bacterium | reverse complement strand
GTGCTGAGGCCCTAAGGGGAAGCACCATTCATTATCACTCAGCCATTACAATGTCATTAGATGGTCTGCCCTGTGAAATTGCGGAGCAGTAATTCAGAAGGGTCATTTAGTAGTGATTTGATGGACATTAGATGGTCATTAAATGGTCATTAATTGGTCATTAGATGGTCATTAAGTCATTATCCCGAAACCTTTACCCCGTGAAAGCTCTTCCTGTTTGTTTCACCGGGGCAAAACCCGAAACCCGGAATCCGAAATACGAAACACGAAACCCGAAATTCAATCATTCAATCTACCTACTACTTACTATCTACTACTTACTACTCTTCCCCCTAAGCTCTAAGCCCTAAGCCCGCGTTGCCAACTGCCAACTGAACTTAAACACCTGAACACTTGCGCACTTAAACACGTCTTTCCCAACTTACTTAACGTAGCAACTTACAAACGTATTAAACACAGTAACCTCTACTCCAGCCCTTTTCTTCTTCTGATAAAATAGCGCACCTGTATAAAAAGGTAATAGAGCGTTGACAGCGTTACTAACTGGAAGATCACATTTTTTCGTTCCAGGCTGACACCTCCGTCGCGGAAGAACATGCCAATCATCCCGAAAAGGACAATAACCAAAACGAGTGCTGAGATATGCCCGATTACGCGGTTATCGCGCTTGATGCCCCCTGTCATGGGAAGCAAGATGATTCCGAAAACAGCGGGAATCAGTGCGGTGAATTGCATGTCTCCCTGCTCAAGGTAGCGGGCAAAAAATCCGAAAAGCGCCAAAGCGATTAAAAAAAGACTGTAGAACAGATTTACTTTATGTGGTTGAGTCATCCTTACAAATTTTAGTATTGATAACCTGAAACACGGGGCTCGAAAAAATGTTTGAGAAAATTAATCCAACTCTACTACTTCGGGCGAGTCATCAAGGTATACCAGGAGTTTGGATTCAATTTCTAAGCCTGTATCCTCAAGAATATCCGCGTATTTTTGCACCTGATCAATGTGCTCCTTTTTCTTTTGCCCGGTTTTGTATTCCACGAGGGAGGCCCTGTTACTTTTCACCACCACCCTGTCGGGGCGGAGAATTTCGCCTTGACTGGTCACGAGGTCGTGCTCGGTGTAAACCGTCCCTTCACCTGAAAACATTTTCTTCAACTCAGGGTGTGCCAGCACTTCAGCAAGTGTACTTTCCAATTGATCAATTTGTTTTGATGACAGCAACGCTTCTGATCTCAGGCGGGAAATCACCTCATCCAGGTCACTGCTCTTCTCTATCCGCGCCAGCGTAGAATGCATCATCTCCCCCCAATACCGGCCTTCGAGCCTTCCGAGCGCCACATCCTCCAGCTCATCCGTCTGCGAAGCGATGACTATCTTTTTACGCCAGCTCTCCGAAACCAGCCCCTCATGCACATCCACCTGCAATTCGGGCTCGGGTGCTATTACTCTTTTCGAGTTTGCGCCTTTCTGAGAAATTGTTTCACCTAGCTGAACATCTTTTCCTTCAGAGATAAAAAACTCCGAAACCAGCGAGGCCATGCTCACACTTCTGCTGTTCCGGGATGGCAAATCCAGGGAGAGATACAGCCTGTCCTCGGGGCGTGTCAGTGCAACATATAAAACATTGATCTCATCCAGCAGCGATTTTTCCTCCTCCTCTCTGAAATCCCCGGCATAAACGGTGCTTTCAAGTGCCTTGTTGGTGGGCAGATAGGCCGCAGGGACAACAGCACTTTGCGGATAATGGTGCTTCCCTTCAAGCCATAGGTTATCGTTAGTAGGAGAAACAGGCCGCTTCGAGATAAACGGAACAATGACAACAGGGAATTCAAGTCCTTTGGATTTATGGACGGTATAAACCTTGATGGCATCAATGCCTTCAGGAGCCACAATCGACTTTTTAGACTTGTTGATCTCCCACCAGTCTGTAAAATCCTGCACACCCGTTTCGCCCTCCTGCGATTGCCGGTGCACCTCATCCAGAAAGAAGGTTATAAAGGGATCATGCTTGCTGTTGAGCTCAAAGGTTCTTATGAGCTTTTCAGCCAAATCATAGAGCGAATAGTTCTCCCAATTTCCCGAATCGGGATAAAGGAACTTTTTAAGGAATTCGGTACCTCTTCCGGCTTTGTAAGTCCCATCCTCTTTACTCAGGAAATCATGAAAATATTGCCGTTCGCGTCGGTAATAATACAGAAACGAACGTGCTTCGAGCCAAGCCACCTCATCGGCAGGGTTTACAATGAGCCTGAACAGCGCCATCAGGAAATGCAACTTCGGAGAACTTGCAAGGAGCAAAGAATCGGAGGAGATGACCGGATAGTTGAGTCCGGACAGGAACGAGGCCACTTTCATGCCCTTGTTTTTTGTCCGCACCAGTATGGCGATGTCTCTCATCCGGTATCCGGCTTCCAGGCTCTCTTCCACATATTTTTTTACAGAGGCAAGGTGATTACTCTCCAGCTCTTCACCACTTCCATCGGCAAAAGTGGCACTTACCAACCCATCGTCGTCCTTAAACGGCGTTTGCCGGTGGCTTTCGAAAATACGCTGCACCCTGGCATTTGCAGAGGCTTTGATAAAATCGAACAGATTGTTGTTAAACTCTACAATCGTACGCGAAGTGCGGTAGTTGGTGTTAAGGTCCTTCCGGTTATATTCCCCTTTGATCAGGTTTTGACTGCCCACGCTGTCGGGGAGCTTCTCCCTCTGAAAAAGCTCGGGCAGTATGGCGAACTGCTCCACCTCACCACCGCGCCAACGGTAAATTGACTGCTTGGCATCACCTACCAGCATACTGGGCTGGTTTCCGGCGAGACCGTTAGTAACCAAGGGCAAAAGGTTGTGCCACTGCAGCACGGAGGTGTCCTGAAATTCATCCACAAAACAATGCTGATACTTTTCGCCAATGCGTTCATAGATAAAAGGAACCGAAGCATTCGCCTGAATCTGACGGCTAATGCGCCGGTTGAATTCAGAGATGTGGATGACATCTTTCTCATCCTTGAGCTTCGACAAGTGCTGCTCAATCTCCTTTAAAACCGCCAACCCGTGAAGGTTTCTCAATAGCAACCGGAAGAAAAAATACTGTTCAGAATTTCGCTCCACATAAGATTCTATATCTTTCTGGATAGCAATCAGCGCAGCGGCAATCGACTCGATATGGGTTTTGTCTTCGGCAGGCGCCTTGGCAGCACAATATTTTCCTTCATGGATAAATTTGCTGGCATGACTTTTCAGGCGCAGTGCCTCCTCCCCCTCGCTTCCGCGATATTTTTTATCCTTAATCTTTTTGAAATAACTGTAAATACCATTTTTTCCCTGGAAAAAAGACTTGGGCGAAGTATCGCCGATTTTTTCAAACGCCTCATCTGCTTTCTTTTCCAGGAAGCTTTCGAACTGCGATGTAAATGCCCTGATGTCTTTTTCTGCCTTCATATAGTCGTGAAGCGAGTACTTTTTTAAATCAGGAATAAAGTCGATGGTTTCATCCTGCTGCAGCACTTTGGCAAAATCATACAGCGTCCGCTCGATGTGCCACGACTGGCTTTCGTCGGTACGCGACTTTACAAAATCAATCAGAAAGTGTGTCAGCTGTTCCTTGGGTTTGAGGCTGTCGAGGATAATATCCACCGATTTCTGAATGAGCTCCTCCTGATCCAACAGCACCTCGAAACGCTGAGAAAGCTTAAGGTCGTAAGAAAAGGAACGGATAATCCGGTGCATCAGGCTGTCGATGGTCGACACTGCGAAATTGGAATAATCGTGAAGGATATTTTTTAACACCTTCCCGGAATTGGCCTTAATCTGATCGCTGGTAAAGCCTTTACTTATCAAAGGGCCTGCAAAAACACTGAACGGGCCTACGCCCTCACGGCTCAACCCCTCCAGCACTTTAACTATCCTCGATTTCATCTCTTCCGCCGCCTTGTTGGTAAACGTAATCGCCAGAATATTTTTGTATCGATCGGGGTTGGGAATCACCAAATTGAGATATTCAATGACCAGTTGAGTGGTTTTACCCGAACCGGCGGAGGACTTATAAACCAAAAGATTTCCCATTGTGACTTTTTCAGGATGTGAAGCATCAAAAATACAAAATCTTCCGGTCATATCCCGCTTTGAAGTGCAGGATAGCAATCCTGAGCAAATTTCAGTACATTTGAAAAAATCAAGGATTAAAAAAACACCTATGAAAAGAATAAACCACACACTGATGCTGCTGGCAATCATGCTTGTCAGCAACCCCATGCTGATGGCTCAAGTCGATACTGATCGCGCTGCTTACATCAAATATGAAAAAGGATTTTATTACAATGAAATCCTTCCGACCCTCAAAAAACAAGAACCTCAACAGGACAGGAGATCATTCAAAATGCTTCCTGACGAAGGTTTTGAATACCCGGATAAAATC
>JAASSU010000272.1 GCA_021767705.1 Bacteroidota bacterium | reverse complement strand
CGCCGCCCCAGGGCATGACCCGGCAGGCCTGTTTTACCTCCGGGTAATCAGCTTCCATTTGGCGGGCAAGAGGGCCCATAGTAAAAGCTACATGCTGCTCGCCCACACCATCGGCCTGCTGAATCTCTATAATGCGGTATTTATTCTCATTGTTTTTTATATGGTCGTCAAAGTTATAGTGGTATTGCACAAATAGCAGAATCATAATGGAGGCTGAGATGCCTATGGTAAGACCCAATATGTTGATGATTGAATAGGTCTTATTCCTGATGATATTTCTTAATGCTATTTTTATATAATTGTAAATCATGGTTTTGTGTTTTATTCGTATTTTATGGCATCCACAGGATTGGCGGTTGCAGCCTTATAAGTTTGCATGCTCACCGTAATGGTGGCGATGATGAGAGCCACAAGCCCCGACAGCATAAACACCCACCAGTCGGGCGTGATGCGATAAGCGAAACTGCTAAGCCAGCGGTCGAGGAAGTAGTAAGTTACCGGCCAGGAGATGATAATGGATATCACAACCCACTTATTAAACTGACTGGTAAGCAGCCTGATGATGGTAGATACTTCGGCACCCAACACTTTGCGGATAGCTATTTCTTTAGACTTTTGCCTTGCCAAAAACGCTGCCAGTCCCAGCAAGCCAAGCAGTGCGATAAAGAAAGTCAGGAAGGTGAAAGACATCAGGATGTTTTTCATTCTTCTCTCCGAAGCATACTTTCTTTCGAATCTTTCGCTGATAATTTCGTAGTTGTAAAAAACCCCCGGAAACTGCTCCTGCCATTTTTCTGAGATATATGGCAGAGCTTCACTCATGCTGCCATCTGTCACGCGGATGGAAATACCATCTTTATAGTCTGGACGATAGAATATAGATACGGGCTCCATTTTTTTTCTGAGCGAGCGGATGTGGAAGTCTTTTACCACTCCAATCACTTTTCCCTTGAAGGTAGTGTCTCCTCCCATCATGTTGTATTCGATGCCGATAGCTTCTTCCGGCTCAGGAATACCAAGATCTTTCATGGCGGTTTCATTGATGATATACGAGCGCATGGTTTCGGTCTCGCTGCTCGAATGGAACCTCCTCCCGGCAAGGAGCTCAAGGCCCCACACCTCAAAGAAGTCATCATGAACAGGCATAAACGTGCTGAGGAAAGGTTGCTCAGAAAGCTCTGTTTCAAATCCGGTATCGCTAAAACTGTCGCCCATCGGAATACTCCCTGATGCGGTAACGGCTTCAATCATCGGGTTCTTCAGGAGCTCACCCTTAAAGGTCTCATACTCATTATCGACCTTGTTGCTTTCGAATGGAATGTAGACGATGTTTTCCTTGTTGAAGCCCAGCGATTTGCTTTGCATGAAGTTGAGCTGCTGAATGGCCGTGATTGTGGCGATAATCAGGCTGATGGTGATAAAAAACTGGAGGGTTACCAGCACTTGCCTGAACGAGATCCCTTTTCCGGCGGTAACTTTTTCTTTTTTCAATGCCTTGATGGGCGGGATAGAAGAGAGGTAGAACGCCGGATAGAGCCCTGCAAAAAACCCTGTGCCAAGCACGATGATGATCACCGCTATGACAGGGGCAGGCTCGAGGAACATGGCCCACGACAAATCCTTATCCACAAAGTTGTTGAACGAAGGCAGTGCTGCCTGAATGATGGCTGCTGAGAAAACGAAAGCCAGTATGGTCAGGAAGACCGACTCACCCAGAAACTGTGCCACCAGGTTTTTTTTGTGTGCCCCAATTGTTTTTCGCAAGCCTACTTCAAGGGCTCTTTTTTCGGCCAGTGCCGTTGACAGGTTCATAAAGTTAAAGCTGGCGATAAGCAGAATGAGCACAGCCACGATAGAAAAAATCACCACGGAAGTCATGCTTCCGTTTTTTCCGATATCCCATTGCCCGTCGGTGTGCAGGTAAATGTCTTCAACCGGTTTGAGCCTTAACCTGAAAACCTCGCTAAGTTCTCCTTTCACGCCAATGAGTTGCTTCAGCCTTTGCAGATATTTTGAGGCAAAGGGGATGAGTTTTTCCTCTATTTCTGCTGATGAGGTGTGCTCGTCCAGCTTCACGTATGTGTAAAGGTAATTGTTGAGCCAGTTACTGAACTGGTTTCTGCGCAATGGCTCCAGGGTATTAAAAGAAGCTACCATTTCGAAATTAAGGTGCGAATTGCCCTCAGGCTCATCAAAAATTCCCCGCACAATGTAGTGGTGTGCTTCGCCATTCCAGTCGAGCTCAATCTTTTCATTCATCGGGTTTTTACTACCGAAATACTTCTTCGCAGCTTTCTCAGTCAATAAAATGGAGTAAGGCTCTGTCAGTGCTTCGTCAGGATTACCCTGCTTCAACTTAAACGAGAAAACCTTAAAGAAGGAGCTGTCGGCATAGAAGACCCTTTCGGTATGAAAAACATCTGTGCGGTCTTTCAGCGAAAGCGTAATCGGGTAAAGACGGCAAACGTCTTCAATGCCCGGAATTTCTTCTTTCATAGTGTAGGCATAGCGTGCGCCCGTTACGGGAACGATCACCTGCTTGCCCTGGTAAAAAATATCGCGCTCGAGTCGGTGAACCCTTTCGGCATCCTGGTGAAAGGTGTCGTAAGTGATTTCATCATAAACCCACATGGCAATCAGGATGGAAGCGGCCATCCCGATAGCCAGGCCAATGATATTTATCCATGTAAATGACTTTCGGCGTATAAATGAGCGAATGGCTATTTTGAAGAAATTCCGTAGCATAGAAGATTGTTAGGTTAAAAGTGAATTTAAAGTACTGCTTCTTTAATGTTTTCAGTCACCACCTGTCCGTCGAACAGGCGTACGATACGCTGGCTGTACTCAGCATCATGGGCCGAGTGCGTCACCATCACGATGGTGGTTCCGTTTTGGTTCAACTGCTCGAGGAGTTGCATCACTTCTTCACCATGGGCAGAGTCGAGGTTACCGGTAGGCTCATCCGCAAGAATCAGTTTTGGCTTGGCCACTACGGCACGGGCCACGGCTACACGCTGTTGCTGACCACCCGAAAGCTGCAACGGGAAGTGCTTGGCGCGATGGGCTATCTGCATACGCTCCAAAGCCTCATCGACCATTTTCTTGCGCTCTTTCGAGGGAATGCCGAGATAAATCAGCGGAAGCTCCACGTTTTCAAATACGTTCAGCTCATCAATCAGGTTAAAATTCTGGAAAACAAAGCCAATGTTGTTTTTACGCAGCTTGGCGCGATGCTTTTCATTATATCCCGAAACGTCTTTGCCAAGGAAGTAATACGCTCCTCCGGATGGGTTGTCGAGGAGCCCGAGGATGTTGAGCAGCGTGGATTTGCCACATCCCGAAGGGCCCATAATGGCTACAAATTCGCCTTCCTTTACTTCAACATTCACCTCGTTTAAGGCGGTGGTTTCCACCTCATCAGTGCGGAATACTTTGATAAGATTTTCTGTTTTAATCATGATAGTTGGTATTTAAGTTTAATTCTTTTTTAAGCCGGATGAGGTTTTCCCATCCGGCGTGGTTTTTCTATTCAAATATAAGTTTGTCTTTTTGTCCGAATGAGTCGTAGGAGGAGATTATCACTTGCTCGCCGGGATGCAGTCCGCTCAGCACCTCGTAGTAGAGGGTGTTCTGGCGTCCGATGCGGATGGGCCGTTTCGAAGCAAACTCTCCTGATTCGTCGATAACGTAAATCCAGTTGCCGCCGGTTTCCTGGAAGAAGCCGCCGCGCTTGACAATCGTAGCCTCTTCGGAGCTGCTGAACTTGAGGCGCATCTGCACAGTTAGGCCGCGTTTCAGCTCTTTTGGCTGTTCGCCCGTAAAGTGGAAATCCACCTCAAAAGCTCCGTTGTTCACATCCGAGTAGATCTTGGCAATTTCGAGCTGGTAGGTCTTTCCTGCAAAGTCGAACTCGGCCGGCTGTCCTTTGTAAACCCTCGAAATGTAGCGTTCGTCGATGCGGGCGGTCAGTTTATAGCCCCTTAGCTGGTCGATCTGTCCCAGGCGCTCACCCGGATTCTTCGTCTCGCCAATTTCGGCACTGAACGACGACAGCCGTCCCGCTACCGGGGCGCGGATGATGAGGTTGTCGAGGTTCTCGCGTAACAACTTGAGGTTGTTTTCCATGCGTTTCATCGACTCTTCAATCTGTTTGTTTCTGCTCAAGGCCACAATAGAGTCGAGCTTCATCAGCTCCAACTGTATCTTAAGCTGCTTCATGTTGTATTTAAAATCGCGCTGAGCATCTTCATACACTTTATCGCTGATAACCTTGTCGGCATAAAGCTTTTCCTGACGGTTAAAGTCGGTTTTTGTTTTGTCGATTTGATAGCGCAGGTTGACTAACTCCTGCTGGCGGAGGAAGATATTTTTCTGGATACCTATTTTGGTGTTTTCAAGTTCGTTGAGTGTTTGAAAAATGCGGGT
>JAASSU010000271.1 GCA_021767705.1 Bacteroidota bacterium | reverse complement strand
TATTAAACAGCTCGATATCAATGGCTTCAAGTGCTTCAAAGTCGTATTCCCCGTTTTCATCCACGGGGTTATCTTCGCGGTTAACAAAGTAGTTATCCAGAGAAATCCTCACCGGATTGAAACCGTTTACCCTCAACTGAATGGCGAGGCGTTTCGAAAAAGTTGTCTTTCCGGACGAGGAGGGCCCTGAAATCAAAATCAGCTTTATTTGTTTTGCCCGCTTTTTGATTTTGTCGGCAATCTGTGCGACCTTCTTTTCCTGAAGTGCTTCAGAAATTTTAATTATGTCTTTAATTTCGCCTGATTCTACCGTTCGGTTCAGGTCGCCAATATTCCTGACATCAAGGATTTTTCCCCAGCGCTTGAATTCACTGAAGATTTTTAAAAGCTTGGTTTGTTTAACAAGCGGTCTCACCTGGTCGGGATTGCCGGGATCAGGAAAGCGCAGCAACATCCCGTTGTAAAACGGAATCATATCGAAGGTTTTAAGATAGCCTGTAGAGGGGACGAGCTGCCCGTAAAAGTAGTCTACATGATCTTCCAGCTCATACACGGAGGTAAACACATTTCCGCGGGTTTTAAAAAGTGGTGTCTTAGCTTCAAGGTTATGCTCTTCAAAAATCCGGATAGCTTCTTCTGTAGGGATTTCACGGTGATTAAAAGGGATATCGGCTACAATGATTGACATCATACGTTGCTTAATTTGCTCAATATCCACTTCCGTGGGATTATCCTTACCATGCTGCAGCGTGCAATAGTATCCGTTAGAAATTGGATGCCTGACAGTTAGATCGCTTTTGCTAAAAAGTTCATTACTGGCCTTGTACAAAACAAAAATCAGCGATCTTACAACCATTCGCATTCCATCGTCGTGGGTCATGTCTATAAAACGGACCTTTTTCGGTTTATAAATCTGGTAGCTCAGCTCTTTGAGTTTGTTGTTGACCATCGCCCCCAGGATAGGCAAGCCCGTATCAATTTTCAGGCTTTCGGCTATTTGTTGCAGCGTGGTGCCTATAGGGTACGATTCTCTGCATCCTGTATTTTCGCAAATGATTTCTATTCTATTGCTCATGGCTAAAGTTCTTCTTGTAAATATTTTCCTGTAAAGTTATTCTCAATCGAAGCAATTTCTTCGGGAGTTCCCTCGGCTACAACTCTGCCGCCTTTTTCTCCTCCTTCAGGGCCAATATCCACAATATGATCGGCTACCTTTATTACTTCCATATTATGCTCGATAATCAGTGCTGTATTGCCCTTGTCCACCAGCTTTTGTATCACATCCAACAGCACTTTCACATCCTCGAAGTGCAGCCCGGTAGTTGGCTCATCCAAAATGTAAAGCGTTTTCCCGGTATCGCGTTTCGAAAGCTCTGTAGAGAGTTTTACGCGCTGAGCCTCTCCGCCCGAAAGGGTAGTGGATTGCTGCCCCAGCGTGATGTATCCCAACCCTACCTCCTGCAATGTTTTTAGCTTTATCAGGATGGAGGGAATATTTTCAAAGAATTCCACGGCCTGGTTGATGGTCATATTCAGTACATCGCTGATACTTTTTCCTTTGTAACGCACTTCGAGGGTTTCGCGGTTGTAGCGCTTGCCGTCACATTCCTGGCAATGGACATACACATCCGGAAGGAAGTTCATCTCGATGGTTTTTACGCCGGCCCCTTTGCACTCTTCGCAACGCCCTCCTTTCACGTTGAAAGAAAAGCGTCCGGGTTTGTAGCCACGGATTTTCGCCTCGGGAAGTGCCGCATACAATTTCCTGATCTCGTCGAAAACGCCGGTGTAGGTGGCCGGATTGGAGCGGGGCGTCCTTCCGATAGGCGATTGGTTGATTTCAATGACTTTATCGAGATGGTTGATGCCTGAAAT
This sequence comes from Bacteroidota bacterium, assembly GCA_021767705.1. GTDB lineage: Bacteria > Bacteroidota > Bacteroidia > Bacteroidales > JAIPAH01 > JAIPAH01. The sequence goes on along the minus strand of JAASSU010000271.1, from coordinate 2,554 downwards.
CTTTTTGTAGGGAAGGGGTTTTTTTTCAGAACGATAGAAATGTTTGCTAAGAATAGGGTAAAGTGTTTCGTTGATCAATGATGATTTTCCACTTCCCGACACGCCGGTAATGCAAATCAATTGGCCCATCGGCAGCTTTAAAGTTACATTTTTTAAGTTGTGCCCGCTGGCGCCTTCAACAGTAATGTGCTTGCCGTTAGGATTCCTTCGTTTGGCCGGCACATCGATTTTTTTCTTCCCGCTAAGGTAGTTGCATGTGAGTGTATCACAGTCCGTAAAGTGATGGGGCGTTCCCTGGGCTACAATCTCTCCTCCGTGGCGACCGGCGCCGGGGCCAATGTCCACCACATGGTCGGCAGCCATAATCATGTCTTTGTCGTGTTCCACCACGATGACAGAGTTTCCGAGGTCGCGCAATTTTTTCAGTGAAGAAATCAGGCGGTGGTTGTCGCGTTGGTGCAGACCAATACTGGGCTCATCGAGGATGTAGAGCACGCCCACCAGTTGTGAGCCAATCTGTGTAGCCAACCGGATGCGCTGAGACTCACCCCCTGAGAGGCTTTTTGCCGGACGGTTGAGCGTCAGATAATCCAGGCCTACCTCCAAAAGAAAACGGGTGCGTGTGCTGATTTCGCGGATAATTTCGTGAGCGACCACTTTTTTACGTCCGTCGATGCGTCCGGGAACCTCGTCGAGCCACTCCGCAAAGCGGTTTAAGTCCATGGTGGCAAGATCAGAAATATTCTTTTCGTCGATAAAAAACTGAAGCGACTCCTTTTCAGCCTGCCACCGTTGCAATCCGGGCAGGTTATCCGGTTCATAAAACTTCCGGCCCACTTCTTAATGTTCCGGGAGTTGGAAGCTTCCTGCTGGTTGATGATGAAGTTAATGATACCCTCGAACTGCAAAGAATAGGAGGAGGATACGCCGGCAAATTCGTTTTTGATTTCGAACACCTGGTCCGAGCCGTAAAGGATCGTGTTCAACGCCTCATCAGGGATATCTTTGATTTTCGTGCTGAGACCAAAGCCAAAGCGTTTGCCTATAGCTTCGAGTTGTCTGAAAATCCAGGTGGTTTTGTATTTCCCGAGCGGTGCCAGGCCTCCCTCTTTGATGCTCTTCTCCCTGTCGGGGATAATCTTATTGATATCCACCTCCGAGATTGACCCCAGCCCGTTACATTTTGGGCAAGCACCATAGGGCGAGTTGAAGGAAAATGAGTTGGGCTCCGGCTCTTCGTAAGAAATCCCGGAAACGGGGCACATTAAGGCCTTGCTGTAGTGATGGGCTGAACCGTTTTCCTCATCAAAAACCAACACTGCCCCTTTTCCGTACTTCATTCCGGCTTTGACCGCTTCTGAAATCCGCTTCCGTTTTTCGGGATTGACTTTGATTTTATCAATCACAATTTCAATATCATGCACCTTGTAACGATCCACTTTCATCCCGAATTCGATATCGCGAATCTTTCCATCCACCCTGACTTTCAGGAAGCCCTGCTTCCGTGTTTGCTCGAAAAGCTCACGGTAATGTCCTTTGCGCCCTTTTACCAAGGGGGCGAGAATGAGGATGGATTTTTCGGTAAACTTTTCTGTGATCAGGTCAATGATTTGCTCTTCAGTGTACTTCACCATCTTTTCGCCGGATACATGCGAATAGGCATCAGCAGCGCGGGCATAAAGCAGTCGAAGGAAGTCATAAATTTCCGTAATCGTTCCCACCGTAGAGCGCGGATTTTTACCGGTGGTTTTTTGTTCGATGGAGATGACGGGGCTCAGACCGGTAATTTTATCCACATCCGGGCGTTCAAGATTGCCAATGAATTGCCGGGCATAGGCCGAAAAGGTTTCCATGTAGCGGCGCTGCCCTTCGGCGTAAATGGTGTCGAACGCAAGCGATGATTTACCACTGCCACTCAAACCGGTGATCACCACCAGTTGATTTCTTGGAATCTCCACATCAATGTTGCGCAGATTGTGCACACGCGCACCCATCACCTTCAGTTCCTGTTCTCCAACTAAATCCTCAGCGGGTTTTACGACGGTATCTTCCTTCATGCAAATGTTTTTAAAGCAATTGGCAAAATTAATACCTTTCTGTCACATGGAACAGATCAAGGGTTGATTGGTTTTTTAAGCAATGCATTATCTCTAATGGCAGATGTAGTGAATTGTTTTTTTCAGAAGATTAAAAAAAAATCACCTACTGAGCGACAGCGGATTCTACTTAAGAAGTACAAAATCCAATAGTAATTTGGATAAAAGTTTCTAAAATCCAATAGTAATTTGTATTTTTACATCGAAAATCCAATAGTGTTTGGGGTTAATCTTAAATGATTTCAAAAAATGAGAAGAGATATACAGGATTATCTAAAGAACTGGAAAGAATCAGAAAAAAGAAGAAAGCCTTTAGTTATCAGAGGAGCCAGGCAGGTTGGAAAAACATGGGTTGTTGATGATCTGGGTGAAAATGCATTTGAGTATTATTTAAAAGTCAATCCTGAAAAGGATAGTGAAATAAAAAACGTTTTTCAAAGCAGGAACCCTAAACAAAT